>JBMNNX010000259.1:0-9501 GCA_050942745.1 Myxococcales bacterium
GTTTTCCTGGCCGTCGAGCAGGCCGTCGCCGTCGGCATCCGGGTCGTCGGGGAAGGCGTCGAGCTCGTCCGGCACTCCGTCGCCGTCGCGGTCGTCGCCGCTGGCGGGATCGGCGACGGTCGGGTTGTCGTCGACGCCGTCGAGCGTGCCGTCGCCGTCGGTGTCGGGATCGAGCGGGTCGGTCACCACGCCGTCCTCACCCGGCGTGCGCTCCTCGCCGTCGGTCAGGCCGTCGCCGTCGGTGTCGGGGTTGCGCGGATCGGTCTCGTTCGGATCGACCTTGCCGTTGCCGTTGGCGTCCTCGATGCCGTCGAGCAGGCCGTCGCCGTCGGTGTCCGGATTGTTCGGGTCGGGGTCGACCGCGTCGGGCAGGCCGTCGCCGTCCGCGTCGCCCTCGACGCCGTCGGGCTGCAGCGGGTTGGGATCGACGCCGTCGCGCAGCCCGTCGTCGTCGCTGTCGGGATCGTTGGGGTCGGTGCCCTTGGCGAGCTCTTCGGCGTTGGAGAGGCCGTCGCCGTCGGGGTCGGCCGCGGCGTCGGGCTCGAGCGGGTTGGTGCCGGCCTGGTGCTCGGCGCCATCGCTCATGCCGTCGCCGTCGCTGTCGGGGTTGGTGGGCGAGGTCCCGAGCTGGACCTCTTCGCCGTCGCTCAGCCCGTCGCCGTCGGTGTCCGGGTTGAGCGGGTCGGTCCCGAGCGTCTGCTCGTCGCGATCGTTCAGCCCGTCGCCGTCGGTGTCCGCACGCGCAGGATCGGTGCCCGCGAGCGCCTCATCGGAGTCCGAGATGCCGTCGAAGTCGGTGTCGCCGTTGTTCGGGTCGGTGCCGAGCGCCTCTTCCTCGAAATCGCTCAGGCCGTCGCCGTCCGAGTCGGCCTCGGTCGGGTCGGTGCCGTTCTCCACTTCGGCGCCGTCGCTCAGCCCGTCGCCGTCGGAGTCGGCCTGCAGCGGGTTGCTGCCCAGCGCCACTTCAGCGCCGTCGCTCAGCCCGTCGCCATCGGTGTCGGCGACGAGCGGGTTGGTCCCAAGGCTGATCTCCTGGCCGTCGTTCAGCCCGTCGCCGTCGGTGTCCGCGACGAGCGGGTTGGTCCCGCGGGCGACCTCGTCGCCGTCGGTCAGGCCGTCGTTATCCGTGTCGGGCCGGCGGGGATTGGTGCCGTACTCGGCCTCCTCGCTGTCGCTCAGGCCGTCCGCGTCGCCGTCGGCGGCGAGCGGGTCGGTGCCGTTCGCGATCTCGGCGCCGTCGAAGATGCCGTCGCCGTCGGTGTCCGGGTTCAACGGGTTGGTGCCGCGCACCTGCTCGTCGCGATCGTTGAGCCCGTCGCCGTCGCTGTCCGGGTTGCGCGGGTTCGTGCCGTTGGCGACCTCCTCGCCGTCCTCGACGCCGTCGTCGTCGGTGTCCGGGTCGGTCAGGTCGGTGCGGTGCGTCACCTCGTCGGCGTCGCTGAGGCCGTCGCTGTCGGTGTCGGCGAGGTTCGGGTTGCTGCCGCGCGCCTCCTCCTCGGCGTCGGTCAGCCCGTCGCCGTCGCTGTCGACGCCGGCCTTGAACTCCTGCCAGTCGCTCAGGCCGTCGCCGTCCGTGTCCTGGCGCAGCGGGTCGGTGCCGAGGTCGCGCTCCTCGCCGTCGGTCAGGCCGTCGCCGTCGGTGTCGCGGTTGAGCGGATTGGTGCCGGCGGCGACCTCGTCCGCGTCGCTGACCCCGTCGTTGTCGCTGTCGGCCGTGAGCGGGCTGGTGCCCAGCGCGACCTCCTCACCGTCGGTGAGGCCGTCGCCGTCGGTGTCCGGGTTCAAGGGATCGGCTCCGTGCGTCGGCTCCGCGCCGTCGCTCAGGCCGTCGGCGTCGGTGTCGGCGCTCAGCGGGTCCGTCCCGTCGCGCTGCTCGTCGCCGTCGCGCACGCCGTCTCCGTCCGAGTCCGCCTCGAGCGGATTGGTGCCGGCTTCAAGCTCGTCGGCGTCCGAGATGCCGTCGGCGTCCGAGTCCGGCTTGAGCGGGTCGAGGCCCTGCGCGACCTCCTGGCCGTCCTTGATCCCGTCTCCGTCGGTGTCCGGGTTGGCAGGATCGGTCCCGCGCGCGGCCTCGTCCCCATCGAGCAGGCCGTCGCCATCGGAATCGATCGGGGCGATGGTGCCAGCGTCGAGGACCGTTCCAGCGTCGGGCCGCTTGTCGACCGCGACTTCGTCGTTCGAGCACGCCACCACCAACGCCACTAATCCGAGCAACAGTACGCGGCTACTTCCCATGACTACCTCGCTTTGCGGTTATTGCGCGTTGACAGCGTTTACGAGGCTCTTGCGCGGCGCGGGAAGTTACGAGCGGAGATTCCCCCGTATCGACGCGCACTTAGATCAGGCGCCCGGCTGGCCGCCCGAGCCCCGTGCGAGCGGGCCCGCTTCCAGCGCCACCGAACAATTCCGGAGTCACTGAACCGCTAGCTCGCACTCGCGGCACAGCGGCGCAACACGATTCGTACGGAAATTCGGCGAACGAGGTCTTCGCGGACCCATCTTGGCCCGGCCCAGGGCGCGCGCGGGCGGCGGGGCCTCGAAGACGGTCGAGCAGGACCTCGCGCGGCTCTGGCCGCCGTGGAGCGCACGCCCGGTGCGAGTGGCGATGACGCCATCGCTGTCCCGCCGCGGAATTCGCGGCCGCGCGGCGTCCGCGACCTTAGGAGCGGCCAATACGGCAGGTTGAGGAGCGCGGGTGCCCAGAGGCCGGGGCTCTCCTCACGCACTCCAGCTCCCCGCGGAGCGCAGGATCCAAGACAGCGGGCGAGGCGGAGCTGGATTTTCGACTTCGGCCTCGAGGCCCAGCTCTCCAGACTTTCAAAAAGCCCCGCGATAAACCGCTACTTCGGGGGCGGCGCCATCTTCTCGACCTTTTCGGCGAGGTGGCGCGCGCGGCGCTTGAGGGCGGCGATCTTCTTGCCGACCTCCTTGTAGTCGCCCTTGCTGGCGAAGCCCATCGCGCGCATCAGGTCCTCCTGCGCCTTGTCGATGGCCTCGCGGCTCTTCTGCACTGCGCCGACCGCCTTGGCCACCGTGGCGGCGCGCTTCTCGTCAGCCAGGACGCGCTCGACGGCCTTGCCCACCGCGTCCAGCGCTCGCCCTCTCATTCCCTTGGCCATGGCCTCTCCCTGTGCTGAGCCCAGAGGTCGCGTCAGATGAACTTGGTAGGCACCTTCTCCAGCAGGCGCCAGAAGAGGTTCTTGAACTGCGCGCGCTCGATGATCGGCTGCAGGTCGCCCTCGAACTGGATCTTGCGCTGCAGCAGCGCCTCGATGGGATCGAGCTCGCTGCTCACGAGCTTCTTCCAGGTCTGGTATCCGGCCCTGGCGACGTAGGCGGGCTCGATCTCCTCAATCTCATCAAGGTCCTCGAGCAACCGAAACTCGAGCACTTTCCCATCCTGCGCGCGCGCGTAGACCACGAACGGCTCGCGCAGGGGCGGCTCCGGCAGGATCGCCGCGGCGATGTCGCCAGCGAAGCCGCGGCCGGCCACCGCGCTCTGCGGATCCGCGTGGATCGCGGCGATGAGCGCTTCGCACCACTCCTTGGAGGGAAAGACGTGCATGTGAGGACCAACCTGTCGCTAGTTGCCGCCCCAGAAGCGCTTGATGGACGAGAAGAGCCCGCCGCGCGGCTGCTGCGCGGCGCCGCCGCGCGCAGCCTCCTCGGCCTGGCGCTTGCGCGCCTCTTCCTGCAGCGCCTTCCTGAGCATCGGCGGGGTGTCGCGCGTCGCCAGCTCGATCTTCTTCGGTCCGTTCGGCAGATCGACGATCACCTGCAGCAGACACTCCTCGTCAAGCCGGAAGTCGATCTTGCGGCCGGCCGCCGACGCGGGCACGCGCATGCTGCCCAGGTATTCGTTGTCGACGATGTGCTCGGCGTCGCCCTGGTAGATCTCCATCTCGATGTGGTCGGCGCCCGGCTCGCGCGGCTGCGGCAAGCGGAAGCTCTTGACCAGCGGGATGCTCGAGTTCTTTTCGATGACCCTGCGAAAACGCCCGTTGGCCAGGGCGATACCGATCGGCATCGAGAGCACGTCGAGGAGCGTGACCGCGTCGATCTGCCCGAGCGAGTCGCCTAGCAGCGAGGCGCCCAGCGCCACGCACTCGTCAGCGTGGACGCCCTTGCGCGGCGGCTTGCCGAAGTGGGCCTGGATCTGCTGCTGCACCAGCGGCATGCGGCTCTGGCCGCCGACGAGGATGACCTCGTCGATGTCCTGCGGCCCCAGGCCCTTCTGCGCGAGGACCTGGTCGCAGATGTCGAAGGTGCGCGCGACGAGGTCGAAGGTCAGCTCGTTGAGCTTCTCGCGGGTGAGTGGGATGCGCAGGTCAACAGGCCTGCCCTTGCGCTCGTCGATGTAGGGCAGCTCGATGACGACGTTGGGGATGAGCGTGAGGTCTATCTTGGCGGCCTCGGCGGCGCTCTTGATGCGCTGCATCGCCACCGCCTTCTCGGACAGGTCGATCTTGTGCTCGCGCTTGAACTCGGCGAGCACGTAGTCGATGACCCGGTTGTCGAAGTCGACGCCGCCAAGGAAGTTGTCGCCGCCGGTAGCGATGACCTCGAAGACGTTGCCGTTGACCTGCAGGACGCTGACGTCGAAGGTGCCGCCGCCGAGGTCGAAGACGAGGATCTTCTGGTCGAACGAGCGGTTGAAGCCGTAGGCGAGCGCCGCGGCGGTCGGCTCGTTGACGATGCGCCGCACGTTGAAGCCGGCGAGCGTGCCGGCCTGCTTCACCGCCTGGCGCTGGTTGTCGTTGTAGTGGGCCGGGACGCTGATGACCGCGTCGGTGACCGGGCCGCCGAGGAACTGCTCGGCGATGGTCTTGATGTGGGCGAGCACGAAGCTCGAGATCTGCGGCATCGAGTACATCTTGCCGCCCAGCATCACCGCGGCCTCGCCCTCGGGCCCCTCGACGATCTCGTAGGAATAGTAGCTGCGCAGCCCCTGGACGACCTTCGACTCGAACTTGCGGCCGATGAGCCGCTTGGCGCCGTAGATGGTGTTCTTCGGGTTGGTGACCATTTGGTCTTTGGCCACCGCGCCGACCAGCAGCTCGCCCTTGGTCGACAGGCCCACCACCGAAGGCAGGATGAGGTTGCCTCGATCCGTAGGCACGACCTTGGGAATGCGATTGCGCACGTGCGCGACGCAGGTGTTGGTCGTTCCCAGGTCGATGCCGATGATTCGCGGCTTGTCTGCCATGCCTAACCGTGTGTGGTGACCGACGTTTCCTAACATGGAAACCTGGGAGCGCCAAGGATTGCCGCACACTGTACGACACTTGCAGCCGGCAAAACCGTTCAAGCACTGGAAGTGACTACGCCTTCCCCCCGGGCGGGGGTCCGGCACGCTCGCGTGGCAGCTTGGCGACAAGCCTTGCAGCCGGACGCCAACGGCCGGGACGCGGACCTGAAGTGCTCGGTGCCGTGGGTCTCCGGAGGCTCTGTCTCGTGTATGACTGCCTCTTGCGTGGTTGCGCCGCTCTCTCGCGCGGTTGAGCCATTCGCTCGCGCGGGGGCCAAGCTGCGCGTTGTGGAACAGCTTGTTCAGCCCGAGGAGGATCGTGTGGGCTGGCGCGTTCGCCTTCACGCCGCCTCCCGCCGAACGAGCAGGCTCTCGGAGCCGCTATCGGCCTCGTGGATCGGCCGCGCGCCGCTCGGCGACGGCGCCGAGGCGCATTCTGGCCCCGAGACCAAGCAGCACGGCCCCTGCTCCTGCGCGTGCGCCGCGCGTCGAACGGGTGCAGACTGCAACTGGTCGATACTTGGAAAGTTCCCAATGGCAAGACGCTTTTCGCGAATCCAATCGAGCTTCCGCCGCCGCGAGCTCACCTTCCCCCGGGCGCTCGTCACGCTGGCAACGGCGATCGCCCTGGCACTTCCCTCCGGTCACGCGGGAGAAGCCGAGAGGGCCGAAGAGCGGGAGCTCGACTGCAAGCTGTGCCCGCCGTCGCAAGAGCCCGAACAGCATGACGGGTAGCGACCTCAGGCTCTGCCGCTGGGCGCGGCCCTGAATCCTCAGGGCTTCCCGCCCGAATGCGAGACGAATGTCGGGTTCGCCAAGAGCATCGGCCAGCTCTATGACGACACGGCCCTGGTGGCCCTGATGCTCGTTCCTCATCCCGGCTTCCACTGGCGCCCGGACTCGCGGAGGCCGTTTCGGGCAACGCTCTCCTGGCCTGCGTCCCTTCAGGTCGGGCCAGTGACCGCGAGCGTTCGCCACCGGTGCCACACCGAGGAGCTCAAGAGCCATCGCATCGTGCTCGAGCCGGGCTTGGTGCTGGGCAATCCTCCCGTGATCTTCGTCAGGCCCGCGTATCGCTTCTTGTGGCACCCCGCGACTTCCGGGATCGGAATCGGGGCCGGCGTCGGGTCAACGTGGGAGCTGACAGGAGGCCTCGGGGTCCGCGGCTCGGCGAGCCCAGAGGTCGTCCTTCAGCTCGGAAGGTGCTGCGGCCCCGGGTACGCACTGCTCTCCTTGCGGCTCCTGTGAGGTCCTCCGGACAACCTGACGGTGAGGAAGAGCCCTTCCTGCCAATGGTCGGAGTGACCGGGGAATGGGCCCTCCACGCCCGTGGGGAACGCGCGTCCGCGTAGAGCAGCACGCAACGCGAGGGCCGCCCGTCGCGCCCGGCGCGGCCTATCTCCTGGTAGTACGCCTCGAGTGACGAGGGCATCTGGTAGTGAATCACCGCGCGCACGTCGGGCTTGTCTATCCCCATCCCGAAGGCGACGGTGGCGACGGCTATCGGCTGGCGGCCCGCGAGCCAAGCCTCCTGGGCATGCTGGCGCTGCTCCGGGGGCATCCCCGCGTGATAGGCGACCGCGCCAAAGCCGTGCGCGCAGAGCCAGTCGGCCACCTCTTCGGCATCCTTGCGCCGCCCGACGTAGACGATGCGCGAGCCCTCGTCCGGAAGCTCGCCCAGCACGCGGACGAGCCGCTCGAGCTTCTCGCGGCCGCCGCAGGGCTCGACCTCGAGGAAAAGGTTCGGTCGGTCGAACGGAGCGACGTGTACGAGCGGGTCGCGCAGGCCGAGCCGCTCGACGATGTCCCGGCGCGTGCGCGGGGTGGCGGTGGCCGTCAGCGCGAGCACCGGGCTGGGGCGCAGCGACGCGGCGACCTCGGCGAGCCCGAGGAACGAGGGCCGGAAGTCATGGCCCCACTGACTGATGCAGTGCGCCTCGTCGATGACGAGCAGCCGCGGCGCGAGCTCCTGCATGAGCGCGCGAAATGCCGGCTGCTCGAGCCTCTCGGGCGCGACATAGAGCAGCGCCGCCTCCCCGCGCCGCAGGCGCCCGAGCGCCCAGGAGGCCTCGGCCGGGGTCTGGTTCGAGTTGAGCGCGACGGCGCGCGCGCCGCTGCGCCGGTTGAAGGCGTCTACCTGATCCTTCATCAGCGCGATGAGCGGCGAGACGACCAGGGTGATGCCGCCGAGCGTGAGAGCGGGCAACTGGTAGATCAGCGACTTGCCGCCGCCGGTGGGCAGGACGCCGAGCACGTCGCGGCCGGCGAGCACCGCCTCGATGAGCGTGCGCTGCCCGGGCCGGAAGGACGGGAAACCAAAGCGCTCCAAGAGGAGGCGTTCGAGATTGTTGCCTTCGCGTCGCATCGCCATGGCCCTGTAACACGGGAAGCGCCGGAACCTATCGCGGAAGTTCGACCCGGCGTGGTCTTGGTAGCTCCAGCTTCGCCGCGAACCTCCCTGCCGACATCCAATGAAGCCGGTGTTCACACGTGTGAACACCGGCCCGATTTCCTGTCCGAGGACGGTCATTGCCGGCGCACGACGTTCGCCGCAGCGAGGGGGCCTCGGTGCGCCATGTCGCCGCGGCACGGCTAGCGCGCGACAGGCGACCCGAAATCCGCGCGGTGTTCACACGTGTGAACACCGGCCCGACTTCATGTCCAAGGACGGTCATCGCCGGCGCACGACGTCCGCTGCAGCGAGAAGGCCTCGGGGTGTCGTGTCGCCTCGGGCAGCCCGGGACGTTGGCCGAAAGCAAGGCGCGTCACCGCCGAGAGGCCCGAGCACCTCGCCCCCCGGCCCTGCGCAACCCCGCGAAACCAATCGAGGCCGCGTTTCGATTATGCTGCGCCGTCCCGAGATCTCGGAGTTTCCTCAAATGGCCCAGACCTGTCCCGACGACCAGACCCCACTCACAATCGCCTCCGGTTCGCAGGTCTGCCCGCGCTGCGGCGGCTCGCTGCTTTCGCATGACGAGATGGCGGGCCTCTGCCCGGCTGCCGACACTGCGCTTGCGCCGGAGTCACGCCCTGACTGCGGCGCCTTCGCGAAGACCCGGCTCTGTCCGTCATGCGAGGCGCCGATGGCGCCGATGCGCATCGGGCGGATGGATGCTTGGGTCGAGCGTTGCCCGAGCTGCGGCGTCTACTGGGTCGAGAAGCAGGACCGACGGACGCTGCAGATGATGGCGCGCCAGCAGTTGCTCAAGGCGACGTACGAGAGCTTCAGCGAAGAGGAGCGCAAGGAGATCGCGCGGGACCTCGCCGAAGCGTCGAAGGGCAAGGGCTACTACGAGATCAGCGGTTTGCATGCGGTGCTGGCGGCCATCGGCCTGCCGGTCGTGAGCCGCACCGAGGGCTGCAAGACGCCCTTCGCGACCTGGGCGCCGGCGGCCGCGCTGATAGTGTTCTTCGCGGCCGACTGGATCTCGGGCGGCGAGCTCCGCGCGGAGCTGACCTACAACAGCGCCGATCCCTCGCTGTTCACCGCGCTCACCTCGTGCTTCGTGCACTTCGGCGTGCTGCACCTGGTCGGCAACCTCTTCTTCCTGTTCGCGTTCGGCGACGCGGTGGAGCAGCAGCTTTCGCGGCCCACATTTCTCGGCCTGTTCCTCGTCGTCGGCGCGCTCGGGGCGATAGCGCAGGGGCTGGTCTCGAGCTCCGACGTCCTGGTCGGCGGGGCGAGCGGCGGGGTCTCAGGCCTGATGGGCGCGGCCTTCGTGCTGCAGCGGCGGGCGCGGGTCGCGATCGGCTTCCACGGCGCGGTCGTCGAGCTCCCCATCGTCGTCTATGGCGTCCTCGAATTCGTCTACCAGGGCCTCATGGCGTCGATCGGGCGCCAAGGCGTCGCGTGGTGGGCGCACCTGACCGGGCTCGGGCTCGGAGTCGTGATTGGGCTCGCCGTCCTCTTCCTCAGAGATGGCGAGGCGCAGGCGGCGAAGAGCTGAACCCGCCCGACGGTGCGGAAAGCCCGAGCGGCTGAAAGCGCGGAGCGACCCTCGGCATGGCCCTGATGCGCGAGGTGGCATCTACGGCGGCTGATTGATCGTCAGGCCGCGGTCGGCGCGGCATTGGGACCCGGGCTTCGGCAGGCACAGTGGGTGGTTGGATCTGCTCGTCCTCGGCGAGCACGAGTCCAAGATGCGTTAGGTCGCGAACGCGGCCTCGACGCTCAACCGGCGACGGGCGCGCCCTCGCCGGAACGGGGTGCCCTTTGGCCTGCGGGGCCGGGCGCACTGCCGTGCGCCCCTACC
>JBMNNX010000260.1:0-9481 GCA_050942745.1 Myxococcales bacterium
CTCCTTGGGGATGCGCACGTGGTAGCGCACCGCCAGGTTGAGCAGCTCGGGGATGAGCTGGCCGGTGTCTATCTTTTCCAGCGTCACCGACTCGGCGAGGTACTGGTCGAGCAGGGCCTGGATGTCGGTCTTGAAGGCCGCCAGGTTGGTGCGCTTGTCGGGCGTGGCGACCCGGTAGAGCAGGCGGGCGACGGTGTCGGCGTCCTTCAGGGCGACGGCCATCACCAGCATGATCAGGTTCTCCTGCATCTGCTTGGTGAGCCGGCCGACGATCCCCAGGTCGAGCAGCGCGACGCGCTCGCCGGGCAGCACCAGGATGTTGCCCGGGTGCGGGTAGCCGTGGAAAAGCCCGTCCTCGAAGAGCTGGTGGAAGGCGCCCTCGAGCAGCCGCTCGGCAAGCAGCTTGCGGTCGTAGCTGTCGAGGTCGACGCTGCGCAGCTTCTCGCCGACCACGTACTCCATCGTCAGCACCGTGCTGTTCGACAGGTCGTCGTAGACCTTGGGGATGACGATGTTCGGCCGGTCGCGGTGCGTCTCGCCGAAGTCGCGCAGGTTCTTCGCCTCGTGGAGGAAGTCGAGCTCCTCGTGGATGGCGTAGTCGAACTCCTCAATGATGCCGGTCGGCGAGTAGACCCCGGTCTCCTCGACCACCGCCTCGAGGATGCGGGCCGCGTAGTAGAGCAGGTCGAGGTCGGCGCGCACCCGCTCGGCGATGCCGGGCCGCTGCACCTTGACGACCACCTCGCCCCCGTCGAGCGTCGTCGCCCGGTGCACCTGGGCGATGGAGGCCGAGGCGAGCGGCTGCTCCTCGAACGAGGCGAAGAGCTGCTCGAGCGGCCGCCCGAAGCTCTTCTGTATCTGCGCGCGCACGTGCGCCATGTCCTCGGGCGGCACCGCGTCCTGCAGGGTGGACAGCTCCTGGATGAACTGGCGCGGCAGCAGGTCGGCGCGGGTCGAGAGCACCTGCCCGAGCTTGACGAAGGTGGGCCCGAGCTCCGACAGGAAGAGCCGGAAGCGGCGCGCGGTGGACTCGCGGCCGCTCTCGGGGCGCGGCTCCTGGCGCTCCTTGCGTCCGAGGACCTCCCACAGCCGCGTGCGATCGAGCAGCTCGCCGAACCCGTGGCGCAGCGCGACCAGCGAGATTTCGCGAAGGTGGCTAAGGTCCTTGAAGGCCTGTCGGATCATGGTCGGGGAGGCCAGCGGGGGCGGGGAGGCGACGGGCCTTCCCCTGAGGGCCGGATGGTGTCACCGGAAAATATCCCGCGCGGCGCGCTTTGGCGAGTAAAGGGCAGAAAGCGACAGCCGACACTTCGCCGGGGGGCGCGGCGCGGTTTGCGGGCGGCCGACCGAGCGTGTTAGTTTCCCGACGCCTCCCTGCCGAATCGCGAGCGGTGGAGCCCCGAAGCCGCGCCGGCCGAGCGGATCCCCGAGAGCCGGCGGGCGCATGTTTTCGATGCCAACGTACTGTCCCCACTGCCGAGCACCGTTGCCCGCCTTCGGACCACCGCCACCCGTCTGTCCGTCCTGCAGTGGCCCGCTGGGCATCTCGCTGTCGTCGACGCTGCCGACCAGCGCCGCCTGGGTGACCGTGCGCTCGCCCGACGGCTCGTGCATCGACTATCCGCTCGGCGAGACCACCCGCATCGGCCGGCACCCGATCAACGCCATCAAGCTGTCCGATCGCGAGATCTCCAAGGAGCACGCCGAGATCACCAAGATCGACGGGGAGATCTGGGTCCAGGACCTCAACTCGTCGAACGGCACCTTCGTCAACGGGCGGCGCGTCACCCGCTACAAGCTCAAGGACGGCGACGAGATCGCCATGGGCGGCAGCCTGCTCATCTTCCACTGCCCCCGGCCCTCCAGCGGCCCGAGCAGCGGCGGGGTGACGATGGTGCAGTCGGTCGCCCCGCAGGTGCTCGCCAGCGTGCAGGCCGAGGACCCGCGCCAGTCGCAGACCGGCTTTCGGCCCGAGCGCGAGATCATGGACGTCGCCGACCTGCGGCGCGACTACGAGAAGCTGCGCATCGCCAACGAGTTCCACCGCCAGGTCGGCCTCGAGCGCGACCTGCCGACGCTCTACGACAAGATCCTCAAGGTCGCCTTCGACCTGCTCAACGCCGACAACGGCGTCATCCTGCTGCTCGAGCCGGGCTCCGAGACGCTGCGCCCCGAGGTGGTGCGCCGGCGCAAGGGCGGCGACGTGATGCTCTCGCAGACCCTGCTCGATCAGGTCGTGCGCACGCGCGAGGGCGTGCTGACTCAGGACGCGATCATCGACTCGCGCTTCTCGGCCGCCGCCTCCATCGTCGCCCAGGGCATCCGCTCGGCGATGGCCGTGCCGCTGCTCTCCAAGGGCGAGCTGTGGGGCGTGCTCTACCTCGACACCCGCGAGCGCGCCGGCGCCTTCACCAAGAAGGATTTGCGCCTGCTCAGCGGTATCGCCACCCAGGCCGCGGTCGCTATCGAGAACGCCGAGCTCGCCCGGCGCATCGAGCAGGAGGCCGAGACCCGCGCCCACCTGTCGCGCTTCCTGTCGCCGGCGCTCGTCGAGCAGGCGCAGAAGGGCCACCTCGACCTGAAGAAGGGCGGCGAGCTCGTCGAGGTGTCGGTCCTCTTCGCCGACATCCGCGGCTTCACCAGCATGACCGAGCGGGCCCAGCCGCAGGAGACCGTCGCGCTGCTCAACGAGTTCTTCGAGCTGACCGTCGACGAGGTCTTCGCGCACGGCGGGGTGCTCGACAAGTTCATCGGCGACTGCCTGATGGCGCTGTGGGGCGCGCCGGTGGTGCGCCCCGACGACGCCGCCCAGGCCATCCGCGCGGCCATCCGCATGCAGCAGCGGCTGGTCGAGTACAACCGCGAGCGCGCCGAGCAGGGCAAGACGCAGATCGCCATGGGCATCGGCATCAACACCGGCCTCGCGGTCGTCGGCAACATGGGCTCGTCGAAGCGCCTCGAGTACACTGCCATCGGCGACTCGGTGAACCTCGCCTCGCGCCTGTGCAGCCTCGCGGGCGAGGGGCAGATAGTCGTCAGCAGCCAGACCATCGAGCTCGGCGGGGCCGGTATCCACGCCCGCGCGCTGCCGCCGGCGAAGGTGAAGGGCAAGGAGAAGCCGGTGCCGGTCTTCGAGGTTCTCGGCCTGCAGGAGACGGACTGACCGCGGGCTGACAGTTCGAGTTTTTGAAACCTCGGCCGACCTCCGCTACGCTCTGATGCCGTCCTGCCGACCAGGCGGACGGGGGTTCGAACGGAGCGTACGTCTTGGCCGTCGCCGTCGCGCGCCAGAGCTGTCCGAACTGCGGCACGTCGCACGATGTGTCCGTCTACGTGAGCGGCCAGCGGCTGCGGTGCCGCTGCGGGCTGCACTTCGAGGTGCGTCGCATGGACGTGCCGCGCCCGGCGCAGCCGTCGGCCCCGCGGGCCGCGGCGCCCAGGCCCGGCCCGGCGCCTTCGGGCGCGACGGCCCGCCCCGAGGCGGCCGCCCCCGCCGCGAGCGCCCCGAGCGGCGAGGAGGACGGCGAGATTGAGATCGTGCGCGGCCCGCCGGCGCCGCGCGCCGCAGCGCCCAAGCCCGTCTCGGCGCCGGCCGGCGCGGTGGCCCGCCCCGAGGAGGCCGCCCCCGCCGCGAGCGCCTCGAGCGGCGAGGAGGGCGGCGGAATCGAGATCGCGCGCGGCTCGCCCGCCCCGCCGGCGGTCGAGTCCATCGATCCCGCGGAGATCCCCGAGCCCGAGCGCGCGAGCGCTCCGCCGCCGCCGGTCGCCACGCCGGCCCCGCCCGCGGCCGACGAGCCGCAGGCTCCTGAGCTGGCGCCGACCGCGGTGGCCCGAAGCCTCTCGATCCCCGGCTACGAGCTCATCGAGCTGCTCGGGCGCGGAGGGATGGGCGAGGTCTGGAAGGCGCGGCAGGTCTCGCTGGGGCGCCTGGTGGCCATCAAGGCGCTCTCGTCCGAGCTCGCCCGGCACCCGGACTTCGTGCGCCGTTTCGAGAAGGAGGCCGCCGCGCTCGCCTCGCTCTCGCACCCGGGCATCGTGCAGATCATCGACCGGGGCATCTGCGAGCAGAGCCAGACGTGGTTCTTCGTCATGGAGCTGTGCGAGGGCGAGGGGCTGCGCGAGCGGATGAACGGACCGGTCGCCCCGCGGGAGGCCGCCCGGCTGCTCGCCCAGGTCTGCCGCGCCATCGACTACGCCCACCAGCGAGGGGTCATCCACCGGGACCTCAAGCCCGAGAACATCCTCGTCGGCGCCGACGGGCAGGCGAAGATCGTGGACTTCGGCCTCGCGGGCATGCCGTCGGACGAGCGGATGAACCTGACGCAGGCCGCGGTGGCGATGGGGACGCTCCACTACATGGCCCCCGAGCAGCGCAGCGACGCGCGGTCGGCAGACGAGCGGGCCGATCTCTACGCCCTGGGCGTCATCCTCTACGAGATGCTGGTCGGCGAGGTGCCGGTCGGCCGCTTCAAGCTGCCCTCGGAGCGCTGCCCGGGGCTCGATCCGCGCTTCGATAGGATCGTGGCGAGGGCGCTCGAGCCCGATCCGGAGGCGCGCTACCAGAGCGCCGCGGCGATGGCGGCCGACCTCGAGGCGCTGCAGACGACGGCGGTCCTCCCTGCCGCCGGGCCCGAAGCGCCGCTTGGCCGCTCTTCGCGCGCGGTCGGCGGCCGGGCGGATTCGAAGTCGAGGCGGGCGGCCTGGCTCGCCCTCGCCGCGCTCGTCGCGTTGGGGGCGCTCTTCGCGCTGGCTCGCGCCGGATCCTCCGGCTCGGGGCTCCCCGGCGACACGATGGGCACGCTCGGGGTGACGCTGGCGCGCAGCGGCCCGTCGGTCGAGGTCGGCTTCAAGCCCGGCCGCTTCCTGCTGCACGCCTACAGCGGCGCCTGGTCGCTCGAGGGCGGCGCGTTGGTGGCGCGCGTGTTCGGGCGCAGCTCCCAGCCCTCGGCACGGCCGTACGCGCTTCTCGACGCGCCGGAGATCGGCTCCGAGGGCGTCGAGCTCGAGGCCGAGGTGACGGTCGATCCCGAGCCGCCCGCGGGCTACGAGCCGGGCGCGCCGGCCCGCGTCGAGCTCGCGATTCGAGGCGCCGACGGCGCCCACCTCGGGCTGGGGGCGAGCTTCGGGCCGAGCGGGCGCTTCCTGCTGACCTACCGGGCGGCGAGCGGCGAGGAGCAGTTCTTCTCGGCCGGCGCCGACCAGGTCCCCGAGCCCGGGCGCCCGCTGCGCCTGCGCCTCGCGGCGCGAAACGGCGAAGTCGAAGCCTCGGCGGGAAGCGGCGAGCTGAGGCCCCTCTTCACGAAGCGGATCGGCGGCGAGCCGGTCTCGGGCAAGGTCGCGCTGCTGTGCTCGGAGGCCACCTGCCGCTTCTCGCGGTTGCGACTGGCGAAAGGCCAGGCGGGCGGGCGTCCCTCGCTGGCTGGCGGCGAGAGGTGACCCGAGGGACGCTGTCGTCTGTTTGACAGCAGTCGGGCGAGGCCCTAAGAGACGGCGAAGCCATCGATCTGCCAAAGGCAGGGGTGGCGAGCCGGGGGGCTGGAGACCTCATGCGAAAGGCGATCACGGCGCTTGCTGCCAGCCTTGCGCTCGGGCTGCCTGCGGCGGCCGGCGCGGGCGTCTTCGACAGCTTCGGCTACGACCCGCGCGGCGTCGGCATGGGCGGAGCCCAGGTCGCATCGGCGGACGACTACTCGGCCTCCTACTTCAACCCGGCGCTGCTCGTCCTTCAGGACAAGGTGAGCTTCGGCTACGGCTTCAACTGGACGCAGCCGCGCCTGATGGTGCGCGCGAACGATCCGGCGCGCGCCGGCGACCTGCGCAGCCCCGAGACCCCCTCGAACTTCAACGGCTGGTCGCTCGGAGTGCTGTTTCCGCTCGGGGGCAAGGTGAGCAACCGGCTCGCGCTCGGCATAGGGCTCTACCTGCCGTCGAACAACGTGCTGCGGACCGAGGCGACCGACCCGCGCATTCCCTCCTGGTATTTCTACCAGTCGGGCCCCGAGCGCATCATCGTCTCGGCCTCGGCGGGGGCGCGGATCACCGACTGGCTGAGCATCGGCGCCGGCGCGCAGATCCTCGGGGCGCTCATCGGCGGCTTCAACTTCGACCTGAACCTCTTCAGCAAGCAGTTCGAGGGCCGCGCGCTTCGGGCGGACCTCGAGACCCGGGTCGCGCCGCTGGCCGGCATCGCCCTCGACTTCAAGCCGATAGGGCTGCGCTTCGGCTTCAACTACCGCGGCGCCATCGCCAGCGACTACCGGCTGCCGACGGTCTTCAACCTCACCGACATCGGGGTCATCGAGCTGGTGATGGAGGGCGTCAGCCACTACTCGCCCGATACCTTTTCGGCGGGGGTGCAGTACCGCATCGGCGCCTTCGTCGGCACCGCGGAGGTGCGCTATGCCCGCTGGTCGAAGGCGCCCGATCCTTCGACCAAGGTGACCCTCAACGTCGACGGCCAGGCGCTCGAGTCGCTGGGCATCGAGGACCAGTTCGACATCGAGGGCTCGAGCGGGCCGCCGGGGTTCCTCGACACGCTCTCGACGCACACCGGCGCCGAGTACTGGATCGTCGATGGGCGCTTCGCGGTGCGCGCCGGCTACTCGTTCCGCCCGACGCCGGTTCCGCAGCAGATCGGAGACTCGAACATCCTCGACGGCGACACGCACGGCGTCTCGCTGGGCCTGGCGTTCTCCTTCGACGACCCGCTCGAGATCTTCGGCAACCCCATCCACATCGAGGCCGCGGGGCAGCGGCTGATCATCGGCGAGCGCGAGGCGAAGAAGGCGCAGGACGACGAAGTCCCCAGCTACAAGTACAGCGGCGCGGTCAACGCGGTGACCGTCGCCGTGCGCTATGTCTTCTGACGGTTGAAGAATCCTCGGGCGGTGGCCGGCCCGCGGGCAGGCCGCGAGGCCGAAGGCGCGAGCCCTCGACTCCGCCTGCCCCGTTCGCTCGAGGTGAGCGGATCGAGGTTGGCGAGGCTTCCCGACAGCTCGCGAGCAGACGGACTTGAGGTTGACGATGGGCTTCCTTGACAAACGCAACGTGGTGATAGGCGTCGGGGGCGGCATCGCCGTCTATCGCGTCTGCGAGCTGGCGCGGCTGCTGATGAAGCGCGGCGCCTGCGTGCGGGTAGTGATGACCCGCAATGCGACCGAGTTCGTCACCCCGGTCACCTTCCAGGCGCTCACCGGCCAGCCGGTGATCACCGACCTGTTCGCCGAGAGCGGCGACGCCATCTTCGGGCACCTGGAGCTCGGGCGCAGCGCGGACCTCTTCATCGTCGCCCCGGCGACCGCGAACCTCATCGCGCGCATCCGCGCCGGCATGGGCGACGACGCGGTGACCACCGCCGTGCTCGCCGCGCCGTGCCCGGTGCTGCTCGCGCCGGCGATGAACACGCGGATGTGGGAGAACCGGCAGGTCCAGGAGAACGTGCGCGCGCTGCTCGCCGATCCGCGCTTCTCGCAGGTCGGCCCCGAGTCGGGGACGCTGGCCGAGGGGATCGTCGGCGCGGGGAGGCTAAGCGAGCCGCCGGACATCGTCGAGGCGGCCGAGGCCCTGCTGGCGCCGAAGGACATGGGCGGTTGGAAGGTGCTGGTGACGGCCGGGCCGACGCGCGAGCACCTCGACCCGGTCCGCTTCATCTCCAACCCGTCGAGCGGGCGGATGGGCTACGCGGTGGCGCGTGCGGCGCTGCAGCGCGGCGCGCAGGTGACGCTGGTGACCGGCCCCACCGAGCTGAAGCCTCCGGCCGGCGCCGAGGTGGTGCGCGTCGTCAGCGCCGAGGAGATGGCCGAGCAGGTGCTGGCGCGGGTCGCGGGGCTCGACCTCTTCGTCTCGGTCGCGGCGGTCGCCGACCAGAGGCCCAAGGTGCGCGCGGCGCAGAAGGTAAAGAAGGGCGAGGGCGAGGAGATGATCGCGCTCGTGCGCACCCCGGACATCCTGGCGCGCGCCGCCGCGGAGGCTTCGGGCGAGCGGCGGCCGCTCTTCGTTGGGTTTGCCGCCGAGACCGAGCAGGTGCTCGAGAACGCCGCCGAGAAGCTGCGGCGCAAGGGGATAGACCTCATCGCCGCGAACGACCTGACCGAGGCGGGGAGCGGCTTCGGGACCGCGACGAACCGGCTGACGCTCATCGATCGCGAGGGGGCGAAGACCGAGCTGCCGGCGATGAGCAAGGAAGACGCGGCACACGGCCTGCTCGAACGCGTCATCGCGCTCCGGCGCAGCTCGTAAGGGCCTGAATCGAGGGCCGTATCGCGCCTTGCGAGGCAGCGGAACGTCTGCCTAGTATCGCGGCCCACACGAGAAGGCGGGTATGTCGAAGACAAAGACGGTCGTCACGGTCATCAGCAAGATCTCCGAGCGTGCCGCCCCGCACACCTCCGCGCTCGTCGTGATCCACGGCGATGATCTCGGCAGGAAGTTCGACCTCGAGCGCGAGGTCACCGTCATCGGGCGTTCGTCGAGCTGCGACATTCAGGTCGACCAGGACTCCATCTCCCGGCAGCACGCGCGAATCGTGCACGACAGCAAGGGCCTGTCCATCTTGGACATGGGGTCGACCAACGGCACGTTCGTCAACGACGAGCTGATCGAGGGCTCGCAACGGCTCCGCAACGGAGACCTCATCAAGATCGGGCGGACGATCTTCAAGTACATCGCCGGCGGCAACATCGAGAGCATGTACCACGAGGAGATCTACCGCCTGACCACGACCGACGGGCTCACGCAGGTCTACAACAAGCGCTACTTCCTCGAGGCGCTCGAGCGCGAGGTGAGTCGCTGCCACAGGTACGGTCGCCTGCTGTGCCTGGTGATGATGGACATCGATCACTTCAAGCGGATCAACGATTCGTTCGGTCACCTGGCCGGCGACCACGTCCTCAAGCAGGTCGCCTCGGCGGCGCGCAGGAAGCTTCGGCGCGAGGACGTCTTCGCGCGCTACGGCGGTGAGGAGTTCGCGCTCATCCTGCCGGAGATCGACACGAAGGGCGCAGTGGCGACCGCCGAGAAGGTCCGCAAGATCGTCGAGAAGCAGCGCTTCAGCTTCGAGGAGCACGACATCCCTGTGACGATCTCGGCGGGCGTCGCCTCGCTCGGCGGCTCCGTCAACGACGCACAGGAGCTCATCCGCGTCGCCGACGTGAAGCTCTACGAGGCTAAGGCGGCCGGTCGAAACCGCGTCTGCAGCTGACGCGGCGTTCGCTCTTGCCGGTCACCCCGAGCGAGAGACCGGCCCTTTGGCCGGCTGTGGCCTTGAATGAAGAGGATGAAATCCGTGAGTCCGAAGCTGGGCGGCAGGGCCGTCCATCCGAACGCAGCGGGAATCGATCTGGGCTCCCGCGAGCACTGGGTCGCGCTGCCTCCCGGCCGCGCGGACCCGAATATCCGCTCCTTCGGCTGCTACACGGACGATCTTGAAGAGATGGCGGCTTGGCTGCTCGCCAACGGCATCGACACGGTCGCGATGGAGTCG
>JBMNNX010000261.1:0-9427 GCA_050942745.1 Myxococcales bacterium
AACGACAGGCCCACGCGCGTCTCAGGCAGGCCGGTGTTGCCGCTCATGCTGCGCCCGAGGCGCACGCTGATGAGCTCGACGCCCGCGGCCGTCAGCAGCAGCTTCTCGCCGATGGGCGTCAGGCCCTGGGCCTTGGCGAAGCTGCGGTTGTAGAGCTCGAGCAGCCGGCGCGCGGCCAGGGCGGGGATGGGCTTGCCGTCGGCGGGGTCGGCGAAGTCGACGTCTTTGGCGAGGTCGCCCGCGACGAAGTCGGCCTCGACGCCCACGGCGATGACCGCGAGCCAGATGTTGCGCGGGATGCGGAAGCTCTGGACGAGCCCGTCGGTCGGGCCGCCCATGGCCGGCACGCGCAGCTCCATCTTGCGGTAGGCCCGCTCGACGCCCTCGAGCGAGGCGAGCCGCTCGACCGTCGCTTCGTCGAGCGCGCCTCCGCCGAGGATGCTGCCGAGCGACAGGGCCGGAGGGATGACCTCGACTGCCCGGGAGTCGACCGGGAAGATGCGCTCGCGCACGAGGCTGCGCACCGCGCCGCCGAGGGCGATGAAGAAGACGAGCGCGCCGATGCCGGCGGCGACGCCGAAGGCCGAGAAGAGCGCGCCCTTCTTGTCGCGCCGCAGGTTGATGGCGACGAGCTGGACAAGCTTGCCCGGGGTCATGACGCCGCTCCCATCTCCGCGAGCCCCTCGACCAGCCGCCCGTCGCGCAGGCGCAGGACGCGCCCGGCGGCCTGAGAGACCCTGTCCTCGTGCGTGACCACGACCATCGTGAGCTTCTGCTCGCGCACGAGGTCTACGAACAGGCCGATGACCTCGGCGCCGGTCTTGGCGTCGAGGTTGCCGGTCGGCTCGTCGCACAGGATCAGGCGAGGCTTGCCGAACAGCGCCCGCGCGATGGCGACGCGCTGCCGCTCGCCGCCGGAGAGCTCGGGAGGCCGCTGCTTGGCCTTGTCGGCGAGGCCGACGCGCTCGAGCGCCTGGCGGGCGCGCTCCAGCCGGTCGGCGCGCGACTCGTCCGAGGGGCCGAAGTAGCAGGGCAGCATCACGTTCTCGAGCGCGGTGAGGGGCGCGAGCAGGTTGAAGGACTGGAAGACGAAGCCGATGGTGCGGTTGCGAAAGGCGGCCAGCTCGGCGTCCTTCATCTGCTTGAGCTTCTGCCCCGCGATCTCGACCTCGCCTTCGTAGCTGACGTCGAGGCCGCCGAGGATGTTGAGCAGGGTGGTCTTGCCGCAGCCCGAAGGGCCGACGATGGCGACCAGCTCGCCCTGCTCGACGAACAGATCGGCCCCGGCGAGCACGGTGCGGGGCTCGCCTTCGGCGTCGGTGTAGCTTTTGAAGACGTGTTGGAGGGCGATCATGGAGCTGGTCGAGAGTCGAGGGTCGAGGGTCGAGAGTGGGTGAGGAGGGGTTGCCCGGCGCCCGGGCATGTGCGGAGGGCCGGTCTTTGTGCCGGCCTGATGCGATGCGCCCCTACCGACTTGGCTGCTACGAGGCTTACGGGGCGCGGCTTGCGGCCTGGGGCTCGCCGGCGGGCTCGAGGTTGAGGACGAGCTCGGCGCGCAAGGTGCGGTCGGCCACGCGGGCCGAGAGGCGCAGCGAGCGGATCTCCTCGATGGCGTCGAGCCAGCGCCCGACGGCGGCCTTGATGGCGAATCCGCCGATGCCGTAGGCCGAATCCGGCAGCTTGCGCACCGAGGCGCTCAGCCGCGCGACGTCGAGGAAGACCGCGAGGCCGTCCTTCTCGAGCGAGCTCTTGGCGTCGGGGGCGATTTCGAGGGCCGTAGGCGCCTTCTCGCCCAGGCGCGTGAGCAGCTTCTCGAGCTGACCTGGCCCGCCGGTGACGAGCGCGAGGTCGTCCTTCATCGCGATGCTGGCGCCTTCGCCGAGGTGGTAGTTGAAGGTCCAGGTCTTCGCCCCGGCGGTCTCTCCTTCGGCGACGGTCGCTCCGAAGCGCGGCGCGACGGCAAGGGTCTTCTCGAGCAGGCCGCGGGCCTTCCCGGGATCCTGCGCGCGCCCGACGGCCTGCAGGTGCAGGTAGTGGAAGGGGTTGGTCCTGGTCAGGTCGAACGCCGGGGTCGTGCCGAGGTTCGCGGTCGGCGCAAGGCTCATCGTCACGAGCAGGCCGGGCTTGAGGCTCGCGAGCACGTCCGCCGGCTCGACCTGGGCCTGGCGCAGCGCGCGCTGGTAGGCCTTGGGGATGAGCATCCCGGCGAGCGGCGCGAGCGCCGAGGGATCGAGGCCAACCCGGGCGACGAGGAACGCGGCGGGATCGACGTGCGCGAGCATCTCGGCGCCGGCGGGCGTGCCGAGTGAGGCGAGCCGCTTGGCGAGCGCGTCGTTGAGCGGGACATCGACCGACAGGCGCGCCTCCTTGGCCGAGAGCGAGAGCGACGCGCCGGCGCCATAGGGCAGGTCGAGCAGTTGGGCGTTCTTCGAGCCGGGGCACGCGAAGGCGAAGGCCTCGTTCGAGCCGAGCCGGGCCCTCGCCGCCGCGAAACGCTCGTCCTTGGCGAGCGAGCCTTCTGCGGCCTGCTGCAGCACGGACTCGAGGGTCGCCAGGCCGGCGGCGTTCGCGCCGACGAAGAGCGAGCTATCGACGAAGGCAAAGGCGAGCGCCGGCGCGGCGGCGCCCTCGGCAGACCAAGTGGTCAGCGAATGCCCGCCGGCCTTCTGCGACGCGCGCTTCTGCGCGGCGAGCCGCGTCTTGGCGTGCTTTTCGAGGAAGGCCTCGAGCTTGCCGCGGTCGGCGACGGGGACGGCGGCGACAGGGCCTCCCGTGTCCGGCGCGAAGACGATGAGCGAGCCCGCCGGATCGATGCCGGCGCCCAGGAGCGAGTCGCGCGAGCGCAGGTCCACGCCGGCCGCGCGGGTCAGCTCGCCGATGAAGCGCTCGGCATCCGGGTAGCCGCCGAGCGTGGCCGCGAGCTGCGCGAGCTTGAGCTTGGGCAGCAGCGCCAGCCGCTCGCCGAGCCGGCCAAGCTCGGGCACGACCACGACGCCGCCGCAGTTGGCCGGGAAGCGCTCCAGCGGATCGGCGGGACCCGACCTGCCGGGGCCGCGGCCGAGGAAGATGAAGAGCAGCACCGCGGCGAGCACGGCCGCCGCAGCGGCAAAGATGAGGGGACGGGACTTGGTCTTCACGATGGTCGATCCTGATGGAGGGCTTCGGGCTAGCCGCTCGTCTTGAGCGCGGCGAGCTCGGCCTCGGCCTCGGCGTAGCGGTCCAGCTCGGCGATGGACTCGCCGGCGGCCGATATCTGGGCAGCCAGCGCGTCGATGCGCCCGGCGAACGCGCCCGCGTCACGCCCGGCGAGGCACTGGGCGAGCAGGTCCTGCAGCATGTCTTCGATGGTCTCGAGCTGCGCGATGGCCGCCTCGCGCTGGTCCTGCAGCTTGGCGAAGGAGGACAGCCGCTTCTTCGCCAGCTCGAGGCGTTGGGCCTTGGCCGCCCGCGCGGCGCTGTCTTCGGGTAGCCGCGCGATCTCGGCCTCAAGCTGCTTCACCTCTGACTCGTGGAAGCGCCGGTCGCGCTCGTCGGCGCGCGTGGAGTCAACCGAGACGAGGATGCGCAGGGCGGAGCGGACGAGCGCGTCGAGCCGCCCGGTCCACTGCTGCTCGAGCGAGCGGGCTTCGGCGAGCGAGCGCATCGAGTCGAGGATCTTCTCGCGCGTGCGGACGATGCCGTCGAGGCGGCTCTTGGCGTTCGGCGACAGGCGCGAGGCGATCTGCTCGAGCTCGAGGGCGCGCCGCCTGGCGCGTTGCGTTTCGAGCTCCCGGTCGCAGGCGCGCCGGAAGGACGGGAGGAGCGGGACGACGATGAGGTAGAGCGCCTCGGCCGCGACGCAGGCGACGAGGACCCAGGGGGTGCCCTGCCAGAACCCGACGACCGAGGCCACGGCGGCCGTGAGAAGGGCGGCGCGGTTCCAAGGATGCGCGGCGGCTTCTTTGAGATAGTTCGGCTTTTCGCGCATGAGCGGCCGGACCGTATCGCGGGGCCTCGACGCTTGCAAGCGGCGGAATGCTGGGCGGTTTTCGGGAGATTGAAGCCGCGGCTGGCGGGCGCTGCGCCGAGAGGTCGAGCAACTGTGTGGCTGAGCAAGGGTCGCCACCCCGGTCACCCCGAGCGAGAGACCGGCCCGTTGGCCGGCTGTGGCCTTGAACTAACAGGGGGAGCTGTTAGTTAGGAGCTTGTTACCGGCGCCTTGGTCGGCTGTGGCCTTGAACCAACTCCGGTCAGCCCGAGCGTAGGCCGAGCTTGCGAGGCCGAAGTCGAGGGCCTGCCGCGGGCACCCCGAGCTCCTCGCAGATCCTGTAACCGGACGTGGCCTCGCACCAATGGGGCTGTCAGGAGCTCATCCGGCCCGCCTCCAGCCGCCGGCCCTCAGCGCACCCGCTGCCGCTCCATCGGCGGGGCCACCGAGCCGATTTCCTCGGTGAAGCTGATGAGCTTCTCCATCTCGCGCACGGTCTCGTCGGTCGCCTGGATCTCCATCGAGAGGTGCTCGAGCTGGGCCTCGACGGTCTCCGGGTCGCGCTGGGTTATCGACTGCTCGTGCAGCAGCCGCATGAAGTCCTCGATGCTCGCGAGCTGGTGGCTGATGATCTCGCGGCTCTCGGCGGCGCGGTCGAACTTCTCGAGGCGCTTCTCGAGGATCTCGATGCGCCGCTTCTTGATCCCCTGCAGCTCGGCGCTGCCGCTCTCCCCGCCGCTCATCTCCACACGTAGCTCGGCGAGCTCTTTCTCGAGCGGCTTGCGGTCCATGTTGTTGAGGTAGTGGCGGTAGTTGTTCAGCGTGGACAGTAGTCGGACGAACGAGACGAGCAACGCGTCGATGCGTTCGGTCGAGCTCTCGGCGAGCAGCGCGCCGCCCGGCAGCCGCCGGTAGTTCTCGAGGGTCTTGTCCCGAAGGTCGCGCAGCGCGTGGTAGTAGTCGCGCTGGTTGGGCGAGAGCTCCTCGAGCATGCGATCGAGGGCCGCCTGCTCGGCGGCCCGGCGCTCCAGCGCGCGGCGCCGGCGCACCATGCGCTTGAAGCCCGGCAGGCTCGGGACGACGCCGAGGTAGACGAGCTCGGCGCCGGCGGCGACGAGCAGCGCCAGGGGGTCCATCGACACCGCGGAGAACAGAGCCGCGCCGCCCAGCGCTATCAGGTTGTACTGGGAGAGGAACGCTGTCTTGACGTAGCCGTCGCTGTCGGCCATGGGCCCTCCGCCCGAAGTAGGGGCGAAAGATAGCAGAACGCGCGGGACTCTTTTCGCGCGCTCAGGGAGCGGCGCTCGAGGCAGGCGGCTCGCTCGTCGCACCCTCGGCGGCGCCGGGCTCCGGGGTAGCGGTCTCCTCGGAGGCCTGCGGCGCGGCCGCTTCGTCGATTCCCGCGTCGGGGGCGATGGCGGGCAGGGACGGCTCGGGTCCGGTCTGGACAGGCTTGGGCGGCTCAGGCGGGCGCGCCGGCGGCTTCGCCGGCACGGTGGGCGGGTTCGCGCGCGCGTGCTCGAGAGGATCGAGCGAGACGGGCAGTGGATCCTCGAAAGACTCTATGGGCTTGCCAAGCTTGCGCCAGACCTTGAGGGCGCTCGCATAGAGATCGGCGAAGCGCACCGGCGTGTCGCCGCGGATCCCGAAGAACGCCAGGTTCTCGGCGAGCGTCGCTGGTGGGTCGAGCTTGAGCGCGGTGAACGGGTTGAGCGCCTCGGCGACGAGCGCCTCGTGCCGCGCGAGTGCCCGCGCGCCCTCGGTCGGGTCGACGGCGAGGAGCTCGGCCCGGTCGAGAACCGCGCGGGCCAGCCGCCGTGGGGCGTCCGGATAGCGCGCGATGAAGTCGCCGCGGAAGACGAGGACGTGAGCGAGCAGGTGCGGCGCGTCCGCGGTCGAGGCGACAAAGGCCCCGCCCAGCTCGCGCACCGGCCCGACGAAATCGGGAGCGAGCCCGACCGCCGCGTCGACCTTCGACTCGCGGAAGAGCCGCGCGGCCTCGGCGGACGAGGCCGCCGGCACTATCTCGACCGAGGAGGGATGCAGGAGCGCCTGCGCGAGTCGCCAGGTCAGGAAGTAGAGCGCTCCGCAGGCCTCGGGCACGGCGATCCTTTTTCCCTTGAGCGCGGGGACCTGATCGATGCCCGCGGCCGCGGCGATGACCTCGTAGCCTCGCGGGCGCGAGATGAGCAGGACGGCCTGGGGCCGCGCCTCCCGCAGCTCCGCGGCGAGGAGCGCGAGCCGGTCGACGCTGAGCACGATGGCGTCGGCGCCGCCGTTGTCGCCCCCGCGGCGCAGGACGTCGAGCAGCGCGCCCTCTTCCTGCAAGAGCGTCAGCTCGAGATCGACACCGAAAGCGCGGCTGGCGGGGGCCTCCTTGCGGAAGCCGGGGCCGTCGGAGGTGAGCAGCAGGGTCGCGGTCGAGCCGCGCGGGAGCGCAGCCACGCGCACCGGGCGCGAGGGGATCGAGGCGAGATCGTCCACCGCCGCCGCGGCGCCCGCGGGGAAGTCGAGTAGGGAGATCTCGGCGTGAATGGCCGGTTCGCCGGAGACCGCGCGCAGGAGCTGGCCGTGCGCGACGTAGCGATCGGCCGTGTAGGCGAGGATGGCCACGCCCATCGCGACGAAGAGGATCTTGCCGCCGGTGCCGACCTTCCACATTGGGATCACTCGCCGCCTGCGCGCCCGCTCACGGCCCGTGCGCGCGGCCGCTCAGTCCTGCCTGACCTTGGTTGCGCGGGCGAGTGAAGAGCTCTGCGCCACCGCCCGGGCCGACCGGACCAGGCCTCGTCGGTCCGGGGCCGCAGCGCCTCTCCTAGCCCTTGACCTCGACCTTCTTGCCGATGGTCTTCTGGCCCTCGCTCGCGATCTCGGCGACCGGCTCGGCGGGGGTTTCGACGAGGCCCATGTCCATCTTGAACTGCTTGACCAGCTCCTGAGCGCGGATCTTCTCGGCCTCTTCCTCGATAGCGAGGCGCTGATGGTCGACCGACTCGAGGGCCATCTGCATGCGCGCCTCGTTCATCGCGGTCTGCTCCTCGATCTTGCGCACCATCTCGTCGTGCGTCGCGTCGATGCCGGCGACCTCGAAGGACTCGAGCGAGTCGGCGACCTTCGCCTGCCACTTGGCGCGCCGCGCGTCGCGGATGGCGGTCATCGCCTCCTGGGTCTTTCGCTCCTTCTCCTTGAGGAAGACCTTCTTGACCGTCAGCGCCTTCTCGTAGGCTGCGCGCGCGGTGACGAGCTGGCCCTCGTTGCGCACGAGCGCGGCCTTCTCGGTCTGGAGTTGCGTGGCGTAGGTGGCGGCGAGGTCGTCGCGCCCGGCCTGGATGGCCGCCTTGACCTTGGAGGTCAAGTCGGCGACCGCGGCCTTGTACTTGGCGTTCTCCTTCTCGAGGAGCGTCACGTTCGCCCGCACCATTGCGATGGACTCGTTCATCTTTGGGACCTGGTCGTTCAGGTCGCGAACGTTCTGCTCGAGGATCAGCTCGGGGTCCTCGACCGAGGAGACGAACCATCCGGCAAACGATCGCATCGCGCGCTTGAAGCGGTCCCAAATCGCCACGGTACTTCCTCCTGGCTCGAAATCGACGAGCTGAATTCGGATGAACGGAGTCGGCGCGACGCTAGCAAGCAGCGGCGAAAGGTGTCAATGCAGGAGCCGGCCTCGCGCGCCCTCGGAACGACGGCCGGCCGTGGGCCAAGGCGCGCGGTCGATTCGAGCGCGGGCCAGGCCGCTGGGCCGGGGCGCGCGCGTCCGGCTAGAGCCGGCGGTGGCCGAGCGCGGGGAGCTCGCGGCGAAGGCGCGCGAGGCGCTCGAGGTCCACCGCGGCGAGGGCGAGCCCTTCGCCGTCGGCCGCCTGGGCGAGGACGGTGCCCCAGGGATCGACGACGAGCGCGCGGCCGTAGGTCACGCGGCGCTCGGAGTGCTGGCCGTACTGAGCCGGGGCGACCACGAAGCTGAGGTTCTCGATGGCCCGGGCCTGAAGCAGCACCTCCCAGTGGTCCTTCCCGGTGTGCAGGGTGAAGGCCGCCGGCACGCAGAGCATCACCGCGCCCCGCGCCGACAGCGCTCGGTAGAGCTCGGGGAAGCGCAGGTCGTAGCAGATCGACAGGCCGATCTTTGCGAGGGGCGTCTCGGCGACCACGACCTCGGTGCCTGGGGCGACCGTCTCGGATTCGCGGTAGCGGGCGCCGTCGGGGATGTCGACGTCGAATAGGTGCAGCTTGCGGTAGACGGCGAGCCGGGAGCCGTCTGGGCCGAAGAGCACCGAGGAGTTGTACAGGCGCCCGTCCGGCGCTCCGGGTTCGTTGACCGAGCCGGCCAAAAGGTAGATCCCGAGCTCGCGCGCCTTGGCCGCCACCTGCGCGAGCGAGGGGCCGTCGAGCGGCTCGGCCGCCTGCGCCCGGTCGCGCTCGGGGCCCATATAGAGGAAGCTCTCGGGCAGGGCGACGAAGGAAGCGCCCCGGGCCGCGGCCTCCTCGACCAGGCGAAGGGCCTTGCCGAGGTTGGCCTGCTTGTCGGCGCGCGAGCTCATCTGGACGGCGGCGGCGAGGAACATGGGCTCTCTCCAGGGCCCACAGGCTAGCGGCCGCTGGGGGCGAGGCCAAGACCTCCGGCGCTCCGAGCGCTGCAGGCCTGCCGAGGCGCGGCGAGGCGTCCGCCTGCCCGCCTGCCTTGTGTCTTGTGGGCGAATGTGGTAGGAAGCGACCGCATTTTTCGTGAGGTTGAGTGCGAAAAGTGGGCGCGCAGTTGCCCGCTTTTCTTTTTTGTGGCGACCGACACCGTGAAAGACCAAGTCAAGGACAGGGCCTGGCAGATTGCCGAGCCGATTCTTCGTCAGGAGGGCCTCGAGCTCATCGACGTGGAGTACGCGCGCGAGGGCGGGCGCTGGGTGCTTCGGCTGTACATCGACAAGCCGGGCGCCAAGCCGGGCGAGGGCGTGGGCATCGACGACTGCCAGCGCGCCAGCCACGCGGTCGAGACGGCAATCGAGGTCGAGGACATCGTCCCCCACGAGTACTCGCTGGAGGTCTCGAGCCCGGGGATCGAACGCCCGCTGACGAAGCCCGAGCACTTCGCGCGGTTCGTCGGCAGCAAGGTGCGCATCAAGACGTTCGGCCCGATGTTCGACCCGCCGCGCAAGAGCTTTGCCGGGGTGCTCGTCGGCTTCGAGGAGGACAGCGCGGAGGTGGAGGTGGAGGGGGCAGGGCGCTTCAAAATTCCGAGAAAGGACATCGCCAAGGCGAATCTCCAGGCCGACTGGGAGTGAGCGGCGTGCCTGGACCGTTTTGATCACGACATAGCGGCGGATCGGGTGTCCGCCGTGCCTGAAAATCGCGACGCGGCCCCGCCCGTCGCCACACAACAGTAGGAAGGAGCGGAGATGCAGCCGCAGACCGTCAACCTCAATCTCGTCATCGACCAGGTCGCCAAGGACAAGGGGCTCGAGCGCTCTG
>JBMNNX010000262.1:0-9369 GCA_050942745.1 Myxococcales bacterium
CGATGCTGTAGCGCGAGACCAGGGCCTTCACCACCGACACGGCCCGCGCCTGCGAGAGCTTGAGGTTGCTGTCGAAGCTGCCGGTGCTGTCGGTATGGCCGACGATGTGGACCTTCAGCGACTGATCCGACTTGAGCAGCTTGGCCATCTCCTCGAGGGCAGCGTCGGACTCCTTCTTGAGCTCGGCTTTGCCCGTGTCGAAGTAGATGCCGTAGACGGCGACCTTGCCGGTCTCCCGGATGCCAGCCGCCAGCGCCTCGGCGCTCGCGATGACGTCCTGCTTCATCTGCTCCTTTTCGATGATGACGACGTGGACCTTGTTGCCGTCGTTCAGCGAGCGGACCCAGGCCCAAATCTCCCTCTCGTCCTTCTCCAGCTTCGCGTAGAGGTCGCGATAGCCACCCTTGTCCTCGTGGAGGACCTTGCCGCCGGCCGCGCGGACGGCGTTGGCGTAGTTGCGCTGGATCTGCAGGGGCGAAGGCGCCGGGCCGCTGCTCTTGTCGAACTCGTACTGCAGCCGGATCTTCTTGCCCTCGACGTCCACCTTCTTGCCGTCCACCAGGAAGGACTGCGAGTCGAAGGCCGTCTCGACGCAGTCGAAACGCTTGTCGCGCAGGTAGTAGTTCGGCATCCGAGTGAAGGCCGGATGGTCCTTACAGGCCGGATCGTCCTTCGTGGCTGCCGCCGCCTCTCCCGGCAGCGAGCTGAGCAAGGCAACCGCGGCGGCGGCGCACGCGAGCGGCCAGCGGGTTGGACGCGAAACGAAATCAAGAAGCGTCATTGGCTCTCTCCTTGGTGCTGAGGCTGTGTCTCGTCCTGCTCGAGCGTGGCGAGCCTAGCTCCCACCGCGCCGGCTGTGGGAGCCTCGTCGCAAGGTGTGTTCCGGCGGGTCCCCGACCGCGCGCTCGCGCGGCGGCACCCCGAGTCGAGGCGCTTCCGCCGCCGGTCCCACGAGCTTCAGGGCGTATTGCGCTTGACCACGATGGTGAACTCTCCTGGCTGCGCGCCGCCGACGTAGACGTAGTAGGTCCGCCCCGCGGTCGCCGAGAGATGCAGGAACTCGGTCCCGCCGGAGGCGATGCTGTCCACGAACTGCAAGCACGTGCCGCCGCAGGTCCCCTCCGAGACCCACAGCGCCATGTCGGTGCTCGAGACGAGCTTGATCGAATGGCTCATCGAGTACTCGGCGGTGAAGGCGAAGACCACCTCCGGGAACGTGGCGGAGGCGCTGCAGGTCGTGTGATCGCGCGCGGCCTCGTAAGTCGTGCCGTACACGGTGCAGGCGGACTCCTCGGCCTGATAGTCGGCAATCGCGAGCAGGTGCGCGCCGCTCTGGCAACTGTCGTTGGCCGGCGATCCGTGGGCGTCTCCGAGCCTCACCTCGAGCCGGTAGTCGATGTGCGTCGCCACGCTGTTGTCGACCCACAGGTAGTAGGTCCCCGCGGGGAGCGTCGGGACGAAGAACGACGAGGGGTTGAACTGCCCCTGGCTGCAGGCGAGCTCGCTCGCGCGGTCGTCGCAGCTCGAGCGCAGGTAGATCGTCCCGTAGCGATAGGTCTCGAACCCGGTCCCACCCGACCCGGTGATGACCAGATCCACGTCGAGCGAGCGCGCGCTCGCGGTGGTGAAGGTGTAGACGACGTCGTTGCCGAGGTCGCCGCCGCAACTCCCGCTGCCGCTCGGACGCGCGCCGTACAGCGAGCCCTCGGCTATCGCGGTGGCGCCGACGAAGCTCAGGGGCTCGGCCCCGTCGCAGGTGTCGTTGGCCGCCGGCGCAATCGGCGCGTTCAGCGTGACCTCGAGCCGAAAGTCGCCCCGCGTCGTGTCGTTGCCGTCGATCCACAGGTAGTAGGTGCCCGGCGCGAGGTACGTGTAGTTGAAGGTCGCGAAGGCGCCGCTGCCGCCGCTGTTCGGAGAGGAGCGGCAGACCACGTCCTCGCCGGTCGGCTCGCAGCTGCTCGCCAGCCGCAGCACCGGGCTGTAGCCGTAGGTGCGCGAGGTCACCCTGGCCTCGACGGCGCGGGCGCTGGTCAGGGTGAAGGAGTAGACGACGTCGGGCGCCAGCCTCCCTCCGCAGGCGCCGTAGGCGTCGTTGAGCGCGAGCAGGGTCGATCCGTTGACCGTGGCCGCGTTGTTGGTGAACTGCAGGGCCTGCGCTCCGGCGCAGACGTCGTTGGCGGGCGGCGGCTGCGGGGTCCCGAGGACGACCTCGAGCCGATACGAGCCCGCCTCGGCGACCGGGCCGAAGCCCGCGGGCATCCCGTCGATCCAGACGTAGTAGGTGCCGGGCGCCAGGTAGCTCGCCGAGGCCGTGGCGGTCTTCTCGTCGTTGCTCCACGACCACGCGGGGTTCCTGCTGCACGCGACCTCGTCGAGCGGAGAGGTGCTGTCGCAGCTCTTGCGGATGTAGACCGACAGGCCGCCCGAGTACGCGTAGGAGGTCGCGGTCACGGTGACCGAGCGCGGCGAGGTCAGGTTGAAGGAGTAGACCTTGTCGCGGGCCTGTCGTCCGCCGCAGGTGCCTTCGGTGGTCGCGCTCGACTGCAGCGTCGTCCCCAGGGCGACCGCGGTGTCGCCGTAGAAGGTGAGCGGCTGGGCCTGGGCGCAGGTGTCGTTGCCGGCCGCGTTCGCCGCGCAGATAGCCCCGTCGCAGGTGTGCTCCGCAGGGCAGGCGGCGCTGCTCCAGGCGAGGCAGCCGTTCACGTCGAGCTGGCAGGTGCGCAGGCTGGCGCCGACGCAGTCGGTCGCGCCTTCGCTCGGGCAGGCTTCGCCGCAGACTCCGCAGCTCGTCGCGCTCGCGCAGAACCCGTCGGCGCAAGCGCTGTAGCCGGACCAGGCGAGACAGCCGTGCGAGTCGGCCTGGCAGGCGCGGAGCTGGCCGCCGCTGCACTGGGTCGCGCCGGCCGCCGAGCACTCGTTGCTGCACGTCCCGCAGGTAGCGGCGTCGGCGCAGAAGCCGTCGGCGCAATCGCTGTAGCTGGACCAGGCGAGGCAGCCGTTCGCGTCCGCCACGCAGGTGCGGATGCGGCCGTTGCTGCACTCGGTCCGGCCGCCGGCCGGGCAGGCGTCGTTGCAGGCGCCGCAGGCCGTCGCGCTCGCGCAGAAGCCCGAGGCGCACGCGGTGCTCGGGCCCCAGGACCGGCATCCCCGCGCGTCGGCGACGCAGCTTCGGATGCTGTCGCCGCTGCACTCGGTCGCGCCGACCGCCGGGCAGCCGTGGCTGCACTCGCCGCAGGAGGTGGCGCTCGCGCAGAAGCCATCGGCGCACGAGGTCTCCGGTCCCCAGGCGAGGCAGCCGTTCGCGTCGGCGGCGCAGGTGCGCAGCTTGCCGTTCGCGCACGAGGTCTGGCCGACGGCCGGGCACTCGTTCTGGCAGGAGCCGCAGGCGCTCGCGTTCAGGCAGAAGCCGTCGGCGCAGGCGACCTCCGGTCCCCAGGCGAGGCAGCCGTTCGCGTCGGCGACGCAGGTGCGCTGCTTGCCGTTCGCGCACGAGGTCTGGCCGGCGGCCGGGCAGCCGTTCTCGCACCCGCCGCAGCTCGAGGCGTCGGCGCAGAAGCCCGAGCCGCAGGCCTCGGGCGCGCTCCAGAGCAGGCAGCCGTTCGAGTCGGCGGCGCAGCGCTGCAGCAGGCCGTCGGCGCAGCGGGTCGCCCCGGCCTGCGAGCAGTCGTTCGCGCAGCCCCCGCAAGTCGTCGCGTCTTCGCAGAAGCCGCTGTCGCAGGCGACCCAGTCGCTCCAGCGCGTGCAGCCCGGGGTGCCTTCGCAAGTGCGCCTCTTCGCGTAGAGGCACTGCGCCTCGCCCGGCTCGGCGCAGTCGTTGGCGCACGGCAGGCAGTGCGCCGCATCCGCGCAGGCGCCGCTCGGGCAGTCCACGAAGCCGAGCCAGACCGGGCCCTGGCTCCGCTCGACGCAGGCGCGCGTGCGGCCGGCGACGCACTCGGTTACGCCAACCGGACAGGCGGGCTCGCAGCCCTCGTCGATCTCGCCGTCGCAGTCGTTGTCGATGGCGTCGCAGCGCTCCTCGGCGGGTTTGCAGGCGGGTTCTGGATCGCCCGGACACGCCGCCAACGACAGGGCCAGTGACGCGAGGGCCAACAACTGAATCGTCGAGCTTCGCAGCGACATCTGCTTCGCTTCCTTCCGCGTGGTTGGGGGCGGCCTTGCGGCCCGATTCGCCCGGCCGCGGGCAGAGGCGCCGCGACCTCGGGGAAAAATGGCGGCGCAGCTAAGCGCGTTGGGGGCTCGAAGCGCAAGTGATCCGAGAGGCTCGAGCGAGCGAAGGAGCGTTCGCTCGCTCGCCGGGAGCGTGACTCTCGCCCCAACCGAACAAGGCGATGGCCGCGGCCGCCCCGGGCGACTGCGGTCTCCCGGAGACGGTACCTCCGACCGGCGTCCCCCCCCCCGCGCTCTCTCGCGGCGCCGAGGCGGGCCGTGACCTGCTGCTCGATCAGATAGGCGAAGGCGCGATGGGCGTCATCTACGCCTACGCCCCGGAGCTCGACCGGCGCGTGGCCATCAGGCTGCCCAAGCCCGAGCCGGGCACCGGCAGCGTCTCGGACAAGAGCCGCAGCCGGCTCCAGCGCGAGGCTCAGTGGAAGCTGTCGCCCTAGCCGCTTCCGACGACCGAGAAGCCGCGGCGCCGCTGCAGGAGCGTGAGGCCGTCGAAAAGGCAGAGGACGCCCTCACCGAGCTCGAGCTCTCCAATCTGCTCGGAGAGCTGCATCAGGAACTGTCGATCGGACACCCGATCATCCTCGTCGTCGCGGACGTAGATCGGTTCGCCAAAGAGGTACCCCGGGCGGCTCGAGACCAAGCCGCGGAGCGCCCGGAGCTCAGGTTTTTGCTCGAGTCCGTCGGGATCGAAGATGCTCGAGGGCACCTCGAGCATCGTCACGGTGATCGGCGTGCCATCAGAGGGCGGGCTGGCGTGGGCCGGCACCGGCACCAGCCGGGCGTGCTCCCAGCCTTCGCCGAGGTCGGGGTCGGGCGCAAAGAGTGCCAGCGCTCGCGCGCCTGGGAAGCGCCCGGCCAGCTCGGGAACCTCCTCCAGATCGAGCGTGAGCACGTGCTCTTCGCCTTCGGCAAGCCCCGGGTCGAAGCCCGCGGGCCCCGCGCCGCGGCTCGAGGAGAAGCTTCCCGGCCGGCGCTCAGGCACCCTCTCGTCGAGGTCGCGCCGCTCCAGCAGATAGATCCGCGCTCGCTGGCTGGCCGGGATCTTGGCTACCTGCTCGCCGGCCAGGCGGCAGAGCCGTGCGCGCGGACTCTCCTCGACCGCGCCGAGCGCCTCCACGGCAGCTTTGCCGAAGACGTATCCCAGCTCGCGCTTGAGCAGAGCATTCGGCTGCGCCTCCGAGAGCGCGGACCGGAACGACTCGAGGCCACCTTCTCCCAGGGCCCTGAGCCCCGACTGCAGGGCGGTCGCGTCCTGAATCTGCCCGCATCGTTCGACGAGCAGCCGCGCTGCGCTCTCGCGGAACGCCGGCTCCTCGACGGTGCCGACCCCGAGGAAGGGGCGCTCGACCTGCGGGGTCTCCGAGAAGAGCCGCTGAAGCGTGGCGATGCGGCGCGGCTCGGGCATGGCGCGCAGCGCTCGAACGAAGATCGCCTGGCTCTCGTCAGGCCAGTAGCGCTCTTCGGGCGAGCACGACACGAAGCGGTCGAACCGCTCCTCGAAGCTGCCCCCGGTGGCGCCGACGAAGGCGAGCGCGAACCGAATGCCCTTGACGAGCGCGACGCGGCGCTTCTCGTCGCCCTCGGCCAGTGACTCGAGCGCGGCGGCCAGCAGCGGCAGCCCGGGCGCTCCCAGCAGGCCGAGCGCGCCGGGATCTCCAAGCGCCCAGTCGCTGGCCACGACCTCCCGGGCGAGCTCCTCGTCGAAGTGGACCGAGAGCATCCCCGCGGCCACCTTCTGGAAGGAGCCGCGCGCCAGGATGGGCGGGATGAGGTCGAGGACCCGCTCGCGCGGGATCGCCTCGAGGGCCTTTCGGCACGCCGCGCTCATCTGGCTGGAGCCGCTCCACGGCGGCAGGCGCGACACGAGCAGGCTCCACTGTGGCTCGCGCTCGAGCCCTTCGGGAACGCTCATGCCCCGCTCGCGCATGCCGGCCAGGGCGACCATCAGGATTGCCTCGCGAAGGTCCGCACCCTTTCCCGTGCGCGGAATGGCGAGGGCAGCCTGAGCGAGCTGGAGCGGATCGTCGCCCCACAGCGCCACCAGCGCCGCGATCTCGCGTTCGACGTCCGCGAGCGTAAGGGGCGCACGGGCGAGCGCCTGGACAGCCTCGGCGACTGGCAGCGCCGCCAGCCCCGGGAGCACGTTCTTCAGGTTGCTGAAGCGCCCCTCTTTGACCGCCTCGCCCACGGCTTGTCGCCACATCTCCTCGGTCGCGCCGAGCGCCCGGACGAGGTCGATTGCGTCGGGATACGGCTTCGAGCGGCCGCCGTTCTCGGCGAGCTGCTCGACCTGCAGGCGCGCTCGGGTGCTACCGGGACCCTCCGACGGCAGCCCCGAGCCACTGGCCTCGCGCTGCGCAAGCAGCTTGACGACGAGAGCGCGGTCGTCCTCGCCGAGCGGATGCCCGTGGCGTCCCAAGACGAGCTGAATCCCGGCGCGCAGAGGCTGGGCCGCTCCCGGGAGCATCGCCTCCAGCCTCGCCGGATCGAGCTCCAGGGCGCGAAGCGCGATCTGATCGGCGGCCAGGGGCCAACCGGGCAGCAGGTCGAGCGTGCCCCCCGGATCGCCCGGTGTCGCGGCCGCAAGCCGTGGCAGCACGGCGAAGACAGCCTCGGCGTCGGCGACGCGCGCGCTCTTGCCCAACTCGGAGAGCAGCGTCGGGTGCCGCGGATCAAGCAGGCCATGGCGCGCGATGTGCCAGCGAAGGGCGGGGGCCTGCTCACAGGCGACGCCGGCCTTCTCGATGAGAACGTCGGCCTGATACGGCTGCGCTGTGGCGAGCTTGGAGACCAGCGAGGCCACCTTCTTCGAGCTCAACGAGCCGAAGGGGGGCGCTTCGGCGGCGGGGCTCGCTTGCGCAGCCGTCGTGGTGCCCTGGTTGCCCTTCGTGGCTTTGCGCCGACCGGCGGTCTTTCTGGCTTCGGAATCGGAAGAGCGTTTCTGTTTTTTGGTCATGGTGAAGTGATTGAAACATTCAACGCGGCTGAAGATCCACCGCCTCCGGCGCTGAGGAAGGTTCGACGGCCGACGCGCAGTCGTCGCGAAGCCTTCATGCGAGGGTCGCGCTCGAAGCGCGTCGGTGGCCCTCGCGCCCGTCGGCGCTACTGGCGCTTGGCACAGGGACCAAGCTTCCGCCGAAGGCCGATGCGGCAGCTCGAGTGAAGTCGAGGCGAGTCCGATTCACGTTCGTGCGCGTCCGGCTTGTGTTTCACGGGCGGCGGCGTGCCTCAACCGCGCGAGCGGATGCCTCAACCGCGCGAGAGAGCGCCTCAACCGCGCGGATCGCCTTCGTCTCGGGCTCGCGGCGCCGACGGCTCTCGGGCAGGGCGCGCGCTGCCGCAGTGGGCTCAGCTTCGAGCAGGCCGGCAGCGCCTTCCCCTCCATGACCGTTGAGGACCCCGCGCCGAGAGCGGCCGGAGCGTTGGCGATGAACCCCGGGGCCAAGGCGCGGCGCCCCAGCCCTACTCCGCCCGCATCGCCTCCACCGGATCGAGCCGGCTCGCGCGCACCGCCGGATAGATGCCGAAGACCAGCCCGCAACCGGACGCCGAGACCAGCGCGAGCAGCACCGCCCACAGCGGCACGCTCGCCGGCACCTGGTAGAACTCGCGCGCCCCGACGGCGACCAGCGCGCCGACCAGCACGCCGATGACCCCGCCGAGCAGCGACAGGACGATCGCCTCGATGACGAGCTGCGTAAGCACCCGCCGACGGCGGCGCAGCTAAGCGCGTCGGGGGCTCGAAGCGCAAGTCATCCGAGTGGCCCGAGCGCGTGGAGGCGCGCTCGCCCGCTCGGTGGGGAGCGAGAAGGCGCCTTCCAGACGCGTGATCGGGCGCGAATCACCGAAACAGCCGGCAGCGCGACGCGTGATCCGGTCCCGCGGCGCTTCGGATGCGATCCCGCGCCGCGAGATCTGGTGTCCACTCGATTCGAGCCGTTGCATCGAGGCGCGTGATCGCGTCCGAATCGAAATGGGAGACGATCACGCGGCGTGAGGAAGGCCCTTGAAACGTTCGAGCGGCGATCTCGCGACGCGGGAAGCCCTCATCGGACGGCCGGGGGAACGATCACGCGACGCGGGATGCCCTGCTCGAGCGATTCGACGGCGATCACGCGACGTGTGGCACCCCAAATGGGTGGGCACTTGCTATCAGCGCCCCCGCGCGGGCACCATCCTGCCGCTCACTCGGGGGGGGGAATCGCGCTGGTATTGGTTCGGCGCGCGTTGCCTCCCGCCCAAAGGAGGCACGTTCGATGGCCAAGAAGCTGCACAAGACGGCATCCACGAAATCCTTTCTGCGGCAGGGCGAGGAGACGGTGATCCGGTTGGGCCTGTTTCCGGAGTCGGCGCCTCTGGCAGAGCCGGTCCGCGTGTCAACCGCCGCGCTCCAGGCCGCGACCGACAAGCTGGCTGCCTGCGAGCAGGCGCTCATTCCGAGTCGCGTCAAGGGCAGTGTCGCCGACGACCGCTGGGACACCACCGTGCGCGGTTTCGCGAGGATGACCGAGGTGGCAGTCGGCGGCACGAAGACCCCGGCCTACCGCGACCTGTTCCCCAAGGGCTTTGCAATGCTGATCACGCCCTCGGGAGAGCCGCAGCGCACCGGCGCCAAGGAGTTCCTGGTCCACCTGGATAGCTGCTCGGCCTCTGTGCCCAAGGCGGTCTTCGAGGAGTGGCGGCCGAAGCTGCAGGCCGCGTTCGAAGAGCTCGGAGCGGCGCTCGACGAACGCAAGACGGCCGAGTCGGCCTTGGCTGTCGCGCGGGCCGAGCTGCAGGCGGCAAGGCGCGACTTCAGCCGCACCATCGACAAGACGATCGCCGAGGTGCGCGCGCTGTTCCCGGAAGACCGGCGACGCCAGGACCTGATCTTCCCGAGCATCGACGTGAGGCGCCGCGACGACATCGACGGGCCGGTGACGGACGACGAGCCGGACGAGGGCTAGGCGAAGCGGGCGCAGTCGAGGCCGAGCTCCCTGCTTTCAACTCAGGCTCTGCCCCAGGCTCCGTGCTTGCCGCGGTGCACCCCACCCCCAAACCCCCAAACCCCCTCTCCCGCTCCGCGCCGCTCCGCCTCAGCATTGGTGGGTTGTCGGTGTAAGCAATTGAAACCACTGGCCTTTTGGCGCGGAATGCGGGACGCTCGTTTGCTGTTTGCTTGGCCATGAGACAAGCAGACACGAGTTGGAAACTTGGATT
>JBMNNX010000257.1:0-9510 GCA_050942745.1 Myxococcales bacterium
AGCCAGACCGCTGAGCACTACGAGGCCCGTTACAGGGAAGCGGTCAAGAAGGGCGCGCTCAACCGACTCCGACGCATGGGATACCGAGTCGAGATCGAGGACGCGCGGGGAGCTGTTAGTTAGGAGCTTGTTACCGGCCCCTTGGCCGGCCGTGGCCTTGAACCAACACCGGCCAGCCCGAGCGTAGGCCGAGCTTGCGAGGCCGAAGTCGAGGGCCTGTCGTGGCCGCCCCGGGCGGCCGCGCTCCTAGTGCAGCACCGGGCGCTCGGGCGGTGGTTGGCGCCGCTGGGGCGGAGGGCCCTTCTTCTCAGGCGGCCCACCGCGCCCACCGCGCGGCTCGCGCTTCTCGCCCTTCTGCTTCCCGCCCGCCTTGTAGTGCTCGACGAGCGCGTTGACCTCGGAGCCGAGCAGCAGCACCAGTCCGACGATGTAGAGCCACAGCAGCAGGACTATGACCGCGCCGAGGCTGCCGTAGGTCGCGCTGTAGTTGCCGAAGTTCGAGACGTAGAAGCGAAAGCCCAGCGCCGCGAGCGCGAGCAGCACGACGCCGATGAGGCTGCCCGGGGTGATGAACCTGAAGCTCTGCTCGACATCGGGGCCGAAGTAGTAGACGACCGCGAAGGCGAGCAGCAGCAGCGCGAAGATGATGATCCACCGCAGGGCCGCGAAGGCGACCAGCAGCGGCGCGCCCCAGCCGAAAGTCGAGGCGAGCCAGCCCTGCAGCAGGCCGCCCAGGACGATGAGCGAGAAGGCCGCGGCGACGAGGAGGCCAAAGCCGATGGTCAGCCCCAGGGCGATGCCGCGCGCCTTGAAGAACCCGCGCCCCTCCTTGACGTCGTAGGTGATGTTGAGCTGCTGCATCACCGCGTAGACGCCGGAGGAGGCGGCCCAGAGCGTGCCGATAATGCCGAAGGAGAGCAGCCCGCCGCTCCGCTGGCCGACCACTTCGCGGACCGTGTCGTCGAGCAAGCTCGCCGCCTCGCCCGGCAGCGCCTGGCGCAGCAGGTCCATGACGGCCTGGTCGAGGTTGGCGATGGGCAGAAACGGCAGCAGGCTCAGCAGGAAGATGAGCGCCGGGAAGAGCGCCAGCATCAGGTAGTAGGCGAGCGCCGCCGCGCCGTTGGGCACGTTGTCGTCCTTGACCTCGCGCCTGAAGTCCTTGGCGAACTGCTTGAACGACACGCCGGGCAAGCGCCACATCCGGTCTCCCCCCATACCCCCGGAATCCCGCTCGAGCACCCGGGACGCGTTTGCACCTCGAAGGTATGGCCCCACGCTCGGTTTGCCGTGCTCTGGAACGGGAAGGCCCAGGGACCCGCGGTCGACCGAGCGGCGGTTCCCGAGGGGCGACCCGATCGGCCTTGCTCACCCCGATCCCCTCCGAGCGGGGGCTGATCGGCCTTTCTTGGCTGAAAATCGTCTTGAGCGGGGCGCGCTCGGAGGTACGCGCTCGACTTCACGCCGGGCGCACTGCCGTGCGCCCCTACCGACCGGGGTGCACTCGCCGATCGCCGGTCTTCAACCAGAAGAGCGCCCCAAACCGGGCGCGCTCGGAGGTACGCGCTCGACTTCACGCCGGGCGCACTGCCGTGCGCCCCTACCGACCGGGGTGCGCTCGCCGATCGCCCGTCTTCAACCCGAAGAGCGCCCCAAACCGAGCGCGCTCGCAGGTGCGCGCTCGATTTCACACCGGGCCCACTGCCGTGCGCCCCGACCACCCCGCAGCACACTGCGAGACGCGCCCCCGGCACAGGCCGGACTCGCGCCGCCGGCGCCGCGGCTTGGTCATCCCCGCGCTTCACAGGGAGTCGGTAGTCTGCGAAGGTCGACAATGTCCTGGAGCGAAGACCATGGGCTTGCAACCACTGACCTTCAAGAGCGTCGAGCACGAGCTCAAGTTCCTGCGCGCGCACACGCGGGTCACCCGGCTCGTCGACGCCATCCTTGAGGACTGCCTGGCCCGCGGGCTCGGTCTGGAGGCCGCGCTCGACGTCTTTCTTTCGCAGTGCGCGCGGCTGCTCGGCGCCTCGAGCGGCTTCGTCCAGCTCCGAGGCACGCACGGCCCAGTGCTCACCCGCAGGATGGGCCCCGCCAAGCTCGGCAAGCAGCACCTGTCGGCGGCCGAAGGCGTCCATCCGTTCAATCGGGGCCAGCTCCTCGTCAAGGATCTCGCCTTTGGTGCGGCGCGGCTCGGGGCCTTCGGGCTCGTCGTCGAGGATCTGCCGGCGGACGAAATCCCGGTGGCCCGCGCGCTCGTCGACGCGATGGGCGAGCAGCTCGACAACACAGTGCTCGCCTTCGTCGCCCTCTGCGACGGCGCCTCGCCCGCGCAGCGGCTCGACGAGCTCGCCGTCGCCGAGAGCTTCCGCCCGAAGACGAGGTTCGGACGCTACGAGCTGCTCTCGCCGCTGGGCACCGGAGGCATGGCCCAGGTCTTCGTCGCACGGCAGACCGGGCCCGACGGCGTCAGCCGGCTCGTCGCGCTCAAGCGCATCCTCCCGTACCTGCTCGAGGAGCCGGAGATTGTCGAGCAGTTCCTCGATGAGGCGCGCATCAGCCTCAGGCTGGCCCACACCAACCTCGCGGTCGTCTACGACTTCGGCCGCACGCCGGGCGGCTACTACCTGGCCATGGAGCTGGTCAAAGGACCGAGCCTTTCGGCAATGCTGACGCGGACAAAGGCGCTGGAGCCGCGGATCGCCGGCGCCATCCTGGTGCAGACCCTCCGCGGCCTGCACGCGGCGCACGAGCTGCGCGGCGACGACGGCCGCCCGCTCGATCTAGTGCACCGGGACCTGTCGCCGCAGAACGTGATGATTGGCTTCGACGGGACAGTGAAGGTGCTCGACTTCGGCATCGCTCTCACCCGCGACAAGCGCTCGCAGACCGTGGCGGGCATCATCAAGGGCAAGCCGCTCTACATGTCGCCAGAACAGGCGATGGGCGAGCCCATCGACCGGCGCAGCGATCTCTTTTCGGCCGGGTTGATCCTCTACGAGGCCCTGACCGGCGAGCGGCTCTTCAAGCGCGAGGACGCGGACGCGACGCTCGACGCGATCATCGAGGAGCCGGTCGGGAGGCACCCGCGCATTTCCCGAAAAGTCTGGAAGGTGCTGAGCCGGGCCCTGGAGAAGGATCGGAAGCAGCGCTACTCGAACGCCCTCGAATTCGCTCGCGAGCTCGAAGGGACGATGGAGCCGGTGTCGGCGGAGGAGCTGGGAAAGACGGTTCGCGAGCGGTTCGCCGACGCCTACCGCGCGGTGCAGGCCTGGACCGTGGCCACCGCGCCGATGGGCACGGGCTCGTAGATAAAGGAGAGGTCGGCGGGTCACGCCCCAGGAGCCCGGGCGCGAGCGCGCTGCGGCGCGCCTCCCACGAAAGGCGCGCCGACTCCAATGGAGGGACGCTCCTCCTTCGCCGTGCGGCGACGTCGAGCGAGCGGCCCTTCGCCCCGTCACTTCGTTCCGCGCCAGCGCTCCCTCAACGGCCGGGCCTGGTCGGGGTTGAGCATTTCGAGGTCGGCGAGCTTGCCCTCGATGCGCCGCGTCGACCTGCCCCGTCGCTTCCCGCTGCTTCTCCCGGTGGATCCCCGCGTGCATCCGCCGCCGCTCTTTGCGCGAGAGCCCCAGCACGTCGTTGACGCGCCTGGAGCGCGACAGGCAGCGAGACGACGTGCTCCTTCACCCGCGCGTGAACCACCTGGACGGATCAATCGGATGTCGCTTCAAGGAAGACGGCGTTCACCCTCGAGCCCCAGAGTTCGTTCCACGTAGACAACCCGAGCCCGCAAGTGGCCGGATTCACGTGGGAGTTGCGGGAGGTTCTCGCCTAAATCAAGCTTGGGAGGCGAATCCCCCGACTCCGAGGCTCCCGCTGGTCGCCTCTACGCTCCTAACCAACAGCGCTATTGGTGCGAGGTCACGTCGAGCCACGGAACTGGCGAAGAGCTCGGCTGAACCCGGCGGGCCCTCGACCTCGGCCTCGCAAGCTCGGCCTACGCTCGGGCTGACCGGTGTTGGTCTAAGGCCACAGCCGGCCAACGGGCCGGTCTCTCGCTCGGGATGAGCGGAATTCGCCCAAGTTGCTTGGACAAGGCGGAACGAACCCAGGAGCCCGCGGCGTGCCTGGCCGACCGCTTGGCATGAGGGTCCAACTCAGCAAAGATGCCCAAGGCACGTTAACGGCAGGTTCGCGCTGGAGCGCGAGGGGCGGGAAGGTCGAGCCACAACCCGGCTCCTGCGGAGTCCCTCATGAAACAGCGATTCCTGTTGCTTTCGGTTTTCGTCTCAACCCTCTTCTTGCTCGCCCTCCCCACGGCGCCCGAAGCCGCCGAGGTGGTGTTCGCGACGCCGGGTGCGAACGCCAGCGAGCAGATTCACGTGAGCTGGCACGCCAGCGCCGCCAATTCCCGGCTCGAGTACACAAAAAAGAGCGATCCAGGTTTCACGAACGCCACCGTCGTAAGCGGAAGCGCGATCTCGCAGACGTTTGACTCGACGACATTCGGATCGAACAGCTTCTACCGCTGCTACGCCCTGCTGGACGGGCTGGACACCGGCAACGAGTACATCTTTCGAATCAGCGGCGACGCGGCGATCCACGAATTCAAGACCGCCGAAGGCCGGGGCGAGTTCAGCTTCATCTTCCTGAGCGACATCCACTCGTACCCGCCGATACCGAGCCGGGTGGACAAAGCAGAGGCGCTCGTCGCACGGGCCGAACAGCTCCAGAGCGGCCTCGCTTTCATCCTCGCGACCGGCGACCTCACGGCATACGGCGCGACCTATTCGCACTGGCAAGAGCTAACCGGGTCGTCGTTCATCCCCGCGTACGTGACCGCGGCGACGCCCGGCAATCACGACTATTACAACAGCTCGGCGACCACGATTGACGACCGGTTCTTCAATTCCGTCCTGCGCAATCCGGCCAACGGCGCGTCGGGCGTCCTCAACACGAGCTACTGGTTCAAGTACAACAACGCGCTCTTCATCTCCTCAAATTCGGAGGCCACCTCGACCACCTACGTCAACGCGCAGAAAGCCTGGTTAAGAGACGTCGTCGCGAACAATCCCGCCCAGTACATCATCGTCTACGCCCACCGGGCCTTCTTTCTGGGGAGCGCGACTTCCAGCGGCGGCGCGGTGAGGAAGAGCTCGGACACTTATGCGAACTACGGCCATCTGCTCGAAGAGCTCGACGTCGATTTGGTGCTGTCCGGCCACAATCACGTCTACGTGAGGACCAAGCCCATTCGAAACGGCGCCGTGGCGACGAGCGGGCGAGGGACCGTCTACATCACCGCGAATCAAATCGGCGACCGGGGCCGGGATGCCGCCCCCAGCCTCGGCGAATACGGCGAGGTGATTTACGGAACCACCACGGCGAGCACGGCCTCGGTCATCACGGTCACCGACACGTCAATCCGCGGCAGGATGTTCGATGCAAACGGGACGATTCGCGACAGCTACACGATCGCCGCCCGACGCCCCGCGCCCGCTGACGATTTCGACAAGGACGTCTACGCCAATTCGTTTTCGGTCAGCGTCAACCCGCCGGATTTGACCTACGGACGGCTGAGCTTCACCGACCACGGCTACGATCGCGTCCGAACCATCGCAGTGGTCGATTCGCACAGCAGCGCCACCTACGCCTCCTTCGCGCCGAGCGAAGGCATGACCGAAGCGCTGTTCGGAACCTTGGTTCCCGGCGAGACCTACGACTTGAGAATTCCGATCAAGTTCAAGGACGGGAGCACGCGCGAGGCCGCGGCCCACCTGGTCAACAAGCTTCCCTCGGGGTCGTGCGAGAACCTGCGCACCGAGCAGTCCGGGGATACCGTGCTGCTGAGGTGGGAGAACAACCTCGTCGTCGAGGAGATCGATCGCATCGTCGTCTCGGTGAACGGCGAGTGGACGATCGACGTGCCCGCGGACGCGAGCTCCGCAGACCTAACCACGGGCCTGAGAGCTGGCGACAACAGCATCGGTTTCCGCATCATCGACAAGTATGGCGACGAAATCCAATCGCAAGGCCTCGAATTCGTCTTTTCGCCATCCGAGACCGATGCAGGGACGGGCCAGGCCGACTCGGGAACCGAGCCTGCCGATTCGGGAACGGAAGGAGCAGACTCCGCCACAGAGCAGTCCGATTCCGGAACCGAGCCGGCGGATGCAGGAACCGGAGGGCCTGACGCAGCCGCAACCGAGCAGGACGCCGAGCTCCCTCGTCTCCAGGAGTGGAACGCAACGGGAGCCGGCTGCTCGTGCGCCTCGACGCCGGTGTTGTTCCTGATGGCTCTAACCGGCTCGCTGGGCGCGCTGCGGCCGAGAGGATAGGTGCATACGTCGACCTTCTGAGCCGCGGCTGAGCGCCGGGTGAGGCGGGTCCTCGAAAGCCGGAGGGGGAAGACATGAGCGGCTCGAGGAGCGAACAAAGGCAGACGAGCGACCAGGCGGTCGCAGGATTCATCAAGCCGGGCTTCGAGGCGGTGCGCGAAGCCTTTGTCGAGAACTTCGAACGCCGTGGGGAGCTTGGCGCCGGGTGCTGCGTCTACCATCGCGGCGAGAAGGTCGTCGACCTTTGGGGTGGAATCCGAGACCGGACGACCGGAGCGCCGTGGCAAGAGGACACCATGGCCCTGGTCTATTCGGCGACCAAGGGCATGGCCGGCCTCGCGATGGCGCTCGCGCATTCGCGAGGATTGTTCGACTACGAAGAGCGCGTCAGCACCTATTGGCCCGAATTTGCGCAGAACGGCAAGGCGCAGATAACCGTGCGCCAATTGTTGTCACACCAAGCCGGGCTGTTTGCCCTTGACGAGCGACCTGACATGAGCCTCGTCGCCGATCCCGACCGGCTGGCGGTCGTGCTGGCGCGCCAGAAGCCCGCGTGGCCGCCGGGGACGCGGCAGGCCTACCACGCGATTACCCTCGGTTTTTTCGAGAGCGAATTGCTGCGTCGGGTTGACCCGGCCCACCGGACCCTCGGCCAGTTCTTCCAGGAGGAGATTGCGACGCCGCTTCGGCTCGACTTCTACCTACGGCTTCCCGAAGAAATCCCGGATTCGAGGCTCGCCTTGCTCAGCGAGCCTCGCAACATGGCGGTCATGCTCTTCACGATGCCCTTGGCGACGACGCTTGCGGCGATGAATCCGCGCTCGCGCATGCGCCGCGCGCTGTTGGGCTCGGAGCTGCCGGAGCAGAGCGAGCGCATCTACGCCCGAAACCTCGAGGTGCCCGCCGGCGGAGGCGTCGGCACCGCGCGCGCGATGGCTCGGGCCTACAGCGTGTTTGCGACCGGAGGGGAGGAGCTCGGGCTGCGCGAGGAGACCCTGCGCCAGCTCATGGCGCCCGCGGTCGCGCCGGCTCGTGGGTTTCGAGACGCCTGCTTGAAGGTCGAAATCCAGTTCTCCTTAGGCTTCATGAAGCCGGGGCGAAGGAATCCCTTCGCCCACCCGAGCGCCTTCGGCTCGCCGGGCACGGGCGGCTCCTTCGGATTTGCCGATCCGCATGCTCAGCTCGGGTACGCGTTCATCCCCAATCAAATGGGAACGCATCTGGAGGATCCGAGGGAGGTCGCGCTTCGGCGGGCGGTCTATCGCTCGATTGGCGAGTGAGGCGGCGCGGGGCTGTGACAGACGGGAACGAACCCATTGAGAATGGCCGGAGTTGACGGCCTCAATCGGCCTGCTCGTGTTTGTAGCCGCCGCCGTGCTCGGTGGCGAGGCTCTCCGGGCCGGCTGCTAACACGTCAAGCAGGAGGTTCGGGCCGGAGGTGTGGCGGGCGTATTGCTGATAGAGCGAGTCAGCGCCGCGGCCACAAAGGCCTCGCTTTCGCCGAATTCAAGCCGACCGCCGTCGCCCTTGGCGACGCGCTCCTCCATTCCACAACTCCATCAACGGGTCGACCGGGCACCGCGGCGACGTCCCAGACGCCTGTCCGTCCCTCGCGCAACAATCGATCGCGGGAGGCTCACATGACTGAAGCCACTCGCATCGTTCGCCTCGGCGCCATGGCGGACCGCTCCGACGCCATGAACGAGGGCACCAAGGCCGCGCCCATTCTCGCGGAGCTCTTCAGCCTGCCGCGCCTCTTCAACAAGCACCAGGAGGCGCTCGCGGGGGCGCTGCGCGCCGAGCCGCGACCGGGGGTCATGTTCTTCATGCTCAGTCCAGCGGAGGTCGAAGGGACGCTCTGGCTGGCGGCGACTGAGGAGCTGCGCGTCGGATTCATCGGCCGCCACGGCTGCGTGGATCTGTACCTGCCGAAGGACGCGACGCTGTCGCTACGGCATTGCCTGGCGCTGGTGCGCCGCCTCGACAACTGCGTGCGGCTCCACGTGCTCGACTTGTCTTCGAGCCGGGGCCTGCGGACCGAGGAGAACGAGCCGATCCACGCGATCGACGCGGACGGCCACGTGCTGCTCCGGGTGCCGGGAGGCATCCTCGCCTGTTTCCCGACCGGCGTCGCGCTCCCCTGGAACCCCGCGGCCGCGGCCCCCTTCGCGTCGCTCGCGCCGCGCGTGGTGTCGGCGAAGCCCGGAAGACCGCAGCCACGGTGGGGGCCCTGCCGCTCGGAGACCGGAGTCTCGCGGGTCCAGACGCGGCCAGGCCCCATGAACGGCCCGGGCGCGCTCCTCCTCAGAGGCGAGGTCCCCGCGGGCAGGCTGACTGTGGACTGCGGCGACCAGTGGGAGAGCATTCTCATCGGCCCGCGCGCCCTCGACCGCGGCGTCCTCATCGGCCGCGATTCGCGCTGCGCAGGGAGCATGACTCTTGTCGCGGACCGGGTTTCTCGCGTCCACGCGCTGCTGATTCGCCGGGACGAGACGCTCTTTCTGGCCGACGTGGGCAGCACCAACGGCATCTGGCTGGACGACGAGACCGAGGTCCGCTGCGCCCGGGTCACGCCGGAGACCGCCTACCGCCTCGGCGAGGTGGCGTCCATCCGATGGGAGCCATCGAATTGAGCGCGGCGGCGCGTGCTCGATGGCGCCAAGGCCACGGCAACCGGCGACGCCAAGGGACCGCCAACGGCAACTGGCAGCTAAGCCACCAGACTCCGCGAGGGCATCCGGGGCAGCGTCCTCAAGGGAATTTGCCTTTCGAACAAACGACTTCTTCATGAACCTCGCGGAGCGATGGTCAGTCGTGCGCCCCCCGCCGATGCCCAAGCCGCCGAAGAGGCTTGAGGGGCGTGAGCGGGAGAGTTGGATCTGGGCCGACAAGGGCTCCACGCGGCGGGAGCCCAATGGCCTGCTCGCTCTAAAGCTTGGACGGGCAGCAATCCCGGAGCTGTGGAATTCAAGGAGAGCGCCAGCCGCCGCCTGGAGTCGATGCTCGATGATTTCACCGTGCTGCACTTCGCTGCCCACCGCGTGAAGGAGTGGCGGGTCGCGGCGGAAGCTCGGGAGAGGGCAGAGCGGGAGCGGCAGAAGCGCGAGTGGGAAAGGTCGAGGAGCAGAGGCGAAAGGAGTTCTTCGAGCAGACGGAGCGCTGGCGGATTGCTCGG
>JBMNNX010000044.1:0-31474 GCA_050942745.1 Myxococcales bacterium
AGGCGCGGCGCGCTGGCGCCGGGGTGTCAACAGAGGCGCGACGAGCTCGACGAAGACCGGCTGTCGTGCCGCTCGAGACCGCCGCGCCGAGAAACACTCGCGGGCGAGTTGCCACCGCCAGTACTCCAGCGTCTTCGGGTTGACGCCGATCGGCGAACCTCTTCGTCGAAAGCCCGTTCTTCGCGAGCCGCTCGATGCGTTCCTTCCAAACCTCTCTCGTGGTTCGTGTCATGCGCCGATGGATAGCCTCCGGCGCCCGTTCGCCCGCCAGCTCGTCTCGAAGAACGTCCCCCCTGCGGCAGGTCCAGGACTGGCTCGGTCACTCGACGATCACGATGACCATGCACTATGGCCACCTGGCGCCAGGCGGCGGACAGGATCTGATCGGCGTGCTCGAGGGCGGGAGCTCGACCTCCGGCCAGGTCGGGCCAGCGCCAGCGGCACGAGGCCAGAGGCCGGGTCCCGCACGGCAGTTTGACGGCACCATGAACAAAGCCCCCGAAATCCTCTATGGATTCCGGGGGCTTACGCTTGTCCCCAAGGGGATTCGAACCCCTGTTACCGGCTTGAAAGGCCAGCGTCCTGGGCCTCTGGACGATGGGGACTTGCTTCTATGTGGTCAGCGAGCACCGCCAAGTGTGCGCCGTGCCGGAATCGAACCGGCGGCCCTCGGCTTAAAAGGCCGGTGCTCTACCGGCTGAGCTAACGGCGCGAGTTGCGCGCGGTAGGTAGCAGCGAGGGGCTCGGCTGTCAACGGGGAGCTATTCCTTCTTGCCCTTGGCGGGCACCACGGTGACCTTCACCTCTGCCCTCTGACCCTCGGCGCTGATGGCGACCACGGTCTCGCCCGGGTCGACCGGGTGCACGCCGAGATTGGAGATGCGGCAGACGTCCTCGTTCTCGCACCGCACGAGCGGCATGCGGTCCTTGAGCTCGCGACCGAGATAGTCGTAGACGGTGATGGTCAGCGGCTGGGGCTCGCCGCGCGCCTCGAGGCTCAGCTCGGTCGGCGTGACGGTCACCTTGGCCACGGTCACCACCTCGACCCGCGCTTCGGCCTTCAGCTCGCCGAGCGTCGCGGTGATCGTCGCCTGGCCAGGCCCGACAGAGTGCACTTTGCCGACCTCGTCGACGATCGCGACCTTCGAGTTGCTCGTCGCCCAGCGCACCTCGCTCTGCTGCTTCTGGAAGGACTTGCCCTGGCGCGACTTGGGGATCGCCTTCCACCAGAGCTCGTCGCCGATACCCTTGAAGACGTGTTCCTTGGGCTGCATGTCGAGGTACTCGGGCTTCTGGCAGGCCGCAGCAGCCAGCGCCAGCGCTGCTATCAGGGTCACGCGTCGCATCGTTCCTCCCGCGGGTCGCCTCTCGATAGCACGCCGCTTCCGAACGCGGCAATCCGAGCCGCCGCGAGCGCCTGGCGCACGAGCAGCCTTGCCTGGCCCGCGCCGGTCGCGAGCCCAGCCGGCGGCCGGTCTCGCTCGCGGCTGCGAGCGCGTCGCCGTGCTAAGGGATGGCGCCATGCGCATCCGCGATCGGCTCGATCAGTCCAAGCCCTGCTTCTCCTTCGAGTTCTTTCCACCCAAGTCCGACGCGGCGATGGACGAGCTTTTCCGGACGATCACCGACCTCGCGTCGCTCAACCCCGGCTTCGTCTCGGTCACCTATGGCGCGGGCGGCGGCAACCGCGACCTGACCATCGAGATCGTCACGCGCATCCGGCGCATCCTCGGCGCCGAGGTGATGGCCCACCTCACCTGCGTCGGCCACACGCGCGCCGAGCTCATCGAGCTGCTCGAGCGCTTCCACGACGAAGGGATCGAGAACGTCCTCGCCCTCCGCGGCGATCGCAGGCCCCCAGCCCCCGCCCGACGAAGGCCTCGAGCACGCGAGCGACCTCGTCGAGCTCATCCGCGACAGCGGGCTCCCCTTCTGCATCGGCGCCGCCGCCTATCCCGAAGGTCACCTCGAGTGCGCCTCGCGCGAGGTCGATCTGCTCAACCTCAAGCGCAAGGTCGATGCGGGGGTGCACTTCCTCATCACGCAGCTCTTTTTCGATAACGCCTTCTACTTCGACTTCGTCGAGCGCGCCCGCCGCATTGGGATCGACGTCCCCATCGTCCCGGGGATCATGCCGATTACCAACCTCGCGCAGCTCGATTGGTTCACGCGATTCTGCGGCGCGACGGTGCCCATGCGCCTGCGGCTCGAGCTTGAACGCATGCAGAACGACCCGACGGCCATCATGCAGCTCGGGGTCGCCCACGCGACGGTCCAGTGCATGGAGCTGCTGAGCCGCGGCGTCAGGCACATCCACTTCTTCACGCTCAACAAGTCGCCTGCGACCCGGCTGATCGTGAGCGCGCTCAAGAGCGTGATCTGACGAAGCCCCGCCGCGAGGCGCTGAAGAGGCGTCTCGGTCGGCTGAGCTTGCGGTCGAAGCGCTCGACCGCTGGCTGTTCGACCTCGAACCGAATCCTCGCCGCTCTTCACCGCCGGCTCGTCTCTCCCACCTTCGACTCTCGTGGGAGCGCACGGAAAAGGGCTCGTGCCAGGCTCGAGCCGCCGGCTCTCCGGTGCGGCAGGCGAATGGCCCGTTCCGGGCAAATGAACGGGAGTTATCCCTTCGCTCGGACCAGCGCTCAACCCACTTCTCGCCGCCAAAGCTGCGGTGCTAGCCGTCGGCTGCTCTCGAAATGGCGCAAGCTTCCTCGCGCGCGCGGAGGCCCCGAGGCGTGCTGCCGCTCGACGAACCGATGACCACCGCCGTGATGCTCACCGTCTTTGGTGTGCTCGCCGGCCTCAGCGCGCTCCTCAGCCGCACCTCGGATCGCGCGGGAATCCCGCTCTTCTTGCTCTTCCTCGCCATCGGCATGTTCGCCGGCAACGAAACTTTCGGCCTCGTGCGCTTCGACGACTACAAGCTCGCCTTCCGGCTCGGAGTCGCCGCCCTGGTGCTCATCCTCTTCGACGGCGGGCTCAACACCCCCATGTCCAGCCTGGCGCGCGGGCTCGCGCCGGCCGGCGTGCTCGCCACCGTCGGCGTCGCGGGCACCGCCTTTGCGCTGGCCTTGTTCGCGCGGCTGCTCGGATTCGACTGGCCCGAAGCCCTGCTCGTCGGCTCCATCGTCTCCTCGACCGACGCGGCGGCGGTCTTCGCGGTCCTGCGCGGCAGCGGCCTGCAGCTCCAGCGGCGGGTCAGCTACACGCTCGAGCTCGAGTCCGGCATGAACGACCCGATGGCGGTCATCCTCACGCTCGGCTTCACACAGGCGGCGCTGAGCGGCGCCTCCGTCTCGTGGGGATTGGCGACCCAGGTCGTCCAGCAGCTTGGCATCGGCACGGTGCTCGGGCTCGGATTCGGCTACCTCGCGCGCCCGCTGCTTCGCCACGCCCACCTGCCCGAGGCCGGCCTCTACCCGGTGCTCACCATGGCGCTGGCCGCCCTCATCTTCGGCATCACCACGCTGGTGCAGGGCAGCGGCTTCATGGCCGTCTATCTCGCGGGGATCGTCTTCGGCAACGCCTCGCTCCCCTACAAGACCGGCCTGCTGCGCGTACATGGCGCGGGCGCCTGGCTCAGCCAGGTCATCATGTTCCTGGTGCTGGGCCTGCTGTCGGTGCCCACCCGGTTGATCGACGTCGCGGTCGTAGGCCTGGCGCTCGCGCTCCTGCTCGCGTTCCTCTGTCGCCCGGTCGTCGTCTTCCTGCTCATGCTGCCGTTTCGCTACCCGCTCCGCGAGGTGGTCTACATCTGCTGGATAGGCCTGCGCGGCGCGGTGCCTATCGTCCTGGCGACCTTTCCCGTGCTCGCCGGAGTGCCGGGCGCGCTGCGCATCTTCGACGTCATCTTCTTCATCGTGACCATCAGCGCCCTGCTCCCCGGCGGCACGGTGCGCTGGGCGACCCGGAAGCTCGGCCTCCAGAGCGGCGAGCCTCCGCCGCCGCACGCGATGCTGGAGATCACCTCGACCCGGTTGCTCGAAGGCGAGGTGCTCTCGTTCTTCATCGATCCGGCCTCTGCCGTCTCGGGCAGCCGCATCTCGCAGCTCCCTTTCCCTACCGACACCGCGGTGATGCTCATCATCCGAGGCGAGAAGCTGATCGCTCCGAAGGGCCCGACCATCCTGCAGCCCGGTGACTTCGTCTACCTGTTCTGCCCGCCGGAAGACCGGCCGTTCGTCCAGCTCATCTTCGGGCGCGCGACAGATACCTAAGCGGCCCGGCGTGGCGCTTCGCGCAGGCCGCCGAGACGGCGGCCCTCCCCTTCTCTTGCGCCGGGGCGCCTCCTTACCTCTTCCTTCGAGACCGGGCGGGTGCCAGCACGAAGGCTGGCGCTCCGCACAAAGGCTGGCCGCTGCGGTCTCTATGCTCCTCGCGCAAGTTTCGCCGCACCGGAGCGTTATAGTGAGAAGCCTTCTGAACACCCCCGAGAACGCGACAATGATCTTCCTTCCTAGCCCGCCCGGCGGTCCCCGCCCAAAACCCAACGACCGCTGCTGGTGTGGCAGCGGCCAGAAGTACAAGCGCTGCCACCAGAAGTCGGATCAAGCCGGCGCGACACAACCGGCGCCAGCCCGGCGCCTGTTGCGACCAGGCAAGGTGGGGCCAGGGCGCGCCGTTCCGGCCCACATCCCAAGGCCCGACTACGCGCGCACCGGCAAGCCCGGCGACTGGAACGGCAGCGAGATCAACACGCCCGAGCAGATCGAACGCGCGCGCCGCGCCGCCAAGGCTGCCGCGCAGGTGCTGGAGATCACCGGCAAGGCCGTGCGCCCGGGCGTGACCACCGACGAGCTCGACGCGATTGCCCACGAAGAGGCGATCAAGCGCAATGCCTACCCGAGCCCGCTCAACTACCACGGCTTCCCGAAGTCCATCTGCACCTCGGTCAACGAGGTCATCTGCCACGGCATCCCCGACGACCGCCCCCTCGAGGACGGCGACATCATCAACGTCGACATCACCCTCTTCCTCGACGGCATGCACGGCGACTGCTCGGCCACCTTCCTCGTCGGCCAGGTAGACGAGAAGGCCCGGCAGCTCGTCCGCGTGACGCGCGAGTGCATGATGAAGGGCATCGAGGCGGTCAAGCCGGGCCGGCCGATAAACGACATCGGCCGCGCCATCCAGGTACACGCCGACAAGCACGGCTACGGGGTGGTGCGCGCCTACTGCGGCCACGGCACCGGCGAGCGCTTCCACACCGGCCTGCAGATCCCGCACTACTTCGAGCGCGACGCGACCACGGTGATGCGGCCGGGGATGATCTTCACCGTCGAGCCGATGATCACGATCGGCAGCTACGATTACGAGCTGTGGCGCGACGGCTGGACCGCGGTGACCGCCGACCGCAGCCTCACGGCCCAGTTTGAGCACACCGTCGTGGTGACCGACGCCGGCGCTGAGATCCTCACGCTGCCCTGAGCCGCACTGCCATCTACGGCGCGCCGGTCAGCAGCGAGCGCGCTATCAGGTAGCCCCAGTTCGCCGCGAGGCCGACCAGGGCCAGGTAGCGCGCCACCGTGCCGGCCCGCTCGGAGAGCCGCACCTCGAGGCGCGGCAGCCGCAAGGGAATCGCGGCCAGGTAGACAAGAGCGACGAGCGCCGAGGCCGCGAGCGCGAAGCCGAGCGGATTGATGAGCAACGAATCGACTATCCGCCCCTGCGCGAACCAGTCGAACGCGCGCGTCATCCCGCAGGACAAGCAGGGGATGCCGAGCTGCTCGCGCATGGCGCAGCCCCAGAACGGCAGCCAGCGGGCAAGCGGCACGAACCGCGCCACCAACACGAGGAAGATGACGATGGCGCCGTAGGCTTCGAACGGTCCCCAGGTGCGCTTGTCGGGCCGGTAGAAGCGGATGACCGTGCGCCGCGGCGGCGCCAGCCGAGTGGGAAGCACCGGCTGGCCCGCGCCTGCGGCTTGCGACGGTCTGGTCGCCTCCATCTAGTTGCCCGCCGCCCCCAACGCCGACGCGGCCGCGAAGCCACCGACCGCGGCGGCCGCGCCCACGCTGGCGCACACGCAGCAGGCGACGACCACGATGGGAACGAGCACCGCCCCGACCGCGCCGCCCAACGAGCCCCGCTGCGTCTTCCACAGCCCGATGACCACCAGCGCCAGGGTCCAGAGCCCGCCCGCCGCCGAGCCGCAGAAGGGCACGATGGCGAGCAGCGCGGGCCCGGAGGCGTACGCGACCGAGCGCACCGTGGCGTTGAAGCCGTTGTTCGCGGTTTTGAAGAGCATCGCGCCGAGGTGGTAGATGCCCGCCGAGATGAAGAGGGCGACCGGCGCGAACGCGGCGGCGGCTACGCCCATCCCCAGGTAGAAGAGTGGACCCGGCTGAAAATCGGCGTACTGCGCGAACGGATGCTCGGCGGGCAGGCTCACGTTGGTGCCCGAGCCGGCGACGGCGAAGAGCGCCTGCCAGAAGTAGCCGACGATCGCGCCGATGGCCGTGTTGAGCCAATAGAAGGAAATGGCGCCGTTCATGTTGTCGACCCGCATCGAGCCGAAGAACTCGACAGGAGCGACGAACGAGCGCTTGAGCGTCTCGGCGTAGGCGGCGAAGAAGCCGCGCGTCGCGCGCTCTTCCCAGGGCGTGGGCCCCAGCGGCGCCTCGGCGGACTGCCACGGGCCGGCAGCCGAGCCAGGCAGCTCGCCAGCCTGGCCGAACGGAGCCCCCTCCGGACCGAACTGACCGGGCGCGCCTTGCCAGCTCCCTGGATCCCCGGCGCCCGCCTGGCTGGCGCCGCTGCCCGCGGCCGGAGGATACGGCTGCTGGCCCGAGCCGCCGGGCGGCGAGAGCATCAGCTCGGTGCCGCAGACCGGGCACACGTTCTGGCCGTAATGGTCCGTCGAGAAGACGTGTTGGCACTTGGCGCACTTGGCGAGCATGTGATCCCCAGGCCCTGTTCCGGGCCGGTTTGAGAGCCGCGCGGGCCTCGCGTTGAAAGGTGCGAAATCTTACTCGGGTTGCCGGCGAAGATGCGCGCTCCGGCAGACCGCCCGCTCTCCGGGACGGACCGTGGAGAGGCTGGCAAGGCGTGTGATCTCGGCGAAGCGAGCGTCGTTCATCGCGCTCGCTTCTGAGCGCACCAGGCCGGATCAAGGCCTCGCTCCCTTCCCTATCGCGTCTCGACTACTGGGCTCGCCCGCGCTCCCACCACTGCGCGATGACGCGCCGGTCCGCGGTCCGCGGACAGCGCGGCAAGCTCGCCAGGAACGCGCGCCCGTACGACTTCGTGGTCAGGCGCCTGTCGAGGACGGCGACGACACCGCGGTCGCGCCGGCTGCGGATGAGCCGCCCGAACCCCTGCCGCAGGGCGAGCGCGGCCTGCGGCACCTGATACTCGCCGAAGGCGTCGTGGCCGCGCGACTTGAGCAGCTCGACCCGGGCCGCGACCACTGGATCGGCCGGAGAGGCGAACGGCAGCTTGTCGATGATGACCAGCGAGAGGGCGTCCCCGGCCACATCAACGCCCTCCCAGAAGCTGTGGGCGGCAAAGAGCACCGAGGGGCGCTCCTTGAAATCGGCTATCAAGGCCTGCTTCGGCCGCTCGCCTTGCAGCAGGACGCGATACGGCAGGCGGTCCTTGAGCCGCCGGTGCGCCTCGGCCATGTTGCGCAGGCTCGTGAAGAGGGCGAAGGCCCGGCCGCCGGTGATCTCGCAGAGCGCGTAGATCTCCTCGGCCACCTGCTCGACGAAGCGCGGGTCCGAGGGCTCGGGCAGCGAGGTCGGGGCGTAGAGCGCCGCCTGGGTCGCATAGTTGAACGGCGAGCTGACGACGAGCGACTCGACGGCGTAGAGGTCCCTGCCCGTCTCGGGGTCGGCGAGCCCGAGCCGCCGCTTGGCGAAGTCGAGCCGGCCCTGCGCGGCCAGGGTCGCCGAGGTGAAGACGATGGTGTTCGCGACCTGGTAGAGCCGCTCGCGCAGCTCGCTGGCGACGTCGATGGGCGCCGCGCGCAGGAAGGTCGCCCGCGCCCGCGCCTCGGCCCAGTAGACGAAGGTCGGGTCCTCTATCGCCGAGAGAAACTCGAGGTCTCGGGAGATCTCCTTGGCCCGCCGGCCGATCCCCTGGACGTCCGGATCCTCCGAGCGCGCGACGCGGCTCGCGAAGGCCATCAGCACGTCGCACAGCTCCCCGGTCGCCTCCTGCAGCGCCGGCGCGTCGGCGCGGGTGAACCGGCGTGGCTGGTCCGAGCCTCGGGGCAGCATCCGGCTGATGGAGCGGAACAGGCTCTCGGAGACGGCCTCGACCTTCAGCAGCAGCGGCTCGGCGCCCAGCTCCTCCATTTCGTCGGCCAGGGCCCGGTGCGCGTCGTGGAGCAGGTCCTCGACGCGGTAGTCCGAAGCCCCGAGCCCGAAGTACTCGGTGGCGACGTCTTCGATCGCGTGCGCCTCGTCGAAGACGACCGCGTCGTAGCGCGGGATGACCTCGGCGCCGGCGTTGGCGCGCGAAGTCTTCAGCGCGAGGTCGGCGAAGAGCAGGTGGTGGTTGACGATGAGGAGATCGGAGTCGGCGGCCCGCTGGCGCATGCGGGTGACGAAGCACTCCGAGTAGCGCGGGCAGCGCTGCCCGGCGCAGGTCTCGGAGGTCGCCGAGAGCGCCTTCCAGACGAGCAGGTTCTCGGGAAGGTCGAGCTCGGCCTTGTCGCCCGTCTCGGTTTCGCGCGACCAGTCGCGGATGCGCTGGTACGCCCGGGCCTCGTGGCGCGAGGCCACGGTGAAGTGCGGGTCGTCGTCGGCGCGCTCGAGCCGCCACAGGCACAGGTAGTTCGAGCGTCCCTTCATCACCGTCGCGCGAAACTCGAGGTCCACCACCTCGCGCAGGCGCGGCAGGTCCTTGCCGACGATCTGCTCCTGCAGGGTCTTGGTCGCCGTGGAGATCACCACGCGCCGGCCCGAGAGGATGGCGGGGACCAGGTAGGCGAGCGTCTTCCCGGTGCCGGTGCCCGCCTCGATGAGCGCGAAGCGCCGCTCGGCGAGCACCCGGCGCACCAGCGCGGCCATCTCGATCTGCTGCGGCCGGTATTCATAGCCCTCGCTGGCGCGCGCGAAGAGGCCGCCGGGGCCGAGGATTGCGCTGATGGGATCGCGAGGCGCCACGTCGTCAGGGCCAGGTGGTCGCGGCGGGCATTCGCGCGAGGGCGTAGTAGATGAACAAGATCAAGACGGCCCCGAAGCCGGCGATGAAGAGCACGGTGAGCAGCGGGCGCGAGGTGGCCGGCCGGTCCGCCGCCACCGGGATGGTGCTGATGGCCAACAGGCGGTTGACGAGCTCGTCGCGGTGGCGCACCGCGAGCGTGTCGCCGGGCATCTGCTCGGCTTTGATCCGGTAGCGGCGGGCGGCCTCGAGCAGCGCCCCGGCGCGCGAGCACGCGTCGATGAAGGCCTCGTGCCTGGCGGGGTCGTTCCAGTCGGCCTCGAGCTTGGACCACAGCTCCTCGACGACCGCGGGGAGCGCGAGGTTCTCGGGCTTGAAGCGCGCGTAGACCAGGCCGCAGCGCCCGCAGGCATCGTCGCCCTCGGCGCGCGCCGCGCCGCACTTCGGACAGAGCGGCCCCTGGGGCGGGGGCCTGGGCCGCGCCAGCTCGAGAACAGGCGCGTGGCGCTCCTGCTCGGGACCGACCTCGCTCGCCTCACCGCACACCGGACACACGAGCGCGACCCTGTCACCCTCGACCGAAAATCTGCCGGCGGTCACCAGCCGGCTGCATGCGTCGCAGACGTATTTCATGGCGGCTTCGGAGAGCGGCGCCACGATAGCACAGGGCCGCGGCCGTCCGCCCCGGGGCCTCGCCGCCGCGGCGCCCGCCCTCGGGCCCGCAGGGCGGGCGAGCGCGATCGGTTAACCTCCGAGAATCGCGCTCTTTTCAACTCTCGAGCGGGCCCATGCCTGCTTGACACGCGAGGGAGCAGGCAATAGACCAACGCTCATTTCACGCCGCGAAGAATCGATCAACCGACCGGAGGAATCGCATGAAGAGGACCCTCGCAGCGCTGTTCGCGGCCTTCGCGTTCACCGCCTGCACCAGTGTCGAGACCGCCACCGTCTCGAGCAACGAAATCGTCGGCACCGGCAACGCGGTCGCCGTCATCCAGGCAGACGCCATTGGCTCGAGCCTCTTCTTTTACCTGGTCGACATCGTCCAGGCCGACCTCGACACGGTGATCAACAAGCTGATGGTCTCCGAGGCCAAGGCCATGGGCGCCAACCGCGTCGAGCTCAAGGGCTTCATGACCACCCCGCGCCACGGCATCTTCCGGCTCACCGGCGCCCTCATCGGCTTCCCCTACGCGCACGCCGAAGGGGTCGCGGTCAGGTAGCCCTCGGCAGCGCCAGGTTTCGAATCAGAGGCCCTCTCCGTATTGGAGAGGGCTTTTGTTTTCGGTGAAGTTGTTAGTGCGGGAGGGGATGCCAGCCGGCTCCGGCCGCGAGCGCTGGCCGCGCAAGGCCGCCGGCAGCCCGACCGAGGCTCGCGACGGAGCTTCCATCGGCTAGACGAAGCCGGAGCGTCATCCTCCGTGCTACAGCCGGAAGCGCGTCACCACCGTCTGCAGCTCGAGCGACAGGTTGGTCAGCTCCTGGGCCGAGCTGGTCATCTGCGCGACCGCGGCGGTCTGCTCCTGGATGACGGCGTGGACCGCCTCGGTGAGCGAGGCGTTCGATCGCGCGACGCCCGAGATGTGCTCGATGGCCTTCACCATCTCGGCCGAGCCGTCGAGCTGGTCGCGCGACAGCTCGGAGATGCTGTTGACCCGCTCGGCGGCCTTGCGCGCGGTGTCGGTGATCGCCTCGAGGGCGCGGATGATGTTGTTGAGGTCCTCGCGGCCGTCGCCGAGCTCCTCGATGCCTTCCTTCATCGCGCCGACGACCGCGCTCGCCTGCCCGGCGATCTCCCGGGAGATCCGGGAGATGGCCTCGGCCGAGCGGCCGGCCGTCTCGGCGAGCTTGCGCACCTCTTCGGCGACCACCGCGAAGCCCCGGCCGTACTCGCCGGCGCGCGCGGCCTCGATGGTCGCGTTGAGCGCAAGCAGGTTGGTCTGCTGGGCGACGTTGGTGATCGCGTCGACGATCTTGGAGATCTCCTGCGTCTTCTCGCCGAAGGCGAAGACCTCCTTGGAGGCGTTCTCGATGCGCGAGAAGACCTTCTTGACCTTCTCGCCGGCCAGGCGCGCGGCGTTGCCGGAGAACTCGGCGGCGCCGGAGGTGTCGGCGGCCGAGCGGGCGGCGTCCTCAGCGCTGCGGCTCGCGCGCTCGATGGAGCTCGCCATCGCGGTGATCACGCCCGAGGCGCGCTCGACGAGCCGGGTCTGCTCGTCGGCGCCGCGGTTGATCTTCTCCATCGACTCGGCGACCTCTTCGGTCGAGCCGTTGACGTTCTCGGCCGAGTGCTGCAGGTCGTTGGCGCTGTCGGCGACGCTGCGCGAGGTGCGCTGCACGTGCCCGACGAGCTCCCGCAGGTTCTCCTGCATGTGGGCGATGGCCAGCGCCAGCTCGTCTATCTCGTCGCGCCCGAGGCCCGCCTCCTGAATCTGCACCGGCTTGGAGAGGTTGCCGCGGCTGATCTCGAGCGCCGAGCGGTTGAGCATCCGCACGCGGCTCACCTTGGCCAGGCTCGAGGGCAGCAGGACCCCGAACAGCGCCGCGACCGTCAGCGTGATGGCGGCCTCCAGCACGAGGTGCGTCACCCCAAAGTGCGCGAGCAGGCGCGAGGTCCCGAAGAGGATGGCGCCCAACACGAGGTAGCCGAGGAAGATCTTGGCGTGTAGGGAGAGCGTCGGTCCGCTCTCGCGCGGCCGGCGGGATTCGCCGCCGCTGCGCGGGACTGACTGCAGCTCTGCTCGGTTCCGGCCGGTGCCGGCCGGGGCGTCATCTCTCAAGGGACGCAGCACGCCCGAATCTTAGCGGGGGGGGATCCGAAGTCAATTGGCCGACCATGTCCTTGTGGAACCGGCTGGATCGGCGCGCGCTGAGGCTACCGACGTTGTCAGTGCCCCTGAGGTCCTTCCGCCTTGTCCAAGCAACTTGGGCGAAATCCGCTCATCCCGAACGAGAGACCGGCCCGTTGCCGGCTGTGGCCTTGAACTAACAGGGGGAGCTGTTAGTTAGGAGCGTAGAGGCGACCAGCGGGAGCCTCGGAGTCGAGGGACTCGCGGATTCGCCTCCCAAGCCTGATTTGGACAAGAACCTCTCACAACTCGCTCGTGAATCCGGCCACTTGCAGATTCGGGCATTTCGCGCGGAACGAACTCTGGTGCCCGTGGGAGCCTCGCCCGGTCGCCCGCCGCACGGCCTTAGCCGCGCCGGCGCGCGGAATCGAGTCGAAGGGCGCCGCCCGGCAAACCTTCGGACCGCTTCGCGAAAGGACGCCCTAGCGCTGGCGAATCGCTGCCGAACGAGCGACCGGTTCACGCACCCGAGGGCGCGATCGTCCGATCGCTCTCTGGCTGTGCCCTGCCAGCCTTGGCGCTGGCCCGGGAGTTGAGCACCTCGAGTGCGCGCCGCTTGAGGATAGAAGCGGGAATTCGGCGTATGACGCTGGTCGGCACGCCGAGACGAAGGTCGGCGCTCCACGAATGACCGGTCATCGCGCCGACACGAAGGTCGGCGCTCCACCAACTACCCGTCGTCACGCCGAGACGAAGGTCGGCGCTCCGGCCCGGGTCAGCCCGCCGTCTTCCTCGCCCTGCCTCGAGCCTTCGAAGGGCCTCCGCGGAAGTGGTCGAAGCCAGCGTGGGCGAGCTGGGGCGCGTTGAGCACCTCGAGCCCCGCCGCCTTCGTCGCCTTGCCGATGAGCGTCACCCGTTCACGCGCCTGCTCGCACGCTCGCTCGAACGCCTTGGCGCGCGCCGCGGGGACGAACAGCGCAAGCTCGTAGTCCTCGCCGCCGGTGAGGGCGAGATCCCGGTTGGTGGCGAGGTCTCGGAAGGTGCGGCTTGTCGGCACCTTCTGGGCGTCTATGCGGATGCCTACCCCGCTCGCCCGCGCGACGTGCCCGAGGTCCTGGATGAGCCCGTCGGAGATGTCGATCGCCGCCCGGGCATAGCCGCGGGCGAGCATCCCCACCTTCAGCCGCGGCTCCGGCCGAAGCTGGCGGGCCGCGATGGCGCCGGGCTTGCGCCCGATGCTGCGCAACGCGAGCCCGAGCGCGGCGTCGCCGAAGGTCCCGGTCACGTAGATGCGGTCGTTTGGCTTCGCGTGCGACCGCGTGAGCGCTTTGCCCCGGGGCACCTCGCCGAAGGCGGTGATGTGAATCGACAGCGCGTCGGCGCGCGCGAAGTTGCCGCCCGCGAGCGCGATGCCCGACTTCGCCGCGAGGTTGGCCATTCCCCGCGCGATGGCCCGCAGGCGCTCGAGCGCCTCGGGCGGGCAGGCGACGCTGCAGACGAACCAGCGGGGCTGCGCCCCCATCGCCGCCAGATCCGAGAGGTTCACCGCCAGGGCCTTATGCCCGATGTCCGCGTCCGAGAAGATGTCCGACGTGAAGTGCACGCCCTCGACGATCGCGTCGGTCGTCACGCACAGCTCGGCGCCGGGCGCCGGGCGCAGCACGGCACAATCGTCGCCGGGACCGATGACGAGGCCGGTGCCCTTGCGCGCAAAGGGCTTGAGGAAGCGATCGATCAGCTCGAATTCGGTCGGCATGACGAGCTCATCTTAGTGCGGCGAACGCATTTCGATACCGGACATTCGCAACGCGGGCGATGGGCGGCCCGCACGACGAGCGCATGAGCCCCGGGCGGCTGCCGAGGCTTCCCGGCGCTGGCGATAGGGCGGGGTATGCTCTGCGCCCCATGTTCGGCAGCCCGCTCACGCTCGAGCAGCTCGCGGCCCGCGCAGCGCGCGGAGACCGGCGGGCAATGCGCGAGATCTACGAGCGCACCGCCGATGAGCTGATGCGCCGGGTGATAGGGCCCATCCTCGTCGAGCGCGCGGCGTGCGAGGACGCGCTCAAGGAGACCTTCGTCTCCGCGCTCGAACGGCTCCCGGCGCTCGCGGACGGCGAGGTCCTGCCCTGGCTGGCCGCCATCGCCCGCAACAAGGCGCTCGACCGCCGCCGCCGCATGAGCACCGAGGGGCGCTACCGCGCGATCCTCGCGGCCGAGCTGGGCGAGAGCCAATCCGAGGATCCGGAGAGCGCGCTGGCGACCATCGAGGCCCGAGGGCAGGCGCGGGCGCGGGTCGAGGCGGTGCTCGCCAGGATGAACCCGCGCTACGCCGAGGCGATGCGGCTGCGCCTGCTCCAGGAGCTGCCGAGAGAGCAGTGCGCCGCGCGGCTGCAGATAAAGGTGGGAAACTTCGACGTCCTCTTCTTTCGGGCGTGTAAGCAGTTCCGGGCCCTGTACGTGGAAGAGTTCGGGCAATGGGCGGAGGTCTGACGTGAGCGACGAACGCGATGACCGGTGGCTGGAGGATCGAGCCGAAGCCGACCCCATCGATCTGGCCGAGGTGCGTGCCTCGCGCGCTCTCGCCGAAACGCTCGAAGGCGGCGAGCCCGGCGACGATCCGGACCTGCTGGAGGCGCTGCGCGCCGCGGCGACGGTCGAGGCGACGCGCGAGGTCGTGCTCGACTCCGAATCGAAGGCGCGCATCGCCGACGAGCTCTTCGGCGAGCCGCGCCGTCGCCGCCCGTGGCTGGCGATAGCCGCGGGGGCGGCCGCGGCCTGCGCGCTGCTCGCCGTCTCGGTGCAGCTCGCCGGCCGGCCTGAGGGCGCCGGGGCGCAGGCGACGGCCGCGGTCAATCCATCGGAGGCCGCCCTCCTGCGCGAAGAGGCGAAGGTGCTGCTCGCCGCGCTGATGCCGCCGGGCGGCTCACCCGCCGGGCGCGCAGAGCACCTGGCACGCGAAGCGGCGCTGCGGCTCCGCGGATCGCCGCAGGGAGGCCCGCCATGAAGTGCTCGCTCGCAATCCTTTCGGCCGCCCTGACGCTCGTCGCCGCATCCGCGAGCGCAGAGCCCTGCCCTTGTCCCTGTCCAAAGGACCAGGCGCTCCTCGCCGGCGCGACCGCAGCGGCCGCCGCGCACCGCCGGGCCGACCTGCTCGCCGAAAAGGATCCGCGGGCGGCCGCCGATGCGCTGCGCGCCGCGCTCGCGCTCGACCTGCCGCGCCACGAGGGCTCGCGGCTGCTGCGCGCGGATCTGCACGCGCGGCTCGCCGAGTTGCTGCTGAAGGCCGGCGACGCAAAGGGCTCGCTCAAGGCGGCGCGCCTGGGGCTCGCCGAGGAGCAGGGGCTGGAGCCCACGGCGCTCACCGCGATGCTGCGGCTTCGCGAGGGCGAGGCGCTCGAGGCGATGGGAGAGGACGACGCGGCGATGGCCGCCTACGAAGAGGTCATCGCCATCGGCAAGCGCCTGCTCGCCGAACGCAGCGGGGAGAAGAGATGAACGCGGCTCGAGCGGTCCGATTCGCCCTCGCGGCGGCATGCCTCCTGGCGCTCGGGGCCTGCGCAGCGCGCACCGCGCCCGCCCCGGATCCGGGCCCAGAGCAGATCACGGGCCCGGTCGCCGACCGCGAGATGTGGGAAGCAGCGACCGAGCTCGAGCTGCACAAGGCGGAGCTCGCCCAGCTTCAGGGCCTGGCGGCCTGCGCAGAGGTCTGCCGGCTCTCCGAGCTTGTCTGCGCGGCGGGCGCCCGGATCTGCGCCATCGCCCAGAGGCACGAGAGCAACTCCGACTACGCCAACCGCTGCCTCGCCGCGAAGGGCGACTGCCGCTCGGCGCGCGACCAATGCGGCGACTGTAAGTAGCGGCGCCCTGGATCGTGGTTCTGGCAGACGGGCGAAGGCGCGCCGGGCCCTTCGCCGACTGCCGGGAGGAACCATGATCCGCCACCTGTCGATTGCCGCTCTCGCCTTCTTCGCCACCGCCTGCGCTGCGAGCCGCAGCATGGCGCCACACGCCTCCTATCAGCCGACCGCGGATCAGGCCCCGCCGCCGCAGCAGCCGCTCGATCGCTCCCTGTTCGCCCCGCGCGGCAGCAGCGGGCTCACCGAGGCGGACATCGCCCGCATCCTCGACGCGCCGATAACGCTCGAGCTGCCGGCGCGCGTCGGCGTCGCGGCGCTCGCCCAGCCTTTCCAGCCGCAGGCGCCCGCGCGCATCGAAGCAGGCGTCGCCGCCACGCGCGCGCTCGCCGAGGCGCTCGAGGGGACGAAGCTCGTCTCCCTCGCCACCGACGTCGTCACCCGTATGCCCACAGGCACGGGAATCGAGGGCCTGCGCGAGCTGGCCGCGCGCTACCGGACCCCGTACCTGCTGCTCTACACCGAGGACTTCGAGGACCGCTCGCACGCCAACGGCTGGTCGGCCCTGTGGATCACCGTGATCGGCGGGCTGCTGTCGCCATCGCGCACCTTGGCGGCCGAAGGCGTGCTCCAAGCCTCGCTCTTCGACGTGCGCACCGGGACCATCCTCTTCACCGTCCAGGAACGGGTCGGCTTCGCGCGGAAGCACCTGCCCATCGGCGCCTCGGGCGCCTACGAAGAGCTGCTGCGCAAAACGGCCGACGAGGCAACGAAGAGCCTCGCCGACCGCGTCGTCGCCAAGCTTCAGCGGGTCGCGCGCGACGCGGCGGTTGGGGAGGAGCGCGTGGCCATCCGGCTCAGCGGCGGCGAGACGCCCTCGGGCACCGCGCTTCCCGAAATCGGCATCGAGGGAGAAGTGGAGGCGCAGGCGCCGGGCGGCGAGGTCCTGTGAGAAGGCAGGGAATGCCGCGGATTCGAGGAGGGGCGGAATCGATGACCGCGCGCTCGATGAGGAGGGAGGTCCGCCGCCTCAACGGACTCGGTGACCGCGCGCTCGATGAGGAGGGAGGTCCCGCCGTCTCAACGGACCCGGTGACCGCGCGCTCGATGAGGAGGGAGGTCCGCCGTCTCGGCGGACTCCATGACCGCGCGCCCGACGAGGGATGGAGGTCCGCCGTCTCAACGGACTCGGTGACCGCGCGCTCGATGAGGAGGGAGGTCCCGCCGTCTCGGCGGACTCCATGACCGCGCGCCCGACGAGGGAGGGAGGTCCGCCGTCTCAACGGACTCGGTGACCGCGCGCTCGACAAGGGAGGAAGGTCCGCCGTCTCGGCGGACTCATGCCCGCGCGCAACGAGGGAGGGAGGCGTCCGCCGTCTCGGCGGACCAGGCGGCAGGGACTCAACCTCGCTCGCTTCGTCGGCCGGGGGCTGGGACAAAGCGCCACTCGTGCCGACGAAGGCGCCCCCTCGCGGTTGCTCGTGCCGCTTTGGCCACGCTCGCGCACGCCACCGGCACGGTGGCGGGGCGGGCCGTTTCGGAGCTTGATTCGCCCTCTACCAAACGGGCTCGGGCGGTGCTGCGCCGTGTGCTTGGCTCAGGCATCTCGGAGCGCGCCGAGACTGCCGCCGCAGCCGACAAGCACGTGCTGGACGCCAGCGGCGGTACCGCCGCAGCCGACAAGCACGTGCCGGACGCCAGCGGCGGTACCGCCGCAGCCGACAAGCACGTGCCGGACGCCAGCGGCGGTAGCATGAACGCCGATCTGTGGCCGGCGAAGCCTGAGGCCCAGGCATTGGCAACCCAGTTGGGCGGTTTGCCCCTGCTTGCCCTCGGTGAGCACCGCGCCCGGCACCGGGCCGCAGGGGAGGAGCCCGCAGCGGCGGTGCCCTAAGCCCCGCACGGCCGGGCGAACTGCTGTTCGGCCTGCCCCGCCGCCTGCGGTTTGGCGCCGGACGCGTTGCGATGCCCCCCTACCGACGGACGCTCGGCACCCGCGGCGCACACGCCCCCGGCTAGACGAGGCCGTTGCCCGCCCGGCTGCCGGGACGGCGAAAGTGGAAGTGCTCATCTGCCTCTTTTCAGATAGAAGGAGGGCCCGATTGACCACTGGCCGACTGGAGACAACAGATGACTTTCTGGGCCCGAGCACTATTGGTCACTGCCCTCGCCCTCTTCGGCGTGGGCTCGCCAGCGTTTGCCGAGGAGGCCCCTGCCGCCGCGGCGGCTTCGGCCGACGCGCCGGCCCCGGCCGCTGCGCCGGCTCCGGCCGCGGCGCCCGCTCCGGCCGCTTCACCGGCTCCGGCCGCCGCGAAGCTGACCGCGACCGAGATCCTCGCGCGCATGGACGACCGCAATAACGGCTACGCCGATCAGATGATGGAGATAACCCTCACGGTCATCGACGCAGCGGGCTCGCGAAAGTCCTACGACTTCACCATCCGCCAGAAGGGCGACGTGAAGCGCCTGGTCGAGTTCACCTCGGGCGAGATGAAGGGGATGGCGACGCTCGTCGAGAGCGCGACCAGCGTCTACGTCTACCTGCCCGGCTACAAGAAGGTGCGCCGGGTCGCCGCGGCGAACATGAACCAGAGCCTCGCCGGGTCGGACCTGACCGCCGAGGACATGGCCAACGTAAGCTGGGTGAAGAGCTGGGACGCCGTGCTCGAGAAAGAGGACGACACCTCCTGGTGGCTCGCGCTGACGCCCAAGGCCGGCCACGAGACCGACTACGCGAAGGTCGTCCACCGCGTCGCCAAGGGGCACTTCTCGCAGCAGGAGTCGCACTACTACAACCGCGCCGGCGAGAAGGTGAAGCAGTTCATCAACAGCGAGATGACCGACTTCGGCAACGGGGCCACGCGCTACAAGAACGTCATCGTCAGCGACCCGCGCACCGGGCACCGCACCGAGCTGCTCGTGCGCACCTTCAAGGTGAATCAGGGCCTGTCCGACCAGCTCTTCACCGTCCGCCAGCTCCAGTGGGGCAAGTAGCGCCGACCGTGCGCTCGCCGATTCCGAAACGGCTTGATGGCTGACCGCGCGCTTTCGCGCGCCGTCAGCCCGATGGAGCGACCATGACTCAGAACGCGCGGGAGATCCTTCTGCTCGGCGCCGTCTGCGCCCTCGCCTCGCCCGCCTTCGCCGCAGGCTGGCAGGACCAGGTGAGCTTCTCGGGCGCGGCCGCGGCCGACGTGCGCTTCAACATCGAGGACTACCGGGGCGCGGTGCCCGGCGACGGCTACAACTTCGCGATGAACCGCAACGACCTCGACCTGCGGCTCGAGGTGACGCCGTCCGAGAAGGCCATCGCGGTGCTCGACGCGCGGCTGCGCTACTTCGGCTTCAACGAGGCGACCCGGCTCTCCGAGACGACCAGCCGCGACCGGGTCGATCCCTTCAGCGTCCAGGTTGACGAGGCCTTCGTCTCGGTGCGCGGCGTGCCGCACCCGGCGGTCGACCTGAAGATCGGGCGGATGGTCCAGACCTGGGGCTCGGCGGACATGTTCAACCCCACCGACAACCTGAGCTCTCGCGACTTCTCCGACCCCATCGACTACTCGCGCAAGGTGCCCAACCAGATGCTCCAGATCGACGTCTACCCGTCGGACTGGCTTACGCTCACCGCGGTCTGGGTCCCGGTCTTCAAGCCCTCGCAGCTCCCCGACTCGGCGCCGCTCGGCTTCGGGATAGAGCGCGACGCGGCCGGCTGCCTCGTCGGCGCGCCCGCGCCGCCGCTGCGCGATCGGGCCGATGCCCAGGCGCTCGCCAACCTCTTCGGCGCGGTCAACCCCTGCGCCCTCAACTTCGGGGACCCGGAGGTGCGCACCTTCGGCGTCGGCCGCGGCATCGCCGAGTCGCAGGCCGCGCTGCGCGCCAAGATGCAGCTCGGCAGCCTCGACCTGACGCTCAGCTACTACTACGGCCGCTTCAGCTTCCCGGTCGCCTACACCGCCGTCGCCTTCGTCGAGTCCTCGCAACAGCCGGGCAAGATGGACGTGCGCTACCTCGCCGAGGTCACCTACCCGCGGATGCAGGTGGCCGGCATCGACTTCAGCTACAACGCCGACTGGCTCTTCGGCCTGGGCATCGTCGGCGAGCTCGCGCTCATCTTCCCCGAAGAGATCATCTTCGGGCTGCGCGCCTACCAGGGCGGCAACAAGCTGCTCGAGATGGCGAGCGTCAACGTGCCCGACGAGCCCTTCTTCAAGGCCACCCTGGGGCTCGACTACACCTTCACCCCTTGGCTGTACGTCAACGCGATGTGGGTGCACGGCTTCTTCGACGAGTTCAACGACGTCTACGGCCTGCACGACTACGCGGTGGTGGCCCCGGAGCTGAAGTTCCTCAAGGACGAGCTGAAGCTGCGGCTGTCGTCGGTCTACGACATCACCGACGGCTCCTCGGCGTTCAACCCGACCCTGACCTGGATAGCGGTGCCCGCGGTCGAGGTGACGCTCGGGGCCTTCGTCTTCGGCGGCAGCACCCGGCCCGAGGACCCGCTCGACTACGCCTCGCGCAGCAAGTTCGGCCAGAAGGCCGCTGGACGCAGCGTGGCCTTCTTCAAGACGCGCGTGAACTGGTGACGGCAGGCGAGCGACGGCCCGCCCTTGCCCGCGACGCGGTCGCGGTAGCGGGCCCGCTCCGACGGAGGAAGCGATGAAGAGAGCCATCCTCGCCGCGCTTTCGGCGGCGCTGCTGCTTCCCGGCTGCGGCTGGCAGTCGGACGGGGCGGCGCGCCTCGAAGAGCTCTACCCGACCCCGCCGCCGCCCCCGCCGCCGGCGACCTGCGCCGATCGCGAGAAGCAGGACGGCGAGCCGTCCGGCCGCGACATCGACGTCGGCGCCGCCTCGTGCATGGGGCTCTTGCAGGGCCGGTGGGCCGCGCGCCTCGTGCAGCGCGGCACCATCGCGCCGCTGGGCGAGGACTGGGACTTCAACCTGACCGACCTCTTCATCGCCGAGCTGTCGGAGGACAAGAGCGCGCTGGAGCTGCGCTTCTGCGAGCAGGTGACCTCGATCATCACCGGCAGCGGGGCCATCGAGCTGGGCGAGACGCGCGTTCCGGCGAAGCTCAAGGAGGTCCTCAACGACAAGCCGGTGCGCCTGCCGCTGGTAGACGGGAGCCTGAAGGCCGAGAAGATCGTCTGGCTCTGGGGGCTCGGCGCGCTGGCCGATCCGCTGAACGACCCGCTGCCGACCAAGCCGAAGAACCCGGGCGACCCGTTGGACGCGCGGGTGCGCGATGAGGACGGCGACGGCAAACCGGGCGTCACCATGGACATCGTCTCGCCCGAGGGCGAGCGCTACATGGTGCGCCGGGCGATCTGGACTCTCGGTGAGAGCCGTCTCTCGGACGACCACCTTTGGATCCAGGGCGACCTCGAGTTCACCATCGATCAAGAGGCGCTCGGCGCGAGCAACCCGCTGCTCGAGGCGGTCGCGCCCATCACCGCGGGCGACGACTGCAACAAGTACGAGATGCGCTGCATCGGGCCGACCTACGGCTGTGAAGAGTTGGCGGCGGATTACCTCGATCTGTTCGCCAAGGCGCCGAAATAGCCGATGGGCGGCGAACCGATCCGTGCGATGCTCCGGCAGCGCTGAACGACGGCCGGGGCTCGGACCGCGCCCGGCCCGCGCGTCGCCGCTTGGATATGAGGTGCTGCTCTGGGCAGGCTCGCATTCCCCGAGACCAGGGGCGCCGCCTCGCGTGGTGGCGAGATGAAACGTGTGCTCGTTTCCCGGCCGGGCGCATTGCCATGCGCCCCTACCGTCCCGGGCTTACGCGGCCCAAGACGCGAGCGCCGGGACGAGGCTGGGTGGGCCGCCGTCTCGGTCGCCCGCTCGGAGCCGGGCGCATTGCCATGCGCCCCTACCGTCACGGGCTCGTGCGGACCAAGCCGCGAGCGCCGGGACGAGGCTGGGTGGGCCGTCGTCTCGGTCGCCCGCTCGGAGCCGGGCGCATTGCCATGCGCCCCTACCGTCCCGGGCTCGCGCGGCCCAAGACGCGAGCGCCGGGACGAGGCTGGGTGGGCCGCCGTCTCGGTCGCCCGCTCGGAGCCGGGCGCTCTGCGATGCATCCGCACCGGACCATGCCGGGCGCATTGCCATGCGCCCGTGCCCACACTCGCGAGGTAATCCATGACTGCGTGGACCCGCTTCCTCTCGCTCCTCGCGCGCCGCAGGTCGCTGGCGCTCGCGATCGCCGCCGTCGCGCTCGTCGGCTCGGGGCTGGCAGCCTCGCGCATCACCTTCAGCCCTTCGGCCACCGAGCACCTGCCCATCGACGACGAGTCAGTGCGCTTCTGGGTCGAGAGCTCGGAGCGTTTCGGCGCCTTCGACACGCTCATCGTGGGGCTCGAGGAGCCTCGCGATCCACTGACGCCGGACGGGCTGCGGCGCTTGCAGCGCATCACCAAGCGGCTCACCGAGCTCAAGGCCGACGGAGTCGTCTGGGCGCGCAGCATCGCCAACCTCGACTCGATGAGCGAGGGCGCCGACGGCGCGATCAACAACGACATCTTCCTGTCCGAAGTCCCCGACGACGCGGTCGGCCGGACGGCCCTCGCGCGCCGCATCGAGGCCGACCAGCAGGTCCCCGGCACCTTCGTCAGCCGCGACCAACGCGCCTACGCGATCATGCTCGCGCTCGATCCGAAGGCGGACGCGGCGGCCGCGGCTCAACGGATCCAGCAGGCGGTCGAAGAGGAGCGGGGCTCGCTTGCCGCCTACTACTTCGGCGCCCCGTTCTTCACCGCCTCGGTCGGCCAGCAGGTGGGCGCCCGGCTGCCGTGGCTCGTCCCGGCGATGATCGCCTTGCTCCTCGGCGTGCTCGCGGTGGGCTTCAAGCGCGTCTCCGCGATGGCCCTGGCGCTCGCCGGCGCGCTCGCCAGCGTCGTCGTCTGGCTCGGCATGTTGCAGTGGACCGGCCTGGGCCTCACGCAAGGCAGCGTCGCGGTGGCGCTCATCGTCCTCACCCTCGGCCTGGTGACCTACTCGCGCGGGCTGGAGGCGCGCCTCGCCAGCGCCGAACCCGCCCAGGACTGCCTGCTGCCCTCCAGCACGGCCGCGGCCCTTGTCGCCGCTGCGGCCGGCGCGACAGCAGTCTGGCTCGTGGTCCCCGGAATGTTCTCGCGCATCGGCGCGAGCCTTGCGCTCGGCTGTGTCGCGGTCCTGTTCATCGGCTGCTTCTTCGTCGCGCCATCGGCCGCGTGGCTGAAGCCCGTCCCCTCGGCGGCAGGCGAAGAGCAGCTCCGCCTGCCTCGCAAGTACAGCCTCGCGCTCGCCGCGGCGGTCCTGCTGCTTTGCGCGTGGCCGGCCTCCGGCCTGCGGCTGCTGACCACGCCGCAGGCGATGTTCGGCAAGGACGGTCCGGTCGGGCAGGCGCTCGGGTTCTTCGATCGACGCTTTGGAGGCCCCGACTTCGTGCAGGTCCACGTCCGCGGCGACCATCGGGATCCGGCCGTCGCCGCGCGCGTAATGCGCCTGACCGATCTGCTCGAGGGAACGGGCGCCTTCTCGAGCGTGCAGTCGGTGTCGCAGGTGCTCGGGTACCTGGGCAGCGGCTTCGCGGGCATCCACCGGATCCCGCGGACGCGCGAGTCCCTGAGCGGCCTGTGGTTCTTCCTCGAAGGCAACCCCGACGTTCGCAGCCTGGTGAGCGACGCGCGAGATGAAGGGATGGTGATGCTGCGCGTGCCGACCCAGCCCAAGCGCCCGATGAGCGACCTCGTCGCGACGATCGACCGCGCTATCGCGGAGTCCGAGGCAACGGATTCGCGCTCGGCCGCCGCGCGGCTGACGGCGCTCGCCCGGCGCTTCTCGGTCGAGCTGCAGGACGGGCGCGTTGACGCCCTCGTCGCAGAGGCGGCTGAGAAGCCGACCGGCCACTTTGCCGAGAGCCTCGCGCGCGACGTGCGCGAACGGCTCCACAAGTGGCTCACCTCGGACGAGTCGCCCTACGCCCCCACCGACGAGGAGTGGGGCCGGATTGAGCCGGCGCTCGCCACGGGCGAGGCGGCGCAGGCGCAGTTGCTCACGGTCGCTAGCAGCCTGGCCGACTTCGACGAGTCCACGGCGACGCAGTTCGTGGACACGCTGCTCGAGCGGCAGCGCGACCTTCAGCTCGCGCGGCACAGCCGCAGGCTCGCCGAGAAGCTCGCGGGAGAGGCTGTCCCCGAGGCCTTCCTCGCGCGCGCGCAGGGCGTGTTCGCCGACCTGCTCGATCCCGCCCCAGGGGATCAGGGACGCACGGCATTCCGGGTAAGCGGCCTGCCGGTCGTCACCGAGGTGGTCGAGGCCCGCCTGCTGAAGCGACTATGGCTGGCGCTCGCCCTGTTGATTGGGACGATGGCGCTCGTCTCTCTGGCGCTCTGGCGCAGCCCGGGGCGTACTGTGGGCGCCTTGCTCGCGGCAGCCGTGGCGAGCGGCCTGGCCGTCGCCGCCGGCTCGCTCGTCGGGCTGAACGCCGATCCCCTCTCGACCGCGCTCTACTTGGCGCCGGCGCCGATAGCGGTCGTGAGCTGCGCCGGGGCGAGACGCGAGCAGTGGAGCCTGGTCGCCCTGGCGGCGCTGGGCGCGGCCGGAGCCTGCCTCCTCGGCGCCGGCAACCTGCTCGTCGTCAGGCTCGGTGCGGTGCTCGCCATCGGCGTGGTGGCCGTCGGCGCGGTCGCCGCGCTCGTAGCTCGGGTGGAAGGGGAAGAGGGATAGCAGCGGTTTGAGGTGGCAGCACGACGCGTGCGCAGCTCAGGCCGGCTCGAGGCTCGGATGCGCGCCTCGGCCGCGCGCGGGCGCGAGAGGCCGAGAGGACCGCCGTCCCGGCGGCTTGTGGATAGCGGCTCGGAGAAAGTCCAATGATCGATCCCCTGGGCGGAACCCAAGTCTGCCTGGCTTGGTACAAGCGCGACCAGTGGCCGAGGTTTCGCGAGGTGAGCGCCGAGCCGGAGCGGCTCGCAGAGACCTACGACGAGTGGCTCGCCGACGCGAACCGGCAGCTCGAGGATCTGCGCGCTCGAAAGATCGCTGTCACCCGCGTGATCGTGGATGTCGAGGAGCTGATCGCCTGGTGCGAGCGCAACGGACGCAAGGTCGAGCCCGGGGCGGCCGCGGAGTTTGCCGCCTCGCTCGCGCAGCACGGGCGCGGGCTCATCGGCTGGTAGGGCAGCGCGGGGAGGGCGCGCCCTTGGGCCGCGGCGGCCTCGCCCGGCCAGGCGCCGCGGTTGCCGAGCCCGCGGTTCCCTGCTACGAGGCGGCGCGCCGCGCGATCGGATAGCTCGCGCCGGCCATCGGGCCCCCGGACTTCGACTCGGTCCCTCGAATGCGCCGGGGCCGCCGGCGGGTTTCACCTTCGAGGACAAGGAAGTCATGGGACGCAGAGGGCTCAGCCGAAGCATCAAGCGCATTCCGCCTTCGCCGCAGGCGCTGGCCACCTACCTGCAGCTCTGGCGCTACAAGGAAGCCAAGGCCAACCCTGCCCTCGACGTGCCCCGGCTCGATCCGGCTGCGCTGTTCGACGGCCGCCAGGTCTACGAGCTGGAGGTCGGCTGCGGCACGGGCGAGGTGTTGTGCCACATGGCCGCCGAGCGGCCGGAGACCGGGTTCCTCGGCGTCGATCCCTCGACCAAGTCTCTGTTCCACGCGGTGCGGCTCGCCGAATCGATGGGGCTGCGCAACATCCGCTTCCTGCGCGCACCCATCGACGCGCTCTACCCGCACCTGGTCGACGAGACCGTCGCCGCGGCCTACGTGCACTTTCCCGATCCGTTCGTGCGCGCGCGAGGCCAGCACAAGGTCCTCAACCCGAGCTTCCTGGCGCGGATGCACGCCGCAATGGGCACCGGCGGCCTGCTCAGCATCGTCTCGGACAAGGCCGAGCTCTTCCACGAGGTGCTCGAGCTGATCGAGCAGACGCCGGGGTGGGAAAGGGCGCACGCCGAGCGTTTCTTGATTGGCTTCGATCCTCCGGTCAAGTCACGCTACCAGCGCAAGTGGGAGCGATTCGACCTGCCCGCCTTGAGATTGGAAGTGTGTAAGCAGCCGCTCGCCAAAGCGGCATGTGCCTAGGAGCGAAGGCCGGCATCGACGCTGGCTGGTGAGGAGGCTATGGACTCGAACGAAAAGGACACGCTGCGTCAGATGCTCGCCGGCTTCGGGCTCGAGCTCGACGACGAGAAGATCGAGCGCCTCGGCGCCATTCGCGCCCAGGGCGGCTCCATGAGCGAGCAGATGCAGGCCGTGTTCGAGGTGCTCGGCTTGCCGAAGCTCGATCCGAGCCTCTTCGATTCGCTCGCCGAGATGGCCTCCGACGCGGAGACCGACGAGGAGTTCGCCGACGCGGTCTTCATCGGCCCCTGCCCGTCGTGCGGATTCGAGAAGACGCACAACTGCGAAGAAGAGCCAGGCATCGAGGACCTCACCGTGGGCCTGTGCCCGCGCTGCGGTTGGATTTGGTGCTCGGAGTGCGGTCAGAAGCTGACCCGCGAGCAGCCCTCGTGCGACAACCCCGAATGCTTCTTGAACCAGCCGGACGACGACGACTTGGACGAGCCTGCCGACGACTGAAGAGGCTCGCGGCCGGCTGCGGAGAAGGGTCCGCCGGCGGCTCGCCAGCCACGGAAACATGCCGCCGGCTCTTCGCCGCCTGCGATGGAGGAATGATGCGCCCGTTCGTCGTCGCCCATAACACCGTGAGCCTGGACGGCTCGATCGACGGCTTCGAGATCGACCTCGGCCTTCACTACGGCGTCGCCGCGGAGCTCGGCACACAGGCGACGTTAGTCGGCTCGGGCACGGCGCGGGCGAGCTTCGAGCTCTTCGGCCCCGCGCCAGAGGAGACGGAGGCGGATCGCAGCCCGCCGACCGGGCGCGAGGGCAAGCCGCTCTGGTTCATCCCCGACTCGCGCGGGACGCTGAACGGGCGCCTGCACGCCTTTCGCCGTTTCGAGGGGTGCCGCGACGTCGTGGTGCTCCTCAGCGAGAGCTCGCCCGCGGAGTATCTCGACTATCTGGAGTCGCGGGGCTACGCGCACCACCGAATCGGCGAGGATCGCGTTGACCTGGCGAAAGCGCTGGAGCTCGTCGCCGAGAAGCACGGGGTCGAGAGGATGCTGGTCGACTCCGGCCCGGGGCTCGTCGGCGCGCTGACGTCTCGAGGCCTCGTCGATCAGCTCAGCCTCGTCATCGCGCCCGCCGTCGCGGGCAGGTCGGGCAGGCGGCTCTTCGACGCGCTCGAGGCGCCGGTCACGCTGCAGCTCGCGCGGCGCCGCGAGGAGCAGGGTTGGCTGGTGCTGCTCTACGACGTGCGCGGGCGTCCTGAGCCCTCGCTCGCGCGGTAGAGCCGCCGCCGGTCTCTGCTTTGCCGGCCGCTCGCGCGAGATTCGCCGCCTGCTCCCGCGGCTCATGCATCGTCTAAATCCCGGCGTCGTTCGGGCCACGCTCGCGCGACGTGCGGCGCTCAGAACACGGCGCGGCACGCCGCTGGCCGAGGCGGCCAGGAGACTGGCCTGCCTACGGGCTCTACGCCGGCGGACAGAGGATCGGCGCCCGCGACTGGAGCACCCGGCCGGCGCCATCCTTGAGGAGGAGGTGACCGGTCGGCAGCGGGCTCAGTGAGATATCGCCCAGCTCGCCCTGCACGCCCTCGAGCGGAATCGCTGCCACCGTGCAGCAACAGTGGACCTCGGCGACCCGCTCCTCCGGGCGCAGGTAGCCGAGCACAATCCGTCCGCGGCTGTGCTCTGCGAACAGTGGTCGCCCTCGGGGCGAGGACGCGGCCTGCTCCTTCCAGCTCCCGTCCTCGAGCTCCCAGCGGCCGCGCCCCATCGCCAGCGCGTGCTCCCTGCCGAAGACCCGCACCACCTCGAGCGCGGGATCGGGGCACCTGCTCGCGATCGCCCACGACTGCTTCGACCCGGTGGCGAAGACCGAGCCCGCCGCGTCCTGGCCGACGAGCCAGCCGCCGCAGTCGGAGCCCCCGTCGCCGTCCGCCCAGGCGAAGGACTGCCCCTGCGCGCCGGCCACCTCGACCTTGCGCCAGGCCATCCCGTCGAAGAAGAGGAGCTGCTGCCTGGCGACCGCGTAGAGCTCGCTCGTCGAGCACTCCCAGATCCGGCGCAGCCCTTCGACGCGCTCGGGCAGCGGGTGATCGGTCCAGCGCGTCCCGTCGAAGCACGCGGAGGCTTCCGGCCCCAAGGCGATGAAGCAGCCGCTCGGCACGCTGCACAACCGGTCGAAGCGCGCCGGGTGCTCCGCGACGGCGGCGAAGCGCGACCCGCGCTTCTTCAAGATGACCGATGCGCCCTCGGCCCGAGAGCCGAGGGCGAAGACGTCGGCGCCGGCGGTGAGGAGCGAGACAACCGGGACGTCGCCAGGCGTGGGAACGAGGATCCAGCTTCCGGTCGATGGCATGGAGCGAGGATGCCCGCCGCTGTCTGGCCGCGCAACTCGAGCGCCCGCTGTCGCTGGCGAGGCGCGCCAGCGGGCCCGCCGCGGGCGGCGTGGACGCCGGCCGGGGAGAGGCCCACCGTCGCGACGGCAGGTCGGCGATCAACTGAAGTCGATCAGCGGCTTGATGATGTTGTCCTCCTTGGTCTGCATCATCTCGAAGGCGCGCTCGACCTGGTCGAACTTGAAGCGGTGGGTCGTCAGCGGCGTGGGATCGACGCGCTTCATCTCGATGAGCCGCAACAGCCGCGTCATCCGCTCGCTGCCCCCGGGGCAGAGCGAGGTCCGGATGTTCTTCTCCGCCATCCCCACGCCCCAGGCGAGGCGCGGGATCATCACGTAGTCGCCTTTGCCGAAGTAGCCGATGTTGGAGATGGTGCCGCCGGGCCGCGTCGCCTGGATGCAGGCCTCGAAGGTGGACTGGGCGCCGAGCGCCTCGATGCACGCGTCGGCGCCCTGCCCGTCGGTCAGCCTCAGGATCTCGGCGACCGGGTCCACCTTGGTGAAGTCAATGACCACGTCGGCGCCGAAGTGGTACGCCAACTGCTGACGGTGGGGCATGGACTCGACCGCGATGATCAGCCCGGCGCCGAGCAGCCTGCAGCCGACCGTTGCCATCAGGCCCACCGGCCCCTGCGCGAAGATGGCGACCGAGCCGCCGATGGGGATGCGCGCCTCTTCGGCCCCTGAGAGACCAGTAGACAGCATGTCGCAGGTGTAGACAGCGGCCTCGTCGGGGATGACGTCGGGAATCTTGGCGAGGTTCCCCTGCGCGTCGTTGACGTGGAAGTACTCGGCCAAGACCCCGTCCTTGGTGTTGGCGAACTTCCAGCCGCCCAAAGCCCGCTCGCACTGCGAGGAGTGCGCCCGCTGGCAGTTGTGGCACTTCCAGTCCGGTGTGACCGCGTTCACCGCGACGCGATCGCCCACCTTCACCCCGCGCACCTCGCTGCCGAGCTTGTGGACTATCCCGACCGCCTCGTGCCCGAGCGTCCGGTTGTTTCGCTCGCCGAGAGCGCCGCCGACGGTGTGGGTGTCTGAGGTGCAGATGAGCGCCTTGGTGGTCTTGATGATCGCGTCGTTGGGCCCGGGATCCTCGGGAACGGGCTTCTCGACGATCCCGACCTCGCCGATACGCTTCATTACGAATGCCTTCATCGTCTTCGCCATGTGCCGCCTCCATCTCGAGCGGGCTCGCCTGCCCGCGCGTCGCCCGCAACGTTCGAGGCGGAGGTGGCCGAGGCAATCGCCGGGAGGGCGTCGGTGCAGCGCCTGTGCAGGAGGCCACACTGCGCTTCGTGCAGCAGTCGCCCCCTCGGGCGAAGAAGAGGCCACCCGCTCGCCCGCTCGCCGCCGGCGGGAGCAGGGATGAAGGAGGCAGCCGCGGGACGCCCAGCCCCGCTTGCCTCAAGCGACCAGCGGCGGAGTAAGATCCTTGGCCCATGCGACCCGACGACAAGAAGAAGACCAACCGCAACCCGCCCCCGGCCGCCGCCGCCGAGCCGCTGCTCGGAAGCGACGGCGAGCTCGACGAGATCGACGCCCTTCGGCCCTTCGAGGGCGACGCGCCTTCGCAGGAGACCAGCGTCGTCTCGCTCGCCAACTTTGGCATCCCGGCCAAGCCCGCCGCGCCGCCAAGCGGCTCGTTCGCCGGCGCCCAGATCAAGCCGCTGCCCCCGGAGCTCAAGGTCCTGCTGGAGTTCAAGAGCGGCGCGCCCGCCACACAGCTCACCAAGACGGTCACGGTGATCGGCCGCGCGCAGGGCGTCGCCGACGTCGTCGTCCCCGACGACGGTCAGGTCAGCCGCCAGCACGCCGTGGTCGTCTTCGCCGACGGCGAGTTCTTCCTCGAGGACCTCGAGAGCCGAAACGGCACCTTCCTCCGCGGCGAGCGCATCAAGCGCGTCAAGCTCGACATGCTCGCCGAGTTCAGCATCGGCTCGTACGTCGTGCGCCTGCGCAAGCTGAAGTAGCCGGGCGCACGGCCCTTCCGATGCGATACGAAGGCACGCTGTACCGACCTCCCTCCGAGGCCGACGCGCTGATCGTCCAGGCGACCATCGGGTGCTCGTGGAACCACTGCACCTACTGCTCGATGTACCGCGACAAGCGCTGGCGAGTCCGGCCGACCGACGAGGTGCTCGCCGATCTCACCGAGGCCGCGGCGCTCTGGGGTCCGGAGGTCGAAAAGCTCTTCATCGCCGACGGCGACGCGCTCGGGATGCCGCTCGAGCACTGGCTCCCCATCCTCGAGCGCGCGCGCGGCTCGTTCCCGCGGCTGCGGCGCGTCTCCTGCTACGCGAACACCGCCAACCTGCTCGCCAAGAGCCCCGAGGAGCTGCGCGCGCTGCGCGAGGCCGGCCTGTCGCTCCTCTACCTCGGGCCTGAGTCGGGCGACGACCAGACGCTCAAGCGGATCGCAAAGGGCGCCACGTTCGACGAGCACGTCCGGGCCGCGAAGCGAGCCCACGAGGTGGGCCTGGCGCTCAGCGTCATCGTCATGCTCGGGATCGCCGGCCGCGAGGGCTCGCAGCGGCACGCCGAGGCGACCGCCCGGCTCGTGACCGAGATGGATCCCGAGTACCTGGCAGCGCTGACGACCACGGTTGTCGAGGGCACGCCCCTCGCCCGCGCGGCCGAGTCCGGGCAGTTCGAGCTGCCGAGCATCGAAGAGATGCTCGCGGAGCTGAGGACCATCGTCGCCCTCGCCAGCCCTCGCGACGCGCTCTTCCGAACCAACCACGCGTCGAACTACCTGCCGCTCGCCGGGCGCCTGCCGCGCGATCGCGAGCGCCTGCTCGCCGTCCTCGACACGGCGCTCGAAGGCAAGGTGCCGCTGCGGCCCGAGTGGCTGCGCGGGCTGTAGGCGCACGAGTCGAGGTGCCGAGCCGAGAGCGCGCCGGCCCTCCATCTCTCCTGCCGTTCGTCCCTGCCCAGAAGCGACACGCCGCGCCAAGTGAAAGCCCCCTCCTGCGCGGCGCGCTGGGGCCGCCGTTTCGTGCCCAGCAGTTGGATGCGCGCCGTGCGGGAGGGGGTGCGGGGGTAGGTGGCACGCCCCGTCACTCCGATCCGTGCAGGTCAACCGAGTCGGTTGAATCCCTGCGTTCTGCGCCCTGCCAGCCAGCCGCCCAGACGGTGGCCCTCCCTCCTCCTCGCGCCACTCCGACGGCGGCTTCCATTTCCTCTCCTCCCGACCGCTGCCACGCAGCCCGCCGCGACGACCGCCCTCCATCTCTCCTGCCGTTCGTCCCTGCCCCGAAGCGACACGCCGCGCCGAGT
>JBMNNX010000263.1:0-9258 GCA_050942745.1 Myxococcales bacterium
CTCGCGTGGGAGCGTAGCAGGCGACGCCCGCTGATGGCCTGGGCGCTCGGTGGTCTCGGAGCGCTCACCGTCGCCGTCGGCATCATCTCGGTGGTCGCGGCGAACTGGGACGCGCTCGGGCGGACGGTCAAGCTCGGGCTCGATCTCGTCCTGCTCACCGGCCTCGCGCTCGGCATCTTCCGAGCGCGCGGACGCTGGGTCCGCGAGATCCTCGTCATCCTCTACTTCGGGCTGACGCTCGCCTCCATCGCGCTGGTGAGCCAGGTCTACCAGCTCGGCGGCGACGTCCACCTCGCCCTGGTGCTGTGGATGATCCTGGCGAGCCCGGTCGCGGCCTTCGGCTACAGTTGGCTCGTCGCGGCGATCTGGCTCGCGGGCCTGAACGCGGCGCTGGGCACCTCGCTCGAGGCGCTCTCCTCATCGCTCGATGACCCGGCGATCTACGCGGTCGGCATCGGCGCCTATGCCGCCCAGGTCGCCGCGCTCCTGCTCGTCGGCAACTCCGGCTGGCTTCGCGCGCGGCGCTCCGACTTCGCCAAGACCTTCGAAATCATCGGCTGGGCCGGCTTGGTGCTGCTCACGAGCATCGCCCAGCAGCTCTGGTACACCGACCCGGACAGCGAGCTCCTCTGGTCGATCCCCGTGCCGCTACTGATGGCCGGGTTGCTCGCCTGGCGCGCGCCCGCGCTCCTCGCGGAGCCCACGCGCGCGGCCGTCCGCGCGGTCCGCGTGGCGATCCTCGTCTCCGTCGGGGCCTCGGCGGTGGCGCTGCTGCCGCATCCCGACATCGACTTCCTCGCCCCGCTCACGTTCATCGCGGTCTGGATCGCCTTCGCGATCGCCTGCCAGCAGGTCGGCAGGATAGGGCTGCTCAACGCCGCGACGGCGGTCATCGCCCTGCGGGTCGTCATCGCGTATGTCGAGCTCTTCGGCTCGCTGCTGGAGACCGGCCTCGCGATGATCGGCGGGGGCCTGCTCACCATTGGCCTCGCCTGGCTCTGGAGACGGCTCGCGCGCGGATTCAAGGGCGAAGCGAAGCGGGCGGAAGAGGTGCAGCCATGAGCCATGCCTGGACGAAGCGGCGCATCGCAGCGCTCGTCGCCTTGCTGCTGCCGGTCGTCGGGACGATCGGCCTCATCGTGCGCGGAGAGCTGGCGCTGCGCGGCAGCGAATGGCGCTTCAAGATCACGGGCTACGACCCTCGGGACCTGCTGCGCGGCCACTACCTCGTCTACCGCATCGACTGGAGCGAGCGGCCCGTCGATTCCGAATGCGCCGACTGCTGCCTCTGCCTGAACCGGATCGACGGCAAGCAGATCGTCACCCGCGTCGAGTGCCAGGAGGCGAGGAGCTGCGAAGCGTGGCTACCGGTCGAGAGCATCGACGACTTGCAGCGCTACTACATCCCGGAGGACGCCCCTCGACAGCTCGAGGCCGCGGTCATGGCGGGCCGCGGCGAGCTCGTCCTCTCGTTCTCGAAGCGCGGCGGGTTGGTCATCAAGGATCTGCTCGTCGACGGCAAGCCGTGGCGCGACGCGCTCCGCGCGCCGGACGCACCGAAGTGATTCGGGCCTCCAGGGCGATCGCGATTCGACGGACCTACGGCCGAGCGGCCGCGCGCAGCAGCGCCTGCCCTGTATACGAGCCGGGCACCCGCGCGATGGCCTCCGGCGTCCCCGACGCCACGACCTGCCCGCCACCGTCGCCGCCCTCGGGCCCGAGATCGATGACCCAGTCGGCGCGGCGCACGACCTCGAGATCGTGCTCGACCACGACCAGCGTGTGCCCGGCGTCCACGAGCTTGTCGAAGAGCGCGAGCAGCCGCGCGGTGTCCTCCGGGTGCAGCCCCGTTGTCGGTTCGTCGAAGAGGTAGAGGTTCGCTCCGCGCCCGCCCTTCGCGAGCTCGGCGGCGAGCTTGAGCCGCTGCGCCTCGCCACCCGAGAGCGTGCTCGTCGGCTGGCCTAGCCGCACGTAGCCCAGGCCGACCTCGACGAGCACTTCGAGCGGCTTCCGAATCGCCTTCTCGCCCTCGAACATCGCGAGCGCGTCCATCGCGGTCAGCTCGAGCACGTCGGCGATGCTCTTCTCGCGCCACCTGCACTCGAGCGCCTCAGCGCGATAGCGGCGGCCGCCGCACTCCTCGCACGGCACCTCGACGTCGGGCAGAAAGTCCATGCTGAAGCGGATGCGCCCGCTGCCCTCGCAGGCCTCACAGCGCCCGCCCTTCCCCTGCAGCGAGAAGAAGCTCTTCGACCAGCGGCGCTCGCGCGCGAGCGGCGTCTTGGCGAAGAGCGCGCGGATGGCGTCGAAGATGCCGAGGAAGGTCGCCGGCGTGCTCGCGCTCGAGGCGCCGATGGGCTCCTGATCGACGACGACGAGGCTCGCCGGCAAGGCGCCGGAGAGCTCGGCGCAGCCGACCGGCCTGCTGGCGCGCAGCGAGGCCGCGAGGACGTCGAAGACGATCGTGGTCTTGCCGCTGCCCGAAACGCCGGTGACAGCGACGAGGCAGCCGGTCGGAATGTCGAGGTCGATCCCCGCGAGGTTGTGGGCGCGCGCGCCGCGGATCTGGATAGGCTCGCCGAGCTCTCGCGGCTTGCGGTCGAGCGGCGCCGAGGCAGCGAGCCACCTGCCCGTCACCGTCGCGGGATCGGCCATCAGCTCCGAGGGCGAGCCCTGTGCCACGAGCCGCCCGCCCGCTTCGCCCGCGCCAGGGCCGAGATCGAGCACGTAGTCAGCGGCGCGGATGACGTCGCGATCGTGCTCGACCACGACCACGGTGTTGCCGAGGTCGCGCAGACCTTTCAGAAGGCCGAGAAGACGCTCGGTATCGCGCGCGTGCAGCCCGATCGTCGGCTCGTCGAGGACGTAGGTGATGCCGGTCAGCCCCGAACCAAGGCTCGAGGCGAGCCGCACGCGCTGCGCCTCGCCGCCGGAGAGCGTCGATGCCGGCCTGTCGAGCGAGAGGTAGCCAAGTCCCGCGTCGTCGAGCAGCCGCAGCCGCCGGGCGATCTCGCGGCGCGCTTCGGCGGTGAGCTTCGCGCTCCGCTCGTCGAGGCGTTGCTCCAGGCCTTCGAAGAAGGCGATGGCCGCGCGCACGTCGAGCCGGCACAGATCCGCGAGGGACTTGTCGGCAAAGCGCACGGACCGAAGCTCCGGGGCGAGCCGCTCGCCGCCGCAGGCCGAACAGGCGACGTCGTGCATCACCGGGTCGAGCGCCTCGGCGCGCCAGTCGGCGTGCTTGCGCTCGTACTCCTCCTCGACGTAGCCGAGCAGCCCGAGCCACTTCGCCCGGAAGCGGTGCTCGCCTTCGCGGGTCTTGTTCTTGAAGCGCCAGACAACGTCGTAGACGCGCTCGCCGGTGCCGCGCAGTGCGAGCTCGCGGGCGCGCTCGTCGAGCTCGGCGAAGGGGCGGTCGAAGTCGATGCCGTGCGCCTCGCCGACCGCGCGCAGGATGGCCATGTGCTGGCCGAACGGATCGCCGTAGTAGGCGCCCGGCTTCGAGCCGGCCATCGCGCCGTCCCACAGCGCGCGCGAAGGATCGCTGACGAGCTTCTCCGGATCGCACCGGCGGGCATGGCCGAGCCCCTTGCACTCGGGACAAGCGCCGCGCTCGTCGTTGAAGGAGAAGAGCGACGCCGTGAGCGGCCGCGTCGGGATGAAGCCGCAAGGACAGGCCGCGCCGCCAACGGGCTCTCCGCACTCCGGGCAATACGGCTTGCCAGCGCGCGAGTAGACGAGCCGCAGGTGATCGAGGACCTCGGTCATCGTGCCGACGGTCGAACGCGGATTGCGCGTGCCGGCCTTCTGCCGAATCGCGAGCGCGGGCGTGAGCCCCGATGCCTCTTCGATGTCGGGCTTGCCGAGCTTCTGGACGAAGCGGCGCGCGTAGGTCGAGAAGCTGTCGGTGAAGCGGTTCTGGCCCTCGGCGAAGAGCGTGTCGAAGGCGAGCGACGACTTGCCGCTGCCGGAGACGCCGGTGATCACCGTGAGCTTGTTCGCCGGGATCTCGACGTCGATGCCCTTGATGTTGTGCGTCGAGACGCCTCTGAGGCGGATGGGCTCTTCGGAGCCCTTCCCGCCCGCCGTGAGCGTAGCTCCCGGCGCGATAGCGGCGGGGGCGGAGTCGAAGGGCTCCTCGACCACGCCAGTCCCTCCCCCGTTCGCCCTGAGCGTAGCTCCCGACGCGCAAGCGGCGGGGGCGGAGTCGAAGGGCCTCTCCGGTTTCGAGCAGGCCCTTCGACTTCGGGGCGATCGCTGGTCGCCCCTACGCTCAGGGTGACCGGGGGGCGGCTCTTGCTCAGCCGCACAGTTGCTCGACTCCGCCTCCCTCGTTCCTCGCGCGGCTACGCTCGGCCTGACCAGGGGCGGGACCTCGAGCAGCGCCGCACCAGTATGCGACTCAGCGCACGAGGCCACATCCTCGGGCGTGCCGGCGACGACGATGCGCCCGCCGCCCTCGCCGCTCTCAGGCCCGAGGTCCACTATCCAATCCGCCGCGCGTACGAAGTCGCGGTCGTGCTCGATCGCGACCACGGTGTTGCCCAAATCGACCAGGCGCTGCAACGACCTCAACAGCACCTGCACGTCGGCCATGTGCAGGCCTACGGTCGGCTCATCGAGCAGGTAGAGCGTCGCGCCCGTGGACGGTCGGCACAGCTCGGAGGCGAGCTTCACCCGCTGCGCCTCGCCGCCCGAGAGCGTCGTCGAAGGCTGGCCCAGCGTCAGGTAGCCAAGGCCGAGCTCGCGCATCGACTCGACGACGCGGTGGATCTTCGGCAGGTCGGCGAAGAAGCCGGCGGCCTGGTCGACCGGCATCTCGAGCACGTCGAAGATGCTGCGGCCCCGATAGCGCACGGCGAGCGTCTCTTCGTTGAAGCGCTTGCCGCCGCACGCTTCACAGCGCACGTCGAACACGCCGAGAAAGTGCATCCCCACCTGCTGACAGCCCGCGCCGCCGCAGGCCTCGCAGCGGCCGCCGCTCACGTTGAAGGAGAAGCGTCCCTTGTCGAAGCCGCGCGCCTTCGCCTCGGGCAGCGAGGCGAAGAGGTCGCGTATCAGATCGAAGAGGCCGGTGTAGGTCGCCGGGTTGCTGCGCGGCGTGCGCCCGATGGGCGACTGATCGACGACGATCACCTTGTCGAGCCGCTCGCGACCGGGCAGCTCGCCGCCGTCCCAGCGCGCGAGGATCTCCTCGAGCAGCGTTGACTTGCCCGCGCCGGAGACGCCGGTGAGGACGTTGAACGCGCCCAGCCTGAATTCCGGGCTGATGCCCTTCAGGTTGCGCGCGCAGGCGCTCGGGACGCGGAGGAGATGCCCGTTGCCGGCGCGGCGGCTCTTCGGCTGCTCGTTCGCTTCGCGCCCGGTGAGGAACGCGCGCGTGCGGCTGCGGTCGAGCCGCTCGTCGCTCGAGCGAAGAAGCTCGTGCCCCGGGCCGCTGAAGAGCAGCTCGCCGCCGTGGACGCCTGCGCCCGGGCCGATGTCGATGAGCCAGTCGGCGCTGCGAATCGTCTCCTCGTCGTGCTCGACGGCGACGACGGTGTTGCCGTTGTCGCGCAGCAGCCGCAGCACCTCGAGCAGCCGGCGGTTGTCGCGCGGGTGCAGGCCCATCGACGGCTCGTCGAGGATGTAGAGGATGCCGCGAAGCCCACAGCCGACCTGGCTCGCGAGCCGGATGCGCTGCGCCTCGCCGCCGGAGAGCGTGGTCGATTCCCGATCGAGCGTCAGGTAGCCGAGCCCGAGCCGGCGCAGCAGGCCGATGCGGCGCAGCATCTCCTCGCGGACCGGCTCGGCGACGGGTGCCTCGCGCGCGTCGAAGCGCTGCGCCTCGAGCCAGGCGCCCAGCGCGTCGAGGGTGAGCGCCGCGAGCTCGGCGATGTTCCGGCCGTGGAAGCGCACCGCGAGCGCCTCCGGGCGAAGGCGCGCGCCGCCGCACTCGCCGCAGGGCATCGAGCGCACGAAGCGCAGGATCTTCTTGTTGCGATCGCGCTTGAGGGTCTGCTCCATCACCGTGAGCAGACCCTTGTAGAAGCCCTCTTCGCGCGGCCGCGGCGTGATTCCCTTCCAGCGCAGCCGCGACTCGAGCGTGTGCTTGCCGTAGGGGATCTTCACGCGCTCGCTTCCGCGCAGGACCACCTCGCGCTGCTCGGGCGCCAGATCGCGCCACGGGATATCGACGTGGAAGCCGTGCGCCCGGCAGACCGTGTCGAGCGCGTCCATGGTGATCTGCGAGTAGACGATGTAGCCGCTCGGGGTCGTGGGGACGAGCGCGCCCTCGCGCAGCGTGCGAGAGGGGTCGGCGACGAGCAGCTCGGGGTCGATTCGGTCCTGGACGCCGAGCCCGTTGCAGGCCGGGCAGGCGCCGTGCGGCACGTTGAAGGAGAAGAGCCTGCGCTCGAGCTTCAGCCCTTCGGGCCCCTGGCCGAGCCGGGCGAAGAGGAGGCGCAAGTAGTCATAGAGCTCGGTGAGCGTGCCGACCGTCGAGCGCGGGCTGCGGACGACGGCGCGCTGGTCGATGGAGAGCGCGGGCGACAGGCCGTCGATCTGCGCGACCGCAGGCCGCGACAGCCGCGCGAGGAACTGCCGGGCGTAGGTCGAGAAGGCCTCGAAGTAGCGGCGCTGGCCCTCGCGGCAGAGGGTATCGAAGACGAGCGAGGACTTGCCCGAACCGGAGACGCCGGTGACGACGGTCAGCGCGTTGCGCGGCAGCTCGACATCGACGCCCTTGAGGTTGTGCTCGGTCGCCCCGCGGACGACGATTCGGTCGCGTTGGTTGCCTGACATCGGGGTGGCTCTATAGCAGAACAGCGCGGGCGGGCTGCCCGTGCGAAGGCGGGCGGCTGTCCTAGAGAAGGGCGGTCGGCTTACCTCTCTTTCGGTCCGTCGGCTGTCTCGTCGGCCTTGCCTCGTCGGCATTCCTTCGACTGCCTCTTCCGTTCAGCCTCTCCCTTCACCGCCTCTTCCTTCACCGCCCCTTCCTTCACCGGCACTTTCCTCACCGCCGCTCCCTTCACCGCCTGCTCCTTCACGCGCGCCCGACCGTGAAAGCCCCCTCCCCTCGGGCGCGCTGAGAAGGTCGCGACGAGTAGGAGCCGCGTTCGCGCGCCCGAGGGAGAGGGGGGTTGGGGGTGGGGCGGCGCCTCGGACTAAGCACCGCCCCGATTTCCGCCCGCCGGCACGAGCCGTCGCTTCGCCCCAAGCGATAATTGACGAGCGAGCGTCGTAGGCGGAGAGGCGATCGCTGCCACGCTAGCCGTCGAGACGATCGTGGTACAAAGCGCAGCGCCAAGCGCAAATGTGGCATCAAAACGGGAGGAAGAGGATGAACGGGGAGCTCAGAGAAATCATCGCCACATTCGCGAAATCCGGCTGGGACCTGATCGCCGAACCTTCCAAACGGTGGTTGAACGGCGACTGCAACAAGGAAGAGCTCCTGGCTGCGGTGAAACAGGCGAACGAGCTGTGCGGCGCTTGCGGCTGCGCGTACGATTCGCTTTACAAACAAGTCCTCGCCTCGGAAGCGCTCTTGTAAGCCCATATTTCGAGGGCATTTCCATATTCAAAGCGGCCGAAGCTGTTGATACGCGGGCACTTATTGGCAGCAATTCAGGCATAACTCGGGCAAAGACAGGCATCGGCCTCTTTCTCAGCCTCGTCCGCGCTGAGTAGCTGCATCGCACCTCGAGCCATTCCCTATCCCTACGCCCAAGCCGCCCGCCTTCCCGTCGGCGCGCCTTCAGGCCGTTTACTCGCCGCGCAGCTCTCTCGGCGCGCCGTCCGGGAAAGGCCTTCCGCGGCTTGGGCGCGCGGGCCACCTAAAGACCGACCAAAGAGCCGATCGACCGCCACGAGCGCAAAGCGGGCGAGCAAAGGCGCTCCATCTCCCACCGCCTCAAGCCACGCGAGCCTCGAGCCATCGTCTCCGCCCTGCCCGCGAACTCGGGGAATCGCCACGATTGAAGGGCTGGCCTGCAAGCGAGGGCCTTGCCGCCAGCCTCGAAGCCCGCGAGTCTCCCGCAGCGATGGCGGCGAGAGGCCGCGCCGACAAAGCGAGAAGGAGAGCCAGCCGATGAGCACTCAGCCACGCGCCATGAAGACCGTCGAAGCACTGCTCGCCAAGGGAGTCGACATCCCCAACCCGCTCACCTTGGACATCGGGCCTGAGGTAGACCCCGCGCGCATCTCCAGCGACGGCGTGAAGCTCTATCCCGGCTGCCGGATCTACGGCGCGAAGACCGTCATCTCCGCGGGCGTGAAGCTCGGCGCGGAGGGCCCGCAGACCATCGACGACTGCCGGCTCGGCCCCAACGTCGAGCTCAAGGGCGGCTACGCCGCCAAGTCGGTCTTCCTCGACGGCGCCAACCTGAGCCTCGGACACCACGTGCGCGAAGGGTCGATCCTCGAAGAGGAGGCCGGCGGCGCGCACTGCGTCGGCCTCAAGCAGACCATCCTCTTTCCCTTCGTCACGCTCGGCAGCCTCATCAACTTCTGCGACTGCATGATGGCCGGCGGCACCAGCCGCTCGGACCACAGCGAGGTCGGCTCCTCGTACATCCACTTCAACTTCACGCCCAGCGGCGACAAATCGACGCCCTCGCTCTTCGGCGACGTCGCCCGCGGGGTGATGCTGCGCGAGCGGCCCATCTTCCTCGGCGGCCAGGGCGGCGCGGTGGGGCCGGTGACCGTGGGCTATGGCAGCGTGGTGGCGGCCGGCGGCGTGCTGCGCGACGACGTCCCCGAGGGCAAGCTCGTAATGACCGGCGCCCTGCCCGCGCGCCAGACGCCGTTCGTCCCCAGCACCTATCGCGCGGCCTACCGCATCGTTGCCAAGAACGTCGCCTACATCGCCGGCCTTCGCGCGCTGGGCGAGTGGTACGCGCGCGCCCGCGCGCCGTTCTTCGCCGCCCAGGAGCTCGGCCCGCTCGTCCTCGAAGGCGCGCTCGAAGCGCTCGAGTCGGCGAAGAAGGAGCGGCGCAAGCGGCTGGAGGCGATGGCGGCAAAGGTGAGCCCAGACGATGAGGACCGCGCCCTGCTGCGCGAGCGCATCGGCGAGGTCTGCGACGCGCTGCTGAAGGCGCCGCTGCGCACGCCGGTGCCCGAAAAGCTCCTCGCGACGCTCGAGAAGGCGGCAGCCGGCGGGGCGAAGTACATCGCGGCGATCAAGGCCCTGGCGGACGACGAGGTCGCCGCGGGCACGGCCTGGCTCGACGGCATCATCGGCGAGCTGTACGCGGGCGCCGTCGAGCGGTTGCCGGCGCTCGG
>JBMNNX010000264.1:0-9257 GCA_050942745.1 Myxococcales bacterium
GTGGTTTCAATTGGTTACACCGACAACCCACCAATGCTGAGGCGCTTGCGCGGGAGAGGGGACTTTCACGTGCTCGCACGCAGTGCTTTCAGGGCAATCCGCTGTTCGTTCAAGGCCACAGCCGGCCAACGGGCCGGTCTCTCGCTCGGGATGAGCGGAGATCGCCCAGGTTGCTTGGACAAGGCGGAACGAATTCAAGGGCCCTGGCCGGTCGGGGATCGCCCTCGCAGCCCCCATTTGGGGGTCCCAAGCGTGCAACGGACGACATGTCGGGCACCGACAGAGCCTCCGTGCGCTGCAAGGTCGCGTTGTCGGGCACCGACAGAGCCTCCGTGCACGCGCAGGTCGCGTTGTCGGGCACCGACAGAGCCTCCGTGCGCGCGCAGGCGCGCGTCGTCGGGCACCGACAGCGCCCCCGTGCGCGGCCTAAGTCCCGGCGGGGTCCGCGACACGGCGCGCGGCTGTCCGAGACGGGACGGCGGCGCCCCTCCCCTCCGCCTCCCGCTCCTCAGCCGCGCCTGATCCCGTACTTGCGCATCTTGCCCTGCAGCGTCGTCGGCTTGAGCCCGAGCAGCGCCGCCGCGCCGTTGGGGCCGTAGATCCGGCCCTCGGCGGCGTCGAGCGCCCGGGTTATCACCTCGCGCACCTCGACCTCGAAGCTGCGCGGGCAGGCCGCCCGGGCCGCCGCGCGCGGACGCGCCGCGCTGCGCTCGGTCTCCGGCAACACCAGCTCGGCCTCGGGGCTGAGGATGAGCGCCCGCTGCACGTAGTTCTCGAGCTCGCGCACGTTGCCCGGCCACTCCATGCTCTCGAGCACCCGCCAGCTCGCCTCGCTCACCTCCGGCGGCTTGCGGTGCATCGAGGCCGCGTGCCGCGCGAGGAACCAGGTGACGAGCGGCCGGATGTCCTCGACCCGCTCGCGCAGCGGCGGCAGCTCGATGGGGAAGGTGTTGAGCCGGTAGTAGAGGTCGGCCCGGAACGTGCCCTGCTCGACCATCTTCTCGAGTGGACGGTTGGTCGCGGCCACCACGCGCACGTCCACCTTGATCGGCTCGTCGCCGCCGACCCGCTGCACCTCGCGCTCCTGCAGCACGCGCAGCAGGCGCGCCTGCACCGACTGCGGCGCGTCGCCGATCTCGTCGAGGAAGATGGTGCCGCCCTCGGCCTGCTCGAAGCGACCGGCCTTGCGCCGGGTGGCGCCGGTGAAGGCGCCCTTCTCGTGGCCGAACAGCTCGCTCTCGATCAGCGTCTCGGGGATGGCGCCCATGTTGACCGCGACGAACGGGCCGCCAAAGCGCGGGCTGAAGTCGTGGACCATCCGCGCGAGGCCTTCCTTGCCGGTGCCGGTCTCGCCGCGCACGAGCACGGTGGTCTCGAGCGCGGCGACGAGCCGCACTCGCTCGATGACCTCGCGCATCGCCGGGCTCTCAGCGACATAGCGCGACTCGCGCCGCACCTCGCGCAGCTCCTCGCGCAGCCGCGCGTTCTCGCGGTCGAGCAGCCGGTTGAGCCGCTTCACCTCCTCGACCATCAGGCTGTTGTGCAGCGCGATGGCGAGCAGCCGCGAGATCTTCTCGGCGGTGCGCAGGCAGCACGAGAGCAGGCCCGCCTCGGGGAAGTGCGCGACCTGCAGCGCGCCGAGCGGCTCGCCCTCGAACAGCAGCGGGAAGGTGACGAGCGAGCTGTAGCCGTGGGGCGCGACGAACGCCTCCTCGCGATGCCCGGGCGCCTTGGGATCGATGGGATCGACGACGAGCGGGCGTTTGGTGCGAATCGCCTCGCCGCAGGCCGAGCCCGCGAGCGGGAAGCGGCTGCCCGCCTCGGGCCCGGGGAAGCGCGGGTCGTCCACGAACAGCACCTCGACCTCACCGGCAGGCTTCTCGAGCAGCCGCAGGATGGCCACCCGCGTCTCACCGAAGTGGCCGCGCAGCAGGCGCGCGGTCCTCTCGAGGACCGCCTGGAGATCGACCGTGGCGAGCACGGCGCTGATCGCCTTGTCGATGATGGCCTCGCTCTCCTCGCGGCTGTGCTGGGGTCTGCAGGACGCACTCATATTTGGTTGCCTAACGCTATATGGGTGCCGCCGCAACCATATTTCGGTGACACGATCGAAGAACAACCGGCTAACTGCCGCAAATCACTGAATTTGCGCCTTGGCAAGGCCCTTGCTCTTCCTCCCCCGCGAAAACCGACGGAGTCGATGCCCAAGGAGGAAGAGTTGGACCCGATCGAAACCCTGATGACCGAGCACCGGCTCATCGAGCGCGTGCTCGCAGCCCTCGAGGCGCACACCGCCCGCGTGCGCGCCGGCGAGGTGACCGAGCGCGCCGAGCTCGAGCGATTTGCCCGCTTCTTCACTGCGTTTGCCGACAAGCACCACCACGGCAAGGAGGAGGACATCCTCTTCGCGCGCATGGTCGAGAGCGGCTTCTCGCGCGAAGCCGGGCCCATCGCCGTGATGCTCTTCGACCACGAGCAGGGCCGCGCGCTCGTACGCAAGCTGCGCGACCTGGCAACGCGGTCGGAGCCCTGGACCTTCGAGGACGCGCTCGAGGCCGATCTCGCCGCCGGCCAGTTCTCGCAGGTCCTCTCGGCCCACATCCGCAAGGAGGACCAGGTCCTCTACCCGATGGCCGAGCGCCACCTGCCCGAAGCCGCGCTGAAGAGCCTGGCCGAGCAGGTCGAGGCCCACGGACAGCAGCACCGGGAGCTCGAGCGCGAGCTCGTCGAGCTCGGCGAGAGCCTGGAGGCGCGCTGGGTGCCGCTCGCCGCCCGCGAGCGTGACGAGGCCTGAGCGCCGTCATCTAAAGACCGAACCCCTTTCCAGCAGAGGCGCACGATGAACCTGAACGAGAACACCAAGATCCATGACCTGCTCGAGACGCGCCCCTTCCTGCTCGACTACCTGGTCGGCTACGCGCCCGAGTTCTCCAAGCTCAAGAACCCGGCCGTGCGCGCGACGCTCGGGCGCATCGCGACGGTGGCGATGGCGGCCAAGATCGGCGGCAAGGACGCCCAAGCGATGCTCGAGGACATCGCCTCCGAGATCGAGCGCCACACCGGCGAGCGGCCGGCCATCGGCGAGCTGGCGCCGGCGAGGCCCGAGGAGGCGCAGGCGAGGCGCGAGACGCTCAAGTCGATCATCCGCGGCCTGCACGAGGGCCAGGACCTGGCCGATCTGAAGGAGCGCTTCGACCTGCTGCTGCGCGACGTGGGCGCGACCGAGATCGGGCGGCTGGAGAACGAGCTCATCACCAAGGACGGCATGCCGGCCGAGGAGGTGCGACGGCTGTGCACCCTGCACGTCGAGGTCTTCAAGCCCGCGCTGGCGGGCAAGGGCACGCCCGAGATGCCGCCGGGGCACCCGGTCCACACCTTCATGCTCGAAAACCGCGCGCTCGAGCGGGCCTGCCGCGCGCTCGAAGCCGAAATCGCCGCGCTGGGCGCGCCGCCGCGGCCCGAGCGCCTCGAGGCCCGGCGCGCGGCCATCAGGGGCCTGCTCGAACAGCTCGCCAGCGTGGAGCGCCACTACGTGCGCAAGGAGAACCTGATCTTCCCGCTCCTGGAAAAGGCCGGGGTGAGCGGCCCGCCGCAGGTGATGTGGGCGGTGCACGACGACATCCGCGCGCTGCTCAAGACCGCGCGCGCCGCGGCCGAGGCCGGCGACGCCGCCGCGCTCGCCAAGGACGGCTCGGAGGCGGCCAGGGAGCTGGTCGACATGGTCTTCAAGGAGGAGGCCATCCTCTTCCCGATGTGCCTGGACCTGTTCACCGACGCGGACTGGGCCGAGGTGCGCAAGGCCGAGGCCGAGATCGGCTACACGCTGGCGAAGCCGGGCGCCGGGTGGCAGCCGCGCGAAGAGGCTGAGCAGCCCGCGCAGCCCAGCCTGGCGCGGCTCGCGCTCGACACCGGCCTGCTAAGCGTCGAGCAGGTCAACCTCGTGCTCAACCACCTGCCGGTCGAGATCTCGTTCGTCGATGAGAACGACGAGGTCCGCTACTACTCCGGCGGCGAGACGCGCATCTTCCCGCGCAGCCCGCAGGTCATCGGCCGCAAGGTCCAGAACTGCCACCCGCCCAAGAGCCAACACATCGTCGAGCGCATCCTCGACGAGTTCCGCCAGGGCAAGCGCGACTCGGCCGAGTTCTGGATCAACATGCGCGGCCGGATGTTGCTCATCCGCTACTTCGCGGTGCGCGACGCGAAGAAGGCCTACCGCGGGACCCTCGAAGTCACGCAAGACGTCACGCACATCCGCCAGCTCGAAGGCGAGCGCCGCCTGCTCGACTGGAGCTGAGCCTCGGCGTGCGAAGAAGCCGATTCACCGACCCATCCCCTCGAACCAGGAGACAAAGCGATGAACGCCAGCAACTCCAATCCCATCCCCCCGTCGCAGGCCGTCCGGTTGGTTGACCTGATCAGCTACGCGCCCGGCTCCGTCGTCAGCCGCGCCATCGTGCAGAAGCCCATCGGCTCGATGACGCTCTTCGGGTTCGACGCGGGCCAGTCGCTCAACGAGCACACCGCGCCCTACGACGCCTTCGTCCAGGTGCTCGACGGCGAGGCCGAGCTGGTCGTCGGTGGCAAGCCGGTGACGGTGAAGGCGGGCGAGACCGTGATGATGCCGGCCAACGTGCCGCACGCGGTCCACGCCAAGCAGCGCTTCAAGATGCTGCTCACGATGATCCGCGGCTGACGCCGAGCTCCGTTCACCCTGAGCGTAGCTCCCGCCGCTTGCGGCGGGAGCGGAGTCGAAGGGCCTCTCGACTTCGGCCCGCAAAGCTCGGGCTGCGCCCAAGAGGCGAACGGAAGCCTCAAGAAAGGAGCAACCTGATGCGTGCAATCGTCTCCGCGATCCTCGCAACCTCCCTCTTCGCGCCGCTGGCGGCGTGGGCCCACTGCGACAGCCTCGACGGCCCGGTCGTCGTCGAAGCCCAAGCCGCGCTCGACAAAGGCGACCTGACGCCCGTCTTGAAGTGGGTCCGTCCCGCCGACGAGAACGAGCTGCGGGCAGCCTTCGCGCAGTCATTGAAAGTCCGCAAGCTCGGCCCCGAAGCCAAGGCGCTCGCCGACCGCGCCTTCTTCGACACGCTCGTTCGCATCCACCGCGCCGGTGAGAACGCGCCCTACACCGGGCTCAAGGCCGCGGGCACGACCGACCCGGTCACCTTGAAGCTCGACGAGGCGCTCGCCAAGGGCGACATCGAGCCGTTCCTGAAGCAGATCCTCGCGCACACCGGCGACAGCATCCGCCAGCGCTTCGCGAAGGCGGTCGCCGCGAAGAAGCGCAAGGACGAGAGCGTCGCCGCCGGCCGCGAGTTCGTGGCCGCCTACGTCGAATACGTGCACTACGTCGAGCGCATCGTGCAGTCGGTCCACGCCAGCGGGCACGCGCACTGACCGGCGAGGACGGCGTCGACGCGAAGGGCCCGCGACGGACGCGTCGCGGGCCTCTTCGTCATTGCGCCAGCCGCGTTCCGCCAAGCCGACTGGACGCTCGCAGGGCCGGCCACCGGGCTTCACCTCCGCCGGCCGCCTCTCTTTCTGCGCTACGATTGCCCGGTCGTACCCCCAAGGCTGCACCCGGCCCCCCAAACGCTGCGAGGAAGCCATGCGCCGTTTGCCCTACCTTCCGCTCATCGCGTCGCTCGCGATCGTCTCGAGCGCCTGCCCCTTCGAGCCGACCGAAGAAACAGCCGATACCGGAACCGCGCCCCCGGTCGATGCGGGCGCTTCGGTCGGCGATCCGTTCTTCGTCTCGCACAGCGCCTCGGGCAGCGAGCTGGTGCGCGAGCTCGAGGTCGACTTCGGCAGCGTGCTCGTCGGCCAGTCGGCCTCGCGGCGCGTCGCGATCTACAACGCCGGCGCGGGCAGCTTCCAGGTCGTCTCGCTGATGCTCGGCGGGAACACGGACTCGGCCTTCGGACACGCGTTCGCCCCGTTCGTCCTCGCCCCGGGCGAGAACCGCGAGATTGAGCTCTTCTTCTCGCCCCTCGCTCCTGGCGACCGGCTCGCGGCCGCCAGCCTGGGAATCCGCGACGGCTCCGTCGAGTCACTGACGCTGCAGCTTCGCGGGACGGGACTGCAGAAGGGCTGCGCCGCGCTCGCCTCCTCGCTCGACTTCCGCTCGGTCGCCGTGGGGACCGGCTTCGTCAAGTCCCTCGACGTCGCCAACCCCTCGGCCCTGCCGTTGGAGGTCGGCATCGCGCTGCCGAGCGGGGCCGACGCGAGCGCCTTCAACCTCGTCAACTTCCCGCCGGGCAGCCGCTCTATCGCGCCGGGCGCGACCCTCTCCATCGAGATCGAGTTCCGGCCCTCTCGGCTCGGCGCGCACTCGGCCACGTTGGCCATCAGCGGTGAGGGGCACTGCCAGACCGCCATCGTCGAGCTCTCGGGGAATGGCGTCGAACACGCCCTCGTCGTCTCGCCGTTCGCCCTTGACTACGGCTTCGTGCCGATCGGCGCGAGCTCGACGCTGAAGCTTCGCTTGGAGAACCTGGGCAATCGCGAGCTGCACGCCGGGCCTTTCACGCTCGAAACCCTGGCCGGCGGGGAGTTTGAGCTCGCGGCGAGCGGGCAGCTCTCGATCGCGCCCGGCGGGCAGGCCGAGGTCGCTGTGGTGTTCACGCCGGACGAGCCCGGCCTCTCGAGTGCGCGCCTGGTCTTCGAGTCGGACGACCCGACGCTGCCGTCGAAGGAGGTGGCGCTCATGGGCCGCGGAGGCGGGCCGGAGCTCGATGCCCGGCCGCGCTCACTCGACTTCGACGTCGTCGCCGTCGGCGGCAGCAGGACCGAGATGATCACGCTGTCGAACGTCGGCCGCGACGAGCCGGGGACCGACGATGACAACCTGCGCTTTGCGGTGCGCGCCGCCGACGGGACCTGGACCGAGACGCCGGCCGAGCTCCTCGGAGACGCGACCGGCTTCACCATCGAATGGCCGCCGATAGGCTATCTGAGCCGCGGGCTGCCCGCCGGGTCCGAGGTTGCGCTGCCGATCGTCTTCTCGCCGTCTGCCCCCGGGCGGTACAACGCGACGCTGCGCATCTACTCGAACGACTTCTTGAAGCCGGCGATCGACATCGCCCTCAGCGCGGAGGCGACGACCTTCCCGCACTGCGAGTACGAGGTCGTTCCCGCGCAGCTCGACTTCGGCAACCTGCTCCCCGGGGCGACGCGCACGCTGTCGTTCGCCGTGCGCAACACCTCCATCAGCGCGGCGGACGTCTGCGTGATCTCGCCGCCGCGGCTCGCGTACGGAACGCCGGCCGAGCTCGCGCTGGTCGATCCTCCCACCTCCAACGTCAACCTCGAGCCCGGCGAGTCCCTGGAGATTGCCGTACGCTTCTCACCGGGGCAGCACGCCGGGTTCGCGGGGGCCGTCGAGGTGTTCACCTCGAGCGCCTCTAGGCCCAAGGCGACTATCCCGCTCATCGGCTCGAGCCAGCCTACCTGCCTGGCCTTGGTTCCCGATCGCCATGACTTCGGCGACGTCGCGGTCGGCTGCGACTCGGACGGGGCCAACTTCATCGCCCTCAACCTCTGTCCCACGCCCGTCGAGCTGACGTCGCTCGACCTCCTGCCTAGCGGCTCGAACGCTTTCAGAGTGAGCCACATGCCTTCGCTGCCGGCGACCCTCGCGGCGAACGAGAGCACGATGTTTCGGGTCGTCTTCAGCCCGAGCGTCCTCGGTCGCGCGACCTCAACCGTCCGCCTCGAGACCTCCGGAGGCGAGGCCATCGTCGTCCCGCTCTGGGGCAACGGCGCGACCAACTCGACCCGCACCGACGTGTTCCACCTCGACGCTGTGCCCAAGGTCGACGTGCTGCTCGTCGTCGACGATAGCTGCTCGATGTACGACAAGCAGGTCGCGCTCGGGGCTGCCTTCTCGTCGTTCATCGCGTACGCCGACTCGCACGGAGTGGACTACCGAATCGCGGTGACGACGACCTCGGTCGATCCCTCGCAGGACTTCGCGAACGGGCGATTCGTGCCGCTGCAGGGCGGTACGCGGGTCATCACGCCCACGACGCCCAACAAGCAGCAGGTGTTCGCGCAGAACGTCAACGTCGGGACCAACGGGCACTGGGAGGAGCTGCTCTTCAAGCCGGTCGAGCTGGCGCTCAGCGAGCCCTTGCTCAGCACGCACAACGCCGGCTTCCTGCGCCCTGACGCCCTGCTCTCCATCGTCTTGGTCTCCGACGCCGCGGACCAGGATCAGACTCCGCTCAGCCGCTACGCCGGCTTCCTCGATCGCTTGAAAGGGCCAAACCAGTACACGGTCTCCGGCATGCTTCCGACACAAGCGTCTTTGCCGGGTGGCAGCTGCCAATACGACGACTTGACCGCCGGGCAGTCGCACCGCGCCAGAACGCTGGTGGCGGCAACGGGAGGTGCCCTCGAAGAGATCTGCAGCACGGACTGGCCGGCGGCCATGTCCAACATCGGCGCGGTAGCCTTTGGCTCGGCGTCCCGCTCGCGCTTCCACCTGAGCGAGCTGCCGGATACTGCGGAGCCGATCCTCGTCGAGGTTGACGGCGCCCCGCTCCCCGCGGGCGCGCGCTGGGCGTACAACGCGTCGGCCAACGCCATCGACTTCGAGCCATCGGCGGCGCCCGAGCCAGGCTCGACCGTTCGGGTCACCTACACCGCCATCTGCCAGTAACCGGGCCTCGCGAGGTAACCATGAGAAGAGCGCTTCTTTCCTTGACGGCAATCGCGTGCGCTTGTCTCTCGAGTGGCGCGGTCGCTCAAACGCTCTACGTCGTCTCACCTCCAAGCCCCGGGGTCGCGCCGACGTACACCGGGTGGACGACCGTACGCTTCGACAGCGAAGACGACGGGGAAACGCCCGCGCTTTCCCTTCCATTTCCCTTCGTCTTTTACGGGACGCAGTATTCGTCGCTGCAGGCGAGCACCAACGGTCTTCTCCTTTTCAGCAACACCTACTGTGGCCCAAGCAGCGGCTGCTACAACAACTCGGCGATTCCGAGCTCCAGCTCCCCCAACAATTTCATCGCCTTCTGGTGGGATGACATGCGCCTGCGCAGCACCGGCAGCGCTGCGTACACGGTGGCCGGAGCCGCGCCGGACCGGGTCTTCTCCATCAAGTATCAGGGCTGGCAGGACTACAGCGACGGGTCGCCCCGCGATGTGCAGGTTGACCTCCACGAGCGCAGCGGAGCAATCGTCATCTACTACGGCGCCATCTCGCGCTCGAGCGCCGACACGGCCGACGCGACCATCGGCATCGAGAA
>JBMNNX010000265.1:0-9231 GCA_050942745.1 Myxococcales bacterium
CAGGCGCTCGGGGCCGGAGACCGGGTCCGCGCGCGGATGCTGCTGTGGCAGGCGGTGTGGATGTCGCTGCTCGTCGGCGTGCCGCTGGTGCTGCCGCTGATGATGATGGGCCCGGTCTTCGAGCTGGCCGGCATCGAAGCCGAGACCGCGGCCTGCGCGCGCAGCTACCTCGTCGTTCGCGCGCCCGGGCTCATTCCGCTGTTGCTCTTCACCGGCGCGCGCAGCTACCTGCAGGCCGTCGGGCGTCCCCGCGCGCTCGTCGTCGGGGTCGTCGCCGCCAACCTTGTCAACCTGGGGGCCACTTTGCTGCTCGTCTTCGGCGGCGCCGGGCTGCCGGAGTGGACCGGGGCGCTGCGCTCAGTCCCTGCGCTCGGCGTCATCGGCGCGGCGCTCGCCAGCACGCTGTGCGTGCTCGTGCAGCTCGCGGCCATCCTCCCCGCGCTGCGGCGCCTCGCGGTGCCCGGCTTCGAGGCGCGGATGCGCCGCCCGGCGCGGGTCGATCTCGGCCGGGCCTTCCGCGTCGGCGGGCCCATCGGCCTGCAGATGCTCGCCGAGGTCGGCGTCTTCGCCCTCGTCGCGTTCCTCGCGGGCCGGCTCGGCAGCGGCTCGCTCGCCGCGCACCAGGTCGCCCTGACGCTCGCGGGCTTCTCGTTCACCGTCGCGCTCGGGGTGAGCGCGGCCGGGTCGGTGCGGGTCGGCAGGGCGATAGGCGCCGGCGACTCGGCAGGCACGCGGCGCGCCGGGCTGACGGCCTTCATCGCCGGCGGCGGCTTCATGGCCTGCTCGGCGATCGTCTTTTTCCTCTTCCCGGAGACGCTCGCCTCGGTGATGAGCGACCGGCCCGAGGTCATCGCCGCGGCCGCGCCGCTGGTGACCGTGGCCGCCTTCTTCCAGATCTCCGACGGCCTGCAGGCCGTGGGCGCCGGCGTGCTGCGCGGGGCGGGCGACACGCGCTTTCCCTTCGTCACCAATCTGCTCGGGCACTACGCGGTCGGCATGCCCATCGCCGTCGGCCTCGGGGTCTTTGGCGACAAGGGCATCATCGGCTTGTGGTGGGGGCTGTGCGCCGGGCTGACCGCGGTCGGAGTCACGCTGCTCGCGCGCTTCGCGCGGCTCTCGAAGCGAGGGATCAAGCCGCTGGTGCCCGCGGGCGCCGAAGGGCGAGCGCGGGAGGCGGGGTTCGATGGGGTTGTGGGGTGAGGGCGAGCACTCGACGCCGTGGTTCCTCGCCCCGGTCATCTCGAGCGTAGCTTCCCGCGGAACGCGGGAAGCGGAGTCGAGAGGTCGCGACGGAATCGACTCCGCTGCCGACGCAAGCGTCGGCAGCTGCGCTCAGGCCGGACGGGCCCGCCCGAAGTCGAGTGGCCCTCGACTTCGGCCTCGCAAGCTCGGCCTCCTGAGCGCGTCGAAGCGGCTCGGGCTGACCGGGGATCGCTCGGAGGATTCTTCGACACATCTTCAGGCCGCGAGCAGCTCGCGAAACGACTTGAGCGACCGCTCCTGCTGCTCGGGGTTGCGATAGCCGAAGGGAACTGCGGCCAGTATCAGCCGCACGCGACGGCGGCCCGAGGTCACGGTCGCCACTGTCGCTGGCGCGCGGTCGTCCTCCCCGAGCTGCGGGTAGACGAGGACCGTGTCAACCTGGAGCGCGTCGGAGAGCGCGGCGTAGGCGAGCGCCTGGTGCAAGTCCGCCCGGTGCTCCGCGCGAACGTCCTCCGAGAGACCGCTCCACCCGCGGCGCGCGAGCAGCGAAAGGTGCGCCTTGTACTTGGCGTCCATCCACACGACGCGGCCCGCCGAGCGGAGCTCGACGTCGGGAACCAGCGCGCCCATCGATTGGACTCCGCCTTCCCACCGCAGCGACCGTCTCGCCACCTGGAACGGACTGGCGACCATGCCGAGGAAGCGCCCGAGGAGCGCGGCAAAGCGGGCGACCCACGCCTCCCAGACCGCATCGATCGAGAGGTCCCAGGCGAGCCCATCGAGGCTTCGGGCTCCGCCGAGTCCGCGCTCCTCGGCCACCCAGGCCATCGCCTCGAGGGCAGCCGCGACGAAGCCCGAGTCGCCTGCGCGCGTCGGAAAGACGGACGGCCGCCCCATGGCTCCGGGGCCCAGCTCGCTTTGAAGCTCGGCCGTGCGCCGCAGGAGATGTCTCGCGGGGAGCGACCATGCCAGACGCGACAGGTCTTCCTCCAGGCGCGACAGCGTCCAGCGAATCGAGGCGAGCAGGTCGGGGTCGTCGTCGGGCTCCGTGAAGTGGCAGGGGAACGTCGTCCACGCGCCCCGCGGGACCTGCGAGCGGGCCCAACTGGTCCAGTCCACGCGGCCCCGCGGGCTCGTCCGCTGCTCGGTCCTCTCGACGAAGCCTCGTCTGCGGTGCCGCATCAGCGCCGCGATGCGCTCGATCACCGGCGCGGCCAGCATCCAGGGCGGCACCTCTCGCGCCGACCCCGGCACCAGCGCCGCTCCGCCGAGAGCGGGCTCGACCGAAAAGCCAATCGCATCGAAGACCGCGCCGAGCGCAGCCCAGCGAAAGCGCGGCTCGACGAGGAGACCCGCCGCCACCCTTCGGGTCGCCGGGCTGAGCAGCGGTATCGCGCCAATGCGCGAGCCCGGCCGAAGCATTACTCGAGGCGTCGGGTCGGCGCGGACCTCATGGCTCAGCTCGAGCCGCCGCAGCCCAGCCTGATTGGCGGTGAGAAACGGCTCGATCCACCGATCACCGATCGCGCCGACGTCGCGCCCCTCGACCGCAATCGGCTCGCCGTGATCGACTGCCTTCAGCAGCGGGCGCGAAGCGGTGACCGCCGTGGCGAGCGCTCCGCGCGAGCGCGCCTTCCTGCCCCGAGCACTCGCCATCAGCGCTCCAGGAGACGCGCCTCAATCCGGTCCGCGAGGCCCGCGATCGCCTCGCTCGCTCCCGCACACAGCTTCTCGTCGAGGTAGTGGCGCAGCAACGGCAAGAGCTCGAACCGAATGCGGCGGGCGACGCGGTCCTCGCGCCCTTCGCGGCCGAGGTCGGGCCGAGGATCGAGGTAGTAGGCGTGCCCCGGCACGAGGCGCAGCGTCTCCTCGTCGGCGAATTCGGCGAAGGTGCGGATCGCGTCGGCGAAGAGCTCGGTGGCGAAGCCGACACCGCCCTCTTCCACCGCGTCCAGCGACGGCCACAACTCGACGAAGGCGAACCGCCGGCGGGTGGCGATGTCCATGCGCGCGACGCTCCGGTCGGAGGTGTTGCGCGTGCCGACGACGAGCAGGTGCGGCGAAAGCTGGAGCTCGGGTTCGTAACCCTCGGGCGAGTGCGGCAGGCGCACCTTCCGCTCCAGCTCGCCGGGCTCGAAGAGCACGATGGCCTCGCCGAGGACGCGGGCGAGATCCGCGCGGTTGATCTCGTCGAGGATGAGCAGGTGCTCGCGTGAGCGCGCCTCCTTGTTCGCGACGAGCAGGTCGCCCGGCCGAACGTCGAAGGCGAGTCCGTCTCCCGTCGGCCGGGGGAAGAGCCCCACGACGAAGTCCTCGTAGGTGCGCGCTGCGTGGAACTGGACGCGCGTCGCCGATCCGATGCGATCGGCGAGTTGGTAGGCGAGGCGGGTCTTCCCGGTGCCGGGAGGTCCTTCGAGGATGACGAACCGCCGCTCACGCAGGATGGCGAGGACATCCTCGGGTTCTACGGCAGGGAAGATGGCCCCCGCGATCTCGTCAAGGCGAGCATCCCAACGCTTCCTCGCTTCCGCGGTCAGCGGCGTGCCGTGTTCGTAGAAGAAGAGGTCGAGCAGATCCTCGACCGCCTTGCCGTCGGACTCGTCGCGCACGGCGACCGCGGCGTAGATGACCCGGCCGTACTGCTTGAGCGCCGCGGGTATTTCGGGCCAGCGGCTGGAGACGGCCGGAGGGATCTCGGTCGAGATGTCGAGGAGATCCGGCTTGACCCAGACCTTGCCGCGTTGGAGCCGGGAGAGCGCGCGCAGCCGACGCCCGTGCCCGGGCCGGCCGAGGATGGCGGCGTCGGCGCCGAAGCCGTCGGTGCCGATGACGAGGACCGCGACGCTCCCCTCATCGCCGGGCATCCAGACGAACGAGGTGCCCTGATACGGGCCAGAAGTCGGGTTCTCGGCGGTGATCCAGCCGGCGTACGAGGCGGCGTCGGCCTTCTTCTGAAGGTTCACCCGAACCTGAAAGCGGTCCTTGTGGTGGGCGGCGCGGTGATAGCGCTCGTCGTAAACGCGCTCGAGCAGGTTGCGCACCGCGGTGGTGTCGCCCATCAGGCTCCACTCGCGCCCCTCCGCCATTCCCTGGACAAGCTCTTGCGTTGCCGTCATTGCCCCTTCTCCCATCGTTCGAGTGCGGCTCGATGGTCCTCATACTCGCCGCACAAGCCACCGAGGTCGAAGAAAGCGCGCCTCGTCGGCCGCGGCGTCGCCGCGACACGGGAGCGCATCCGGCTGGCGCGACGTCCGCCCCGGGCGCGTGCTGCGCCGCTCTGGATCCGGCTTTCCCTCGAGAAGACGAGGCGCCCGGGCTCGCCGAGCCTCCCTCGTGTCACGAGGACCGCCGGTCCGCTCTCCCGGAGCCGACATCGGGTCTCGAAGACCGGCGGTTCCGTCTCGCCGACGCCACGTCGTATCGGGAAGACCGACGGTTCGGTCCCGGGAGCCGAGCTCGCGTCGCGAGGACCGAAGAACCGGTCCCGAGGACCGAAGATTCGGTCTCCGAGATAGGCCATTTTGGATCACCCCTCCGTTCGGGTGTGGGATCGAGCCGACTTTCAGTCATATATGTGACATTCGCTAGCCTACTGATCTTTTTGTGTGTCCCCCGGTTTCTCCTGCGGGTAGCCTCCGCTCATCAACCAACCCCGCAAACAGGAGGGAGCCCCATGAAGGACCGTGTCGGCAGCAACAACCCCACTCCCGAGACGATCGAGGAGGTGCGCGGCGCGATTCGCGCCGCGGCGAAGAAGTGCGAGTCCTTCACGCAGCCCCTGTCTACCGAGGAGCGCGGGAGGGCCTTGAAGATGCGGCCCGACGGCGAATGGATCGTCGAGCTCATGGGTGACCTGGCCAGCCGCTACGGCGTGTCGCTGCCGGGCATTTCGGTCGAGGGCATGCGCAACGACCTCGCTCTGGCCCGTCAGCTCGGCCCCGTCGAGGCGGAGACCAACAGCTTCGCCCAGACGCTCTCCGACACCATCCTGACCGCCCGCTCGGAGTGCTGGTGGGCGGCGCTCGCCTACTACTCGGCGCTGGTGCGCATCGCCGACAGCAATCCCGTCCTCGCCGACGCGCTCAAGCCGGCCATCAACTACTTCGCGACCGGCAGGCGCAAGTCTCGCAAGTCCGAGTAGTCACGCATCCCTCGAAGCTCTTTTCGAGCCGGCCTGCCGCGCTCTTCCCCGCGGCGGCCGGCTCGCCTCGTCTTTGCGCTCGGCCCGCCGCGCCGACAGCTTCATCGATCTCCGCGAATTCGCGTCGCTCGAAACGAGGGCACGCCACTGCACGCTCGTGTGACGAGCGCGCGCCATGTGACCAAGAACCCGCCCAGCGCCTGCCGGGCAGCCGGTGGTGGCCGACGCGGAGAGTCCGCACCTTCAGGATCGCCACACCGCCCGCCTCTCTTGCGAAGAGTCGGCGCTCCCAGAGCTCGAGGGCATCGAGATGATGACGCGAGTAAATCTCCTGTCGGACGGCACCGTGCTGGATCGCTCGGATTGGGGCGAGCCCGACAAACGCGAGCGGCGAATCACCTGCCCAGGCTGCCTCGGCCGGGGCCGCTATGTCGGTCTGACCAAGGTCGAAGACCCGTGCAGCTACTGCGGAGGGACTGGGCAGATTCCCGAAGAGATCAGCTTTGCGAACCTCTGAGGGCAGGACTCGGATCGGCGAAGCGCCGACAGGCGACCGCCGCCTCTGCGCCGAGCGCCAGCCTCGTTCGCGCCGTGGGAGCTAGCTCGTGAAAGCAGGCGTGTTCGGAAAGGTGACCCTCTGGTTCGCGACGCTCGTCGCTTCCGCGCTCTTCATCATGACTGGGACGCAGAAGCTGGCGGCGAACCCGCCGCACCCGACCAACTTCATCGGCTGGGGCTATCCGCTCTGGGTCATGTTCTTCATCGGCGCGGTCGAGACGACGGGCGCCATCCTGCTGCTCATCCCGCGGCTCGCCTCCTTCGGCGCGGCGATGATCAGCGCGGTGATGATCGGGGCCATCGTCACTCACATCGTGCACGCCGAGTGGCTCGCGCTCATCACGCCGCTCACGCTGTTGGCCCTGGTCTCGCTCATCGGGGTCTCGCGCTTTGACCTGTCGCCGCTGCGGACCCTCTGGACGAGGCGGGCGCAGGCGCGCGCATGAAGGGCTCCTGAGCTACTGACTTCGGGGTTCATTGCGCGGCAGCACGATTCGAGATCGGCGATCTTTCAGCGCAGCCACCGGGCACCCGCGAATTCGCGGCGACTCTGCTCGATTCCTCGACAGGCGCGTTGCCATGCGCCCTGCCAGCCCGCGAGCGATCGCGTGGGCTCGAGGCAAAGCCGGGGCGTGGTCCGAGGAGCGCCTCGAGCCTCTCGCCCTGCCCGACCGAGGAGCCGTCGCGCGAGGGGCGCGGCTTCCAACGATGCGGACGAAACCTCGGCCTTTTGAGCCTGGTTGCTAGGATGGCCTTGTGAACAGCCAACCGAAGTGGGCCATCCTCGATCTCGAGACGCGCTGCAACCTCGCCCTGGCGCGCGAGGTGCTCGACCTCGCCCCTTGCGTCGATCCGCTCGAGGTCTGCCAGCGGCTCATCGAGCAGAAGCACGCCGAGAGCAGCGGCTTTCTGAAGCTGCCGTTCCACGAGCCTGTCTGCGGCGGGGTGCTGCTCGCCGAAAGGCGCCAGGCCAGTCCAGAAGAGCCCATCGTCGCGACCGGATGGCTGTGCTGGCGCGCGGGCGAGGCGCCGCTCGAGCAGTTCGTCGGCCGCTTCTTCGAGTCGATAGCGGGACGCGTCTGCGTCGGCTTCAACAGCACCGGCTTCGACCTGCCGCTGATGGAGCTGTGGGCGTGCCGACTGCGCGTCGCGGCGCCGGCGTACTTCGGCTCGCCCCACAGCCCGCGGGTCGCACCCGAGCTCCACTGCGATCTCCAGCGCGAGGCGGCCGGCGCGCTCGGGCGCGTCGGGCGGTTCGATCTGCTCTGCAAGTTCCACGGGCTCCCCGGCAAGCCGGGGATGAGCGGCAAGGACGTCGAGTCGATGGTGGCGAGCGGCCGCCTCGACGAGGTGCAGGCCTACAACGTGACCGACGTGCTGCAGTCGTTCCTGCTGCTCTTGCACCTTCAGGTGCGCTCGGGGGCGCTCACGCGCGAGGCGGCGGCAATATCGGCCAGGGGAGCGATCGAGCTGACCCGCAGCGAAGTGGGCCGACGGCTGCCCGCCGGCAGCCGCGCCCTCGAGCTGCTCGACTCGAGCCTGCGCGCCTGCGGGAAGGCGCCGATAGCCGACGCGGGCTGAGTGGCGGCCACAGGCCCCCGCGGCCCCTCGACTTCGGGGCGACCGCTGGTCGCCCCTACGCTCGGGGTGACCGGGGCGTGAGCTCTTGGTCGGCAGACACAGTCGCTCGGCCCCGGCCTCGCACACTGGTGGAGCTGTTCATCGGAGCGAGGGCAGGCCCGAGGTTTGACCCGCCCTCGCGCCGCGGCCTACAAAAAGCGCATGCTCACGCTCATCCGGACTCTGCTCGCCAGCTTGCTCGTCGCGTCGCCGGCGCTCGCGATCGCCTCCTCGCTGAAGATCACGACCGACCCGCCCGATGCCGTGGTGCAGCTCGACGGCGTCGCCTACGGCCCCGCTCCGGTCACCATCCCGAAGGTCGCGCCCGGCACGCACGAGCTGAAGGTCGCGGCCGAGGGCTACGTGACCCGGGTCGATCTGCTGCAGGTCTCGGAGGGCGAGGACTTACAGGTCCACGCGCCGCTCAACCCGGCGCCGAAGGTCATCGAGCCGCCGCCTCGCCCCGCCGCAGCCCCGACGCCGCCCCCGGCTGCGCCCGGCTATCAGGCACAGGTCGCGCCTCCTCCGCCGGCCTACGGCAGTCCGGTTCCGCCTCCGCCCCCGGCGGCCGGGTACGCGCAAACCGCTCCCTCGGCCTACGCGACCGCGGCGCCGCCGCCGAGCGCCGTCCCCGCCTCGCCTGCGCCGGCCACCGCGGCCCCCGCGACCTCCGCGCAGCCGCAGGCGGCTACTCCGCCGCTGCCCCCCGCGCCCCTGCCCGTCTCGCAACTGCCGACTCGCTGGGGCACTCAGAAGAAGTCCTGCACGCTGCTGGTCGAGACGACGCCGCCCGGAGCGATGGTCCAGGTGATCGGGATGCCGATGGCCAAGCCCGGGCCCGCGGTCTTCACCGGGTTCTCGCCCGGGACGATCAAGCTGCAGGTGAACGCGCCGGGCTACAAGGACAAGATGGTCGCCGTCGATATCAGCGGCGACGCGCGCACCCGCGTCGTGCTCGATCCGCTCCAGTAGCGAGGCCGGCGAAACGGAAGCCGGTCACCCCTTCCCGCGTCCGACGACGACCAGAGCGAGCGCGGGGGCGACCGGCGATGGCCGCTTCGCTGCGGCTTCACGAGGGCTTCTTCTCGGCGGCCTGCGCGCCGTTCGCCCGCGGCGGCGGCTTGGCCAGCGCGCCCGCGGCGGCCACCGCCGACGAGAGCCCGCCGCGCTTCGCCACCTCCATCACGCCCTCGAAGGCGTGGACGAGGAAGCCGAAGGGGTTCTCGTTCGCCCCGGCGATGATCTCCACCTTGCCGAACTGCTGCTGCAGCACGCGGGCGATCTCGGGCAAGGCCTTGTTGACGAAGTCGCTCTGCAGCTTTTCGAGGGAGATGGTGTTCTCGACCTCGCGCTGGCGCGCCGCGATCGCGGCCTTCAGCTCGCCCTCGAGCCGCGTCAGCTCCATCTCCAGCCGGCGCACCTCGGCCGTGGAGGCGGCCTCGTCCTTCTGCAGCTCGAGGGCGCGCCGCGCGCGCTCGGCGGCGAGCGCGTCCTCGGCTTCGGCGGCCTCGCGCTGCGCGGCCGCCTGCGCGCGGGCCTGCTCGACCTCGTGGGCGAGCTTCATCTTCGCCAGCTCGTGCTCGCGCGACAGGTCGTTCTGGGCCGACTGCGCCCGAAGCTCCTGGGCGCGCTCCTGCGCGGGCGCTTCGGCCTCGGCGGCGTGGGCCGACGCCTCGGCCTTGACCTTGCGCGCCTCGGCCTCGCTGCGC
>JBMNNX010000046.1:0-30527 GCA_050942745.1 Myxococcales bacterium
CGCCTCGGCAGCCAGCCAATAGGCTCGAGCGCTCGCGCAGTCTCCTCCCAGCGTTTCAGGCTTCGCACGACTCTCTAAGTCCGTCACGACGGGGACGGGCGAGGACTTACGTGCAACGGGGTGCGAGGCCTGTCGGGGCCGACCGCTTCCGCGGTGTTGTCCACGCGCTCCAAGAGCGCTTCGCCGCGGACCCTCCATAACCCTTCGGCCCGCCCCGGCCGGCAGACCCATGCCAGCGCGCTGCCCAGGTCTGCCTCGGGGCCGAGCTGCGCGCCCGTGAGGCCCGGAGCGAAGACGTTGGCGAGAGATTCGCGGCGGGTTCGGATTCACGGCGCGCGGGATTGTAGTGAGAGAGCGCATCCCTGGGCACTGTTGGATGATGGGATAGTCGGCCGAGCCACGCTTCGGCCTGCCTTCGGCTGTGATGGAACGAGCTTGGCGACCAGGGCAACCCGACGCGCGAGCTGCAGCGCTACCAGGTCGCTCCGCGCACCCCAACCGCAGCGCCCCCGCCGCCGTCGGACAGGATCGGCGTGCGCAGGAGGCGATAAGCAACTCGGTGCGGCTGCCTGCGAGAATGTAGGTGAAGCTAGGCAATCCGAAGGAGAGGTCCTCAATGTCGATCGGTCCCAAGTCCTGCGGCCTCCGCTCTATCGCCACCCTAGATTCCGCCGAGATCAAGGCGCTGAAGAAGGTCGGCATCGCTAACACCAAAGAGCTGCTTGAGGCGGCCCCGAACACGACCGCAGAGCGTGCCCTGGCGCGGGCCGCAGGACTGAGCACCCTGGAGATCCGCGAGGCCGTCAACCGCGCCGACCTCCTGCAGATCGGTGGAATCGGAGCCAAGACCGCCGACTTCTTTGAGAACGCGGGCGTCAACTCGGCGCGCGAGCTCGCGCAGCGCAACCCCGCCTCCCTGCTGGCAATCCTCAAGCGGTTCGATGCCGAGCACCCCGAGGCGCGCTACCGGCTGCCCAGCCCCAAGACCCTCGCGTCGCTGGTCGAGAAGGCCAAAGCTTTGACCACTGTCGAGGAGCCCGTCGAGATCGACGCTGAGCGGGCCAAGGCCATCGCGCAGGCCGCGCTCCACAAGTACATCGACGAGGTCCTCTTCTCCAGCGCGCCCGAGGGCAAGCAGTTCCGCGACGCGGTCCTCGGCTGGCGCCCGCAGGCGACCTGGCCCACCGTCCAGCAGCAGTTCCACGACGCCGTCGCCGCCTGGGCCGCCGAGTGCGACGTCGGCACCGACGACGACATCCCTGGCAGCTTCTGGATGTCGAGCAGCCTGAGTGGCCTCTACGCCGAGGTCAAGGTCGACAAGAGCGGCAAGGTGCTGCAGGTCTACGTCGAGATCGACTGAGCAACTGACCGGTTGAATCCTCCCAACCCCTTGCCCTCCGCGGGCAAGGGGTTTTTTCGTGCGCCAGCTCCGGGCTCGACGGCGCACGGGCCGAGCGGCCGTTGGCCGCCGCGCCGTCAATCCACGCCCCGATGCGCGGCCGGCAGGTCTTCGCCTTTGCCCCTCGCGCCCAGGGGTCGGCGGGCACGGCCGCGCTTGTCAGCGAACCGGGCGCCTCCTACAGTCGCCGCATGTATCGTCTGCTTCCAGTCATCGTTCTCGCCTTTGCCGCTTGCGCCTTCGACGTCGGCCCCGAACCCGGCACGCCGGATGCCGAGGATGCGGGCTGGAGCCCGGACGCCGACGCTTCTGGCGCCGCCGTTGATTCGGGCGCGCCCGATGCCGCCGTCGAGCCGGACGCCGGCTTCATCGAGGCGGACGCGGGCGAGGACGCCGGCCAGGAGCCTGACGCGGGCTGGGACGCTGGCGAGCCGGATGCGGGCCCGGCGGACGCGGGCGAGGTTTGCGACCGGCGCCCCTCGCCGACCGAGTGGATCCCGTGCCGCGGCGATGGATTTGTCCCCGACTCGCCGACGGAGGAATGGCGCCAAACGACGACCAGCCTGTTCGTCGTCACTCAGGGCGCGCCCAGGCATCGCGGCATCGACGCCATCGTCAACCCCGGCCAGGAGCAGATCCTCATCGGCAAGTTCGCCTACGGGCGTGCCGACAAGGACTTGAAGGACGAGAAGGTGGAGATCTGGATCGAGGTCGCCTGTGGGAGCTGGGCGCGTATCGGCGTCGATTACACCAGCGACGAGGGCGATCACGGCACCGTCGGCGGCGTCGAGGACGACGGCGGGCGGATCTTCTTCACCATCCCCGAGGACCGCCGGCTGCCGGTCGGCTCGTACCGGGTGAAGATGCTGGTCAAGGGCGACCACAGCGAAGCCAACTTCTGGCTGCACGTTTGGGAACCCGGGATGCGCGTCGTCGTCTCCGACATCGACGGGACGATCACCACGCGCGAGAACGACGGCCTGTGGACCGTGTTCGACCCGATGTCGCCGACCGCGCGCGAGGGCGCCAACGACACCTTCCGCATCTACGCGGCCAAGGGCTATCGCGTCATCTTCCTCACCGCGCGCCCCGACTTCATCACCGAGGGCACGCGCAGCTGGTTCGACAGGAACAGCTTCCCGGTCGGCGTCTTCCACCTCTCCCAGCGCACCATCGGCGAGCACGGCGCCGACGCGCAGGCCTACAAGACCGCCTACCTCGAGTCGCTCGTCGAGAACCACGGCGTCGTCGTCGAGTGGGCCTACGGCAACAAGGAGACCGACCTCGACGCCTACCTCGCCGTCGGAGTCGTGCCCGACCACATCCAGCTCGTCGCCGGCGAGTACACCGGTGACCTGAGGGGCTCGACGATGATCGACAGCTACGTGCCCGAGAGCGAGCGCGTCGCTTGCCTGCCGCCGGTCGAGCAGTAACGTGAACCTCGACAACGTCCACGTCGTCCTCGTCCAGACCTCCGAGCCGCAGAACCTGGGCGCGGTGGCCCGCGCGATGCGCAACTGCGAGCTGTCGCGCCTGACGCTCGTCAATCCGCTCACCGACGACCTGGTGACGGCTCGCAGGGTCGCGGTCCACGCCGAGGAGCTGCTCGATGCGCCGCGCACCGTCTCCACGCTGACCGAGGCCGTCTCCGACGCGGTCTGGGTCGTGGGGACGACCTCGCGGACGATCCCGGGCGGTCCCAGGCTCACCCCGCGCGAGGTTGCGTTGCGTGCCGCCGAGCTGACCGATGGGGGCGAGGTCGCCCTCGTCTTCGGCGGCGAATCGAGCGGCCTGACCAACGACCATCTCCTGAGCTGCCATGCGGTCTCGTACATCCCCGCGGGGCCGATTCAGCCCTCGTTCAACCTGGCGCAGGCGGTGCTCGTCTACGCCTACGAGCTGCACGAGGCCTCTCGACAGGGGATGGCGCTGCCCGCTCCAGCCGAGCCGCGCGCGCCCGACCGCGAGCTCACGATGCTCGAGACGGTGCTTCGCAAGCTCCTCGACGCGAGCGGGTTTCCCGACCCAGATCGGCCGCGCCATGGCGTGCGCCATCTCGCGCAGACCCTGCGGCGCGCCGGGCTGACGCTGGCCGAGGCGAAGCTGTGGCACGCCGCGCTCCGGGTCGCGCTGCACGCGGCCGAGCGCGGGGGAGGGCGCGCGTGAGCGGGCCGCGCTCGCTCGAGGCCGAGCTGCTCGTCGGTCGTGAGCTCTACCGGCGCGTCGTGCTCGAGCGCCTGGCGCAGGCGCGCGAGTCGGTCTGGATTAGCACCGCCAACGTCAAGGAGATGCAGGTCGAGCGAGGCGAGAGGTTCGTCTCCATCCTCGACGTCTTCTCCGACCTCGCGAGCCGTGGCGTGGATCTGCGGCTCCTGCACGCCGAGCTGCCCTCGAGGGCCTTCCGCGCAGCGTTCGACCGCAAGAAGAAGCTCGTCGCCGGCGCGCTCGAGCTGAAGATCTGCCCGCGCGTGCACTTCAAGGCCGTCCTCGTCGACGGTGCCTGGCTCTACCTCGGCAGCGCCAACCTCACTGGCGCCGGTCTGGGCGCGAAGGCCGACGAACGTCGCAACTTCGAGCTTGGGTTCGGCACCGAGGACTTCGAGATCATCGACCGCACCTCCGCGCTCTTCGAGTCGATCTGGTCGGGCGCCGAATGCGGCGCCTGTCGCGTGCGCGAGCTGTGTCCCGATCCGCTCGGCGAGGCCAGGCCGAGGCGGCGCACGAAGCGCTCCGATCGCGAACCGCGGCTGGGCAGGGCGCGGCGGCTGGTGCGATAGCGCGTCCTGCCGGCCGGACCAAGGCCGTCGGCGCGGGCGAGTAGCACCGTGTTTGGAGCCCGTGCTACCAATAGCGGCCTCGCGATCCGTGCGATCGCCCATTCGAACGGAGCACCGAGCTTGATTTCCGCCGAGATCCAACTCCTCACCACGACCGCCGCGTCGATCGGCTTTTTCCACACGCTGGCCGGCCCGGACCACTATCTGCCCTTCGTGATGATGAGCCGCGCCCGTGGCTGGGGCATTGCGCGAACGACGGCCATCACCGTCGCCTGCGGCGTGGGCCACGTTCTCGGATCGATAGCGCTCGGGTTCGCCGGCGTGCTCCTCGGTACTGCGCTCGTGAAGCTCGAGCTGATCGAGTCGGTGCGCGGGGATCTCGCGGCTTGGGCGCTGCTCGTCTTCGGAGTCGGGTACACGGCGTGGGGAATCCATCGCGCTGTGCGGGGCCGCGTCCACTCGCAGGCACACGGCGAAGAGCACGACCATGGCAAGGAGCGCAAGCCGATCACGCCCTGGGTGCTGTTCGTGATCTTCGTGCTCGGCCCCTGCGAGCCGCTCATCCCGATCTTGATGTACCCGGCGGCCAAGGAGAGCGTCGCGGGCCTGGTGCTCGTCGCGACGGTCTTTGGCGTGCTCACCGTCGCGACGATGATCGGCGCGGTGGTCCTCGCCACCTGCGGCGTCCGGCTGCTTCCGCTCGGGCAGCTCGAGCACTACTCGCACGCGATGGCCGGCGGGGCGATCGCTCTGTGCGCTTGCGCGATCTTGTTCCTGGGCTTGTAGCGGGGGCAGGGGCGGGAGTCTCGGCTCTACAACTCGCGGGCGCTGTGGGCAGCGGGGCCGAGCGGCAAAGCCGGAGCTCCGCCGGCATCAGCTCGGCGTCCAACCGCTGTCTAGACCCTCGGCGCTGTGGTCTACAGCGCCGGATGGCGGAGCTGGTGCTCCGACGACTACGTCGGCCTGGCGGTCAACTCAGCTCGGTTGTCCAGTTCCCGGGCGTCGTGAGCTGCGGCGTCGGGGGACGGAGCTGGAGCTTCGCCCGCCAGCCCGCCGTCCATCAGGCGGCCAAGCCGCAGCACCTCTTGTACTTGCGCCCGCTGCCGCACGGGCACTTGTCGTTCGCCGCGACCCTGGGCCCGTTCTTGACCACGCCGCGGCGCAGAGCATCGTTCTTTTCGAGCAGCGCCTCCTCGGCGCTGATGAGCGGATAGAGCTCGCTCTGGCGGCCTGCCTCGCAAAAGATCTCGTTGAGCTCTTCGATGCACCGCTCGCGAAGCTCGAACGACAGCCAACGCCGGCTGAGCAAGCCGCGCAGCGCCGCCTCGGCCTCCTTCGCCTGGCCCGCATTCCGCTGGATGCTGGCGCGCTCGACGACCAGCAGGTCGCGCTCGAACGGGCTCGTCGCCTCGAAAGCGTCGATGAGCTCGAGCGCCTCGGCCGCCTTGCCGACGTCGGCGAGGATCGTCGCGTGCGCCACAGTGTCGAACGCCTTCCCCGCGACCTTCAGGAACCCCTCGCTGACCGCGAGCAGGCGCTTAGCGGGAATCTTCCCGCGCAAGAAGGAGATGACCGGGCCGGCCCAAACCTCGACCAGCATGCCCATCGCCGTCGCCAGCCGCTCGAGCCTTTCGCTGGTCGGGCAGAGCGCGACGGCAGCCTCGATGCCCGCGAACACCAGCTCGGCGTCAGGCTCGTCCTCGCCTTCCCAGGCCTCCAGTGCCTTCTCGAGCCGCTCGATCTGGGCGGCGTCGAACTCGGCGCGCGCCAAGCGCGACTTGCGGCACGCACCGCAGTCGCAATCCCTGGGGTGGACGTCTTCACAATCGTCGCAGTGCTCGCAGCAGGCGTCATCGCCGTGGTCGCACCCGGTGCAGTCGCACTCGGAGCTCTCGCAGTCGCTGGCCTCGTCGCCCCCATCGCCACCGCAATCGCAATCGTCCTCGGCGTCGTCGCGCTCTTCGCCACAGCAGCCGCAGTGGCAGGCCTGGCTGCCGGCCATCAGCTCGTCAGGGTCGGGCAGCTCGCCCTCGCGACTCACGACCCTCGGGTAGGTTTCGCCCGCCTCGGTCTCGCCAAAGTCGATGACCTCGAGATAGAGGCCGTCCGCTACCTCGAAGTCGAACGTGTAGGCGAACCGCATGCCCTTGGACAGCTCGAGCGAGGAGAGCCGCACGTTGCCCGTTGAACCAGCGCCTGCCGAGGTGCCGCCGAGGACGGATGCCAGGTCGTAGAAGTCGCCGCTCATGAAAAAGGCGTGCGGCTGCTCGCTGCGGCAGTCGAATTCGCGCCCGATGGCCTCGTGCAGCGAAAGGAGCGATTGGTCGGCTCCAATCTCGAAGACTCGGGTGCAGTCGGGGAACTCTCTTGGAACAGCCTTCAGGATGTACGTTTGCACGTGGTGGACCTCGCTGGGGGGCTGAAGAAGGGGGCGCAGGCTAGCACCGGCAATCACCGCACGTCGATTGGGGAGCGACTCGGGCTGCGAGCGAGCCAGAGCAAGCCAAGAGACCGCTCGCGCCCACCGTCACCAGGACAGCGGTCGGATCGGTCTGAGAAGCGGGAGGACGTCTGCGGCCCGGGCCCGCGCGGCTCTGGGGGCTTTTGGATCTGCGCGGCCATGGTTATCGAAGGAACACACCGAGCGCGAGTTTGTGGTACACGCTCAGGTCAGCCTGCGGGGCGGGAAGCCAGTCGGTCGGTATGGGCAAGACGGGTGTGACAGTGGACGACCACCAGAGCAGGCGGCTGCTCGAGCTCGCAGCGCCGGTTTCCCCCGAGGAGATACCGTCGCTGCTCGAGGCCATCTTCGGAGCTATTGGACAGGCGCTCGTCATTGCGGCCAATACCAGCGGCCGCATCCTCTTCGCCAACGACGCCGCGCTCGCGCTGTTCGGCTTCGACAACTTCGAGGAGCTGCGCGTGGCGCTCGAGCGCGCCTCCGAGGTGCTGGAGGTGAAGGACGCGGCAGGCAGGCTCGTGCCCGTCGAGGAGTGGCCGTTGGTGCGCGCCGTGCGCGGCGAGGCGGTCAACAGCTTCCAGATTTCGGTGCTCCGGCGCGAGACGGGCAAGTCCTTTGTCGGCCTCTGCAGCGCCCGGCCGGTGCGGATCGCGGGCGGGCGCGCCTACGCCATCGCGACCATCCAGGACGTCACCGCGCTCAAGCGCACCGAGGAGGCCCTGCGCGAAAGCGAGGAGCGCTTTCGCACCCTGGCCGACAACGCGCCCGACGCCATCTCGCGCTTCGACCGGGAGCTGCGCCACCTCTACGAAAACCCGATCTCCCTGCGCTGGACCGGCTTCTCGGCCACCGAGGCCATCGGCAGGACCAACGGCGAGATCGGCGTCCAGCCCGAGATCGCCGCGTTCTGGGACGCGCACCTGCGGCGCGTCTTCGAGACCGGCCAGCCGCAGAGCATGGAGTACGAGTGCGACGGGCCCTGCGGGCGGCGCTACTTCGAATCGCGGCTCGTGCCTGAGAAGGGACCCGACGGCGAGGTGCGCTCGGTGCTCGCGGTCTCGCGCGACATGACCGAGCTGCGCGACACGCTCGAGGCGCTCAGGGCCAGCGAGGAGCGCGAGCGGGCGCAGGCGGCCGAGCTACAGGCGGTGCTCGACGCGGTGCCGGCCGCGGTGCTCATCACCCGCGACCGCGAGGCGAGCGTCATCGAGGGCAATCGCTTCTGGCACGAGCTGCTGCAGGTCGAGCCCGGGACGGTGCCCGGCCGGAACGGCGTTTCTTTCGGAGCTCGGCTGCTGCACTACGGATGCGAAGTGCCCGACGACGAGCTGCCCGTGCACCAGGCCGCGCGCCGCGGGGCTCAGGTGCGCGATTACGAGCTCGAAGTCGTATTCCGTGGCGGGACGAAGCTGACGCTGCTGGGTAACACGACGCCGCTCTTCGGCGCGCGGGGCGAGCCGCGCGGGGCGGTCGGCGCGTTCCTGAACATCACCGAGCGCAGGCGTGTCGAGCAGGAGCGAGAGCGCCTGCTGGGCGAGATCGAGCGGGGGGCCGAGCGGCTGACGAGGCTGTTGGAGATCACCAAGGCGCTCTCTCGCGCGCTCACCTCGGAGCAGGCGGCCAGAGTCATGCTCGAAGAGGGAGGGCGCGTGGCGCCCACTCCGGACGCGGGCTTCGCCGCGCTGCGCGGCGCAGACGGCTGGCAGATCGTCGAATCGTTCGACGGCGCGGGGCCGCTCGGGCTGCTGCGAGACGTCGTTCCCTCTGGAGGCGAGGCGGTCTTCGCGATCGAGCAGGCCTTGTGGTTGGAGACCCGCGAGCAGATCGCGGCCCATCTTCCTCGGTGGGCAGACGCCTGTCCGGCGCTGCGGGCCGCGGCGGTGCTGCCCGCCGCAGGCCAGGGCCTCGTCGCCTACGGCTTCGAGCGCGAGCGCCGGTTCGAGGAGGGCGAGCGCGACTTGCTGTCGGCGATGGTCGGCCTGTTCGCGCAGGCGGTCGAGCGCACCCGGCTCTACGAGTCCGAGGCGAGGCTGAGGGCCGAGGCCGAGCGGGAGGCGAAGCTGCGCGAGCGGCTGATGGCGGTGCTCGGGCACGACCTGCGCCAGCCGATGAGCCTGGTCGACCTGAGCGCGAAGGCGCTGTTGCGCAAGTCTGACTGCATCGACGAGCACGCGCGGGTCGTCGTGCAGCGGGTCTCGCGCGCGGTCGCCACGATGGGCACGCTCGTCAACACGCTGCTCGACTACACGCGCACGCGCTCGGGGCAGAGCATCCCGGTCAAGCGAAAGCACGGGGATCTCGAGCCTTGGTGCAGGCACCTCGTCGAGGACTTGCAGGCTGCACATCCGAACCGCGTCCTCGCCTTCGAGTCGCGCGGCGACCTCCGCGGCGAGTGGGACTTCGATCGAGTCAACCAGGTCTTGAGCAACCTCGTCTCCAACGCAGTCAAGTACGGCGACCCGGGCGCGCCGATCCGCATCCTCGCCGACGGCAGCGCGTCCGGCGAAATCGTGCTGCAGGTCCACAACCAAGGCGCGCCCATCCCGGAGGAGAGGCTCGCGCAGCTCTTCGAGCCCTTCGTCAGGGTGGACGAGGGGCGAACGGGGACGGTTGGAGGCTTGGGGCTCGGGCTCTTCATCGTGCGCGAGATAGCGCGCGCCCACGGCGGGTCGGCCGAGGTGCGCTCGACGGTCGAGGAGGGGACGCTCGTGAGCGTGCGCCTGCCGCGATAGGTGCCCTCGCGAGCTTTCGACCTCGCCCTCCGAGTCGCGTCGGGCCTTGCGCCGACGAACGGCGAACGAGAGAGGACGAAGGGCACGAGTCCCGGTCACCCCGCGCATAGGGGCGACCAGCGGTCGCCCCGAAGTTGAGCAACTGTGTGGGAGCGCAAGAGCCGCTGCTCTGGTAACCCGGAAGCTGGAGACCAGTCCTTTGGCCGGCGGTGGCCTTGAACCGACACCCGGTCAGCGCCGAGCGTAGGCCGAGCTTGCGAGGCCGAAGTCGAGGGCCCGCCGCGGCAACCCCGGTCCTCGCCGGTCCCGCAGCCGCGTGTGCACTCGCATCGAGTGAATCAGTTGGTTAGGAGGGTAGGGGCGCCCGAAGTAGCAGTGGCCTTCCGACTCTCCTCTGGCCGCTCGGACGTCGGGAGCGAAGCCCGGGCTGGGCGGGTGAAGCTTGAGCGCCTTTCGACTCGGCCACCCTTGTTCGTCGGGAGGCTAGGTTCCGAGGGGGCGGGGGGCGTGAGGCCGAAAGCGAAGCTCTTCCTGATCCTCGGTCACGAGACTTGCCGGCGCCGGCGATGCTCGGGTAGCCCGGTGCCGTTTCGCAGAGTGAGGTAGAGGCCGACAGAGGTCACCAGTGCGAACGCCGCAGAGGCGACCACGCCGACGCACAGCGCGAGCAGCCCGGCCGCCCCGATGAGCCCGGCGAGGAGGAATACGCCACAGATGGCCAGGCGCTTGCCCTTGCAGATGACCATGGCGTTCTTGATGGCGTCGGTCACGCCCACCTCGTCGTTGAGGGCTATCTCCATTTGAGCGAAGTAGAAAGCGAGCCAGAGCCACACGATGGGAAGCGTCGCCACGAACACGATCGCGAAAGCCGCGAGCGCCCCCGGCGCGGGCGACGAAAAGGCGAGGAAGCCGACGAATACGCCCGGGGCGAGGAACAGCAGCGAGAGCGCGATGAGCTTAGGGATCTTGTTGAAGTGCCGCAGGAGCTCGCCTGGTTCGGCCCTGCGGCCCATCAAGGCCGCGTGCGCCATGCACATGAGCCCGAGGGTAAGAGGCAGCTGCACCGCGTTCTGAGCGATCGCGGACGCCAGCGAAGCCACGGCCCCCGCCACGCGGGACTCGGCCATCAGCACGGCCACGAGCAGCTCCGTGCTAAAGGACATGATCCAGCCGCTGACCATTATGAGGAGCGCCGCGAGGCTGAGCATCAGCCAGTTGGCGGCAAAGGCGGCCCAGGCGTGCGAGAGCAGATCGCCGACCGTCCACGAATCGCGCGAGAGCGGAAAGCTCAGGCCTTCGCCGGTGCGTTCGCGACAGGAAGGGCAGGTGGTAAAGGCGCCGTGGTCCAGGCACCTTTCGCAAACGAAGCTGCCGCAACGGCTGCAGACGCCCGAGGCGAGCTGCGAAGGATGAAGGGCACAGGCGGCGGGCATCTGGACGGGCGCAGGCTGCATCGAATCGCTCCTTGGGCCACGCTCGGCGCCTTCGCGACAGACGCGGCGGCCGCTTCGGCCGCATCGTAGCTTGGGAGGAGCGCCGGTTCATGGGGCGGGCAGCCGGCGGCGCACGGCGCACCTTCGCGCGCGCATGCGGCGCCGCCGGTGCGGCGCTCTTTTCCCGGGCGGTCCGGGGGCTCGCACAAACCGCGCCGACGGCCGCAGCGGAGGCCGGCCGCGGCCAGATTTTGCGGCGTTGGCCGCCGGTTCTAGGTGAACGGGGCCCGCGAGCGCGACGCTTGCCCCTGCGGCTGACTTCTCCTAAACAGTCAGCCTTCCGAGCGCCCCGGGGCGCGGAAGAATCGGAGGAAACGGTGACCAAGACCCTCGTGACGAGCGCACTGCCCTACGCCAACGGCAGCATCCACATCGGGCACCTCGTCGAGTACATCCAGACCGACATCTACGTGCGCTTCCTTCGCTCGTGCGGCGAGGACGTCATCTACGTCTGCGCCGACGACACGCACGGCACGCCCATCGAGATCAAGGCGCAGCAGCTCGGCATCACGCCCGAGCAGCTCGTCGGCGGCATCGGCGAGGAGCACCGCAAGGACTTCGCCGAGTTCGGGGTCTCGTTCGACCACTACGACTCGACCAACTCGCCGGAGAACCGCGAGTACGCGGTGATGATCTTCGAGCGGCTCAAGGCCGGCGGCTACATCGAGAAGCGCCCGCTCGAGCTGAGCTACTGCGAGACGGACAAGCGCTTCCTGCCGGACCGCTTCGTGCGCGGCACCTGCCCGAAGTGCGGCGCCACCGATCAGTACGGCGACGTCTGTGAGAAGTGTGGCGCCACCTACGCGCCGGTCGAGCTGGTCGACCCGCGCTGCGCGATTTGCGGGACGACGCCGGTGCGCCGCGACTCGGAGCACTACTTCTTCAAGCTCGGCAAGTTCACGGAGTTCCTCAAGGAGTGGGCGGCGGGCGAGGGCAGGCTTGACCCGGCCATCCGCAAGAACCTGCTCGGCGGCTGGCTCGGCACGGGCCTCGCCGACTGGTGCATCAGCCGCGACGGGCCCTACTTCGGCTTCGAGATCCCCGGCGAGGAGAACAAGTACTTCTACGTCTGGCTCGACGCGCCGATCGGCTACATCAGCTCGACCGAGCGCTACCTGAAGGCGAGGGGCAGCTCGCAGACCGCGCTCGCGTACTGGGACGAGAAGGCCGACGCGCGCATCGTCCACTTCATCGGCAAGGACATCCTCAACTTCCACGCCCTGTTCTGGCCCGCGGTGCTCAAGGGCGCGGGCCTCAAGCGGCCCGACAAGATCGCGGTCCACGGGATGCTCACCGTCAACGGCGAGAAGATGTCCAAGGCGCGCGGCACCTTCATCAACGCCCGCCAGTACCTCGATCTGCTCGACCCGTCGTACCTGCGCTACTACTACGCCGCCAACCTCGGGCCCTCGCCCGAGGACCTCGACCTGTCGCTGAGCGAGTTCCGGCTCAAGGTGAACGCCGAGCTGGTCAACAACCTCGGCAACCTGTGCAACCGGGCGCTCTCCATCCTGGCGACCAGGCTCGGCGGCATGCTGAGCGGCGAGCGCAACCAGGCGCTCATCGACGACGCGCTCGCGGTGGTGCCGGCGGTGCGCGCCCCGTTCGCCAGGCTCGAGTACCGCAACGCCCTGCGCGCGATCGTCGAGCTCGGCGAGCGGGCGAACAAGTTCGTGCAGGACTCGAGGCCCTGGGAGAAGGTCGCCTCGGCGCCCGAGGAGGCGCGGCGCGACCTGTCTACCATCGCCGACATCGCCTACCTCGTCGCCACGATGCTCTCGCCGGTGGTGCCGAAGGTCTCCGAGGAGGTCTTCGCGCAGCTCAATGCCAAGCCCCTCACCTTCAAGGATCTCGAGACCGCGAAGGCGCCGCTATTGCCCGACGGGCACGCCATCGGCACGCCCCGGCCGATCATCGGCAGGCTCGAGGAGAAGGTCGTCTCCCGGCTCATCGTCACCTCGAAGGCCGAGCCGCCGGCGAAGAAGAAGGAAGAGCAGAAGAAGCCTGAGCCGGCCCCCGCGGGCCTCGCCACCTACGACGACTTCGCCAAGGTCGAGCTGCGAGTTGGCAAGATCCTCACCGCGGAGCGCGTGCCCAAGTCGGACAAGCTGCTCAAGCTAAGTGTGGATCTCGGGGAAGAGCAGCCGCGCACCATCGCCGCGGGAATCGCCGAGGCGCTGTCTCCCGAGCAGGTCATGGGCAAGAGGGTCGTGGTCGTCGCCAACCTCGCCAAGCGCACCATCCGCGGCGTCGAGTCCAACGGGATGCTCCTCGCCGCCGGCGAGCCGGCGACCGGCCTGGCGCTCGTTGAGGTCCCGGGCGACATCCCACCGGGGACGAGGGTCAAGTGACCGACGCATCGCCGCTCGACAGCGCGCTCGAGGATCTCGCCTCCGGCAAGCGGCGCCGCCAGGCCGCCGGCCACGAGGCCATCATGCAGATGGCCGAGGGCTCGGTCTGGAAGGACCAGCTCGTCGCCCGCTTGCCCGAGCTCGCCTCGCACCCCAACCCGCAAGTGCGCGGCACCGCCTACCTGGCGCTCGCCATGGCGCTGGGCAAGGAGGCGCTGCCGGTGCTCCAGGCCCACGTCGACGAGCGCGAAGGCGACGCTCGGCTGGATCTGGCGCAGGCGCTAGCTGCCATCGGCGAGCCGGCGCTCGAGCTGCTGCGCCGCTTCGTGAAGGACCCGATCTTCGAGGTGCGCTTCGCGGCCGCCGGCGGGCTCGTCCCGCTCGGCGACCCGGCTGCGGCCGACGTGCTCCTCGAGGCGCTCGGGCATTCGGACGTGCGCTACTTGGCGCTCTCGGCGCTGCAGCGGCTGGCCGATCCGCGGGCGCTCGAGCCGGCGCGCCGGCTCTTCCAGAAGCGGTTTCTCTCCGGCTACGAGCGCATCGCCGCGGCGGGCGTGCTCGCGCGGCTCGGCGACACCGCGGGACGCCGCTGGCTGGTCGAGCGCGTGGCGAGGCGCAAGGGAGCCGACCGCGGCCTGGCCATCGAAATCGTCGGCGAGCTCGGCATCGCGGAGGCAGTCCCCGCGCTGCTCGAGGCGATCGGCGACCGGAACGATCCCTTCCGCGGCGCCTGCGTGCGCGTTCTCGGCATGCTCGGCGACGGCGCGCACCGCGCGCTCATCGAGAAGGCGCTCTTCGACTCGACCGAGGAGGTCGAGGTGCGCATGGACGCGGCCGAGGGGTTGATGAACCTCGGGGGCGCTGAGGCGCGCTCTGCGCTCGAGCGGGCCCTCGACAGCACCGACGACGAGGAGCTGCGCGAGGTGGTCCGCGAGGCTATCGCCCAACTCGAGCTGACGAAGGGCGGCGGCCCGGGTGAGGGCGAATGAGGCTGGTCGACGCGCACTGCCACCTCGACGACTTCCAGGACCGCGACGAGGTCATCGCCCGGGCCCGCGAGGCCGGGGTCGTGCACCTGGTGGTCAACGGCCTCTGGAGGGCGCCCGGCGACTTCGGCGTGGCGCTCGGGCTGGCGCGCGAGCGGCCGCAGGAGGTCTCGGCGACCGTCGCCATCCATCCCCACGACGCCGGCAAGGCGCTCGAGGAGGACTGGGAGCGCTGCGCCCGGCTCGCCGAGGACCCGCGCGTCGTCGCGGTCGGCGAGACCGGGCTCGACTACCACTACAACCTGTCGCCACCGGGCAGGCAGCGCGAGGCCCTGCGGCGCACGGTCGCGCTCGCGCGCAAGGTGGGCAAGCCGCTCGTCGTCCACGTGCGCGAGGCCGACGAGGACTGCGCGCGCATCCTCAAGGAGGAGAAGGCCGGCGAGCTCGGCGGGCAGATCCACTGCTTCACCGGCGACCGGCGCGCGGCGCGCGCCTACCTCGACCTCGGCTTCCACGTCTCGTTCGCCGGGGTGGTAACCTTCAAGAACGCCGAGGAGATCCGCGAGGCCGCCCGGCTGACGCCGCTCGACCGGCTGCTGGTCGAGACCGACAGCCCGTACCTTGCGCCGGTGCCCTATCGCGGCAAGCGCAACGAGCCCGCCTACGTGGTCGAGACCGCCCGGCGCCTGGCCGAGATCAAGGGGCTCGGGCTCGACGAGCTGGCCGAGGCGACCACGCGCAACGTCGCGCGCCTCTTCGGCATCGAGGCGCTCGGCGGCTGAATCGAGCGGGCAGGCTGCGGCCGGGGTGCATCGGGCGGGCCCGCAGCGGGGAAGAAGACGGCGGAGGACCTGTTGACCTCGCCATGAACGCGAACACGACTACGAGGATTCGGGCGGTCATGGCGCTCGTCGCGCTGCTGACCGCGGCGCCGGCGCTCGCCTCGCGCGCTTCGGTCGCTCCCGACGCGGAGGTCGGCGGGCTTCGGGCCTCAGCGGATATCGCGGCGCTCGACGCGTTCTGGCCGCTGCGCGACCAGCCGGCGGCCGCGCGTGGCTTCGCGCCCCGGCTCGAGCGGGCGCTGCGCGCCTCGCCGGACGACCCCGAGCTGCTGTGGCGCGCCGCGCGCTGGTACGCCTGGCGGGCACAGTCGGCGACCGACCGCGAGCAGCGCAAGCGAGAGGGAAAGCTCGCCTGGCACTACGCGGAGCGCGCGCTCGAGATCGCCCCCGACTCGATTCCGGTGCGCTACTGGGCCGCGTTGAGCGTGGGCGCCTACGGCCAGTCGATCGGCGCGCTTGCTGCGCTGCGTCAAGGGATCGAGGGGAAGTTCCGTTCGAATTTGGACTATGTCATCGAGCGTGAGCCGACGTATGATGGCGGCTCCGCGCTGTTGGCCCTGGGCCGGTACTACTTCGAAATGCCGTGGCCAAAGCGCGACATGAGGAAGGCGGAGCGCTACCTGGAATTGGCGCTGAAGGTCAACCCCGACAACCTTCGGGCAAAGCTCTACCTCGCCGAGATCCTCGCCGGAAAGGGCGAGGCGGGCGCGAAGCGGGCATTGGCGATCCTCGACGAGGTGCTCGCGGCGGGTGAGGGCTCGGGCGACGGTCCGGAGCGGCGTCAGGTTCAGCGGATGGCGCGGACGCTCAAACCAAAGATCGAGGAGAAGACGAAGTGATCGCTCGAGAGCAGCACACCCCGGAGGCAAGGGGGACCAACCTCTCACTCCAGACTGCCAGGACCCTGGTGGACCTGCTCATCCTGCGGGGCATGGAGCCGAGCAGGGTCGCCGCGCGGCACAAGGTCGCGGGCCTCTGGCGCGAGCCGACCTGGGGAGAGCTGCTGTTGCGGGTCAGGCGGATAGGCGCCGGGCTCGAGACGCTCGGAGTCGGGCCCGGCGACCGCGTCGCCATCTTCTCGGCAACCCGCTACGAGTGGGCGCTCGCCAACTTCGCGACCTTCGCCGTCGGAGCGACGGTGGTGCCGATCTACGCCTCGAACTCGCCCGAGGAGTCCGCGTACATCCTGCGCGACAGCGGCGCGAAGGCGGTCTTCGTCGATGACGACAGGCCCGAGGGCCGGCTGCCCGGGCGGCTGGCGCGCATCCGGCAGATCCGCGAGACCTTGCCGGAGCTGCGCCACGTCATCGCCTTCGACGTGCCGGCCTCGGAGGAGGGCGGGTGGACGAGCTTGTCGGCGATAGAAGGGCGGGGCGCGCCGCTCGCCGACTCCCGGCCGCTGATGCTCGAGGAGCGGGCCGCGCTCACGCGGCCCGACGACCTCTCGTACATCATCTACACCTCGGGCACGACCGGGACGCCGCGCGGCGTGATGCTCACGCACGCCAACTGGACCTCGCAGGCCCGCTCGGTCACCGAGATCAAGCTGCTGCGCCGCGACGACACGGCGCTGCTCTTCCTTCCCCTGGCCCACTCGTTCGCGCTGGTGGTCTTCGCCACCTGGCTCGGGCAGGGCATCGTCGTCGCCTTCGCCGAGTCGATTGAAAAGGCGGTCGACAACGCCGGCGAGACCCGCTCGACGGTGATGACCGTGGTGCCGCGGGTGCTCGAGAAGGCCTTCAACAAGGTCGTCAGCGAAGGGGCGGCGCAGCCGGGCGTCAAGGGGCCGCTGTTCGCCTGGGCGATGGCCCAGTTCGAGGAGTACGCCGCGGCCCGGGCCGCCGGCCGCGAGCACAACTCGGTGCAGTGGGCGCTCGCCAAGCGGCTGGTCTTCAGCAAGATCGAGCAGAAGGTCAAGGCGCGCTTCGGCGGCTACATGCGCGAGTTCATCTCCGGCGGGGCGCCGCTGGCGCGCAAGATTGGCTACTTCTTCGAGATCTGCGGCTTCGACGTGTGCGAGGGCTACGGCCTGAGCGAGACGTGCGCGCCGACGCACGTCAACCTGCCGTTTCCCGGCAAGGCCAAGATCGGCACGGTGGGGTTGCCGTGGCCGGGCGTCGAGGTGCGCATCGAGGAGGACGGGGAGGTCCTGCTGCGCGGCCCGCAGATCATGAAGGGCTACCTCAACCGGCCCGAGGAGACGGCCGCGGTGCTCGATGCGGACGGCTGGTTCCACACCGGCGACATCGGCGAGGTCGACTCGGAGGGCTTCCTGCGGATAACCGACCGCAAGAAGGACCTCATCAAGACCTCGGGCGGCAAGCACATCGCGCCCCAGGAGCTCGAGAACGGGCTGAAGAGCGAGCCGCTCGTCAGCCAGGTCATGATCGTCGGCGACAGGCGCAAGTTCGTCTCCGCGCTGATCACCGTGTCCGAGGAGAACGCGCGGAAGCTGGCCGAGCAGGAAGGCTTCGCGGCCGAGAGCTACGCGGCGCTGACGCGGCGGCCCGAGGTGCGCAAGCGCATCGAGGCCGCTATCGAGGCTCTCAACTCGAAGCTGCCGAGCTACGCGACGATCAAGAAGTTCGCCATCCTCGACCACGACTGGACGCAGGACACCGGCGAGATCACTCCGACGCTGAAGGTCAAGCGCCAGGTCGTCGAGTCCCGCTACCGGCAGATCATCGACGGCCTCTACGACGGCGAGAGCTACGGCGTCTAGCTCGGGGAGCCAGCGGCCCGACGGCCGGAAGCCCTTCCTGCCTGACGCTGGCCCGAGCCTGACTGCTCTTCGCCTGGCTCGGGCGCGCCCAGCGGCCTGTGAGGCGGCTTCGTCGAGAAAAGCCCGCCGCTTGGCCCGTCGGCGCGCCCTTCGCGCCCCGAGGCGCGAGGGCTTCAGTGCAGGTTCTCGCGCAGGCGATCGGGCGATTCGCGCAGCGTCGGGGCCCAGTCTCGGTCGCGCTTGAGCTCGGAGCTCGACGCCGGCAGGTCGATCTTCTGCTTGCGCAGGCGCGCTGCGCCCCAGCCCATCAGGCCCATGCCGGTGAGGAAGACCAGGCCGCCGACGATGAGAAACGCCGCCCAGTAGGGAAGGAGGAGCGCGAGGGCGAGCGCGGCAGCCACGGTCAGCAGCAGGAAGCCGAGCAGCGCCGCGGGCGCTCCGGCGAACTCCAACGCCACGTCCTTGGCGACCGAGCGCATCTCCTGCTTCATCTCGACCCGCGCAAGCTGCAGATGGCCGCGCAGCAGCGTGCTCAAGCCGTCGGAGAGCTCGTTGATCGCCTCGGCGACGGTTGCGGGCTGTCCCCGTGGCGGGGGGGCGATCCTGCGCCTTTTCCCGGCGGGCCTCGCCTCGCGCGCGGGCTCGAGCTGAGTCTCGACCCGCGGCGCTTCATTGGGCACGAACCTCTCGGTGCGGTCTGCCATCGGATGCTCCTCGGCCAAACATGTCCTTGGCAGAAGGATGGGTACGGCGCGCCGAGAAGGCTCGCCTCCTCGGCCGATGGGCTGCCGGGCGAGCCAGGACTACGAGAGAGCTGTGACTGGGATCGAGCCGGCGAGCGCGCCGTGCAGCGCGGGCCCTTGCTCATCCGCGAGGCCCGGACTCGCTGCTTCGGGCGACGGCAGTCGCGACCGTCCGGCGGGCGGCGCTCAAGAGAGGCGAGCTCAGGCCTTGGACTGCGGATCGGCAGGCGAGGACAGGACCTTCTCGTCGGCGGCCGCCTGCTCCTCGCTCCCGGAGATGCCCTTCTTGAAGTCGCGAATCGAAGAGCCGAGGGCTCTGGCCAGCCCGGGAAGCCGCTTGGCTCCGAACAGCAACAACACGACTAGAAGGATGATTAGGAGCTCAGGCATGCGAACCACGGCGTTACTCCTCGCGAGGACGATCAGGGCGGTGAAGCTACCAAGTCTCGACAGGCGCTGCCAACGAAGCCCGGCAGCGTTCCTACCAGCTCCCGGTGAGACGGCAGCGATTCTCTAACGCGCGAGCCTCGTACAAGCTGCCCGTTCGCAGAAGGGCAGCAGCTCGCCTTGGTCGCGCGGGTTGGGAAACACCGAGGCTCTCCCGAGTGATCGCGACCGAGAAGCTGCTGCGAACCTTGTGGACCAGAAGAGCGCTCTTGCGCTCCCGCCGGTGTCCGCTAGGCCGGCGGAGGGGCCACGACCTCGGCAGGTCCCTTCGGGCGAGGCATGGCCAGGAAGAAGGTTGTCCGGCCGTCCGACGACTCGACTCCGGCCGTCCCTCCGTGGGCCTGCATCACCGCGCGGGTGACCGCCACCGCGAAGCCGAGCCCGAGGTGCTTCTCGCGCAGCACCAGCTCGTCGCGGTCGAAGGCGGCCTCCCTCTCTTCGGGCGACAGCATCGGGCCGTTGTCGGTGAACTCGATCCGCAGCTCGTCCGGGCGCTCCTCGTAGCTGATCTCGACGCTGCCGGAGGGCTCCGAGCGCGACAGCGCGTTGTCGAGCAGCGCCCCGAGCGCGTTGCCGAAGCGCTCGCGGTCGACCTCGACCAGCGGCAGCAGCGGCGGCAGGCGCGTGGTGATCTCGACGCCCTTCTCGGCGGCGAAGCTGCGCCGGCTCTCGATGGCGTCGTTCAGCAGCTCGGCCAGCAGCACCGGCTGCTTGTCAACGTCGAACTCGCCGGTTTCGGCGCGCTGGGTGTCGAACCACGACTGCAACAGCCGCAGGGCCCGGTCGGAGTTGCGGGCGATGACCTCGGCGGCGCGCTTGACGCGCGGCTCGAGCTGGATGCGCCCGCCGAGCAACAGGCCGGCGTAGCTGCGCACGTTGGCCAGCGGCGAGCGCAGGTCGTGGCTGGCGACGCCCAGGATCTCTTCGTGGCGCTGGGCCTGCTCGGTGGCGGCCGACAGGTCGTGGAAGGTCTCGAGCCGGGCGCCGTCGACGAGCGCGCGGCTCTTGCGCTCGATGACCGCGCCCTCGGAGGTCTCGAAGCGGTTCGAGCCGGGCGACAGCGTGACGCCGCGGCGCGCGAAGGCGGCCTCGAGCCCTTGCTCAGGCTGACCTTCGATCTTCTCCGGGCTGAGCCCGAAAGCGTCGCAAAAGCGCCGGCTCGCGTAGGCGATGGTGCCGTCCGCGTCCCATAGGATGAGGGGACCGGAGAGCACATCGAGGGCCGCCCGCATGAGCACGATTTTGTCGGTCATTTCCGCCACTCCCGCCGAGCGCTGCCACCTCAACCTACGCACCGGGTAACCGACCGCCAACGCAGCCACGGGGTTGGCCTGGGCGCGGGTCGCTACTGACCAGGTGGACCCTTGACCAGCGAGCGTGGCGGGCAGAAGCTGCGCGCGAGGAACGCCAGCCTTCGTGCTGGCGCGCCGCGACCGAACTACCACACCGAACGACCACGAGGAGCGCCAGCCTTCGTGCTGGCGCGCCCCGACCGAACGACCACGAGGAGCGCCAGCCTTCGTGCTGGCGCGCCCGACCGAACGACCACGAGGAGCGCCAGCCTCCTTGAGGAGCGGGATGGAGCCGAAGCAGATACTCGAGCAGGCGCTCGTCGCGCGACTGGCGGCGAGGCCCGTGCACCGCGAGCTCGGCGGGCCCATCGTGTTCCGGGTCCTCGGCGAGGGCGGCGGCTGTTGGTCGCTCCACGGCTGCGAGCCCCGGATTACTGCGGGAGAGGCCGAGAAGCCTCGGATGAGGGTGACCGTGACCGCGCAGGATCTCGAGGCCATCTGGACCGGTCGGCTCGATCCTCGCGTTGCCCTCTACTCCGGGAAGATCCAGTTCGAGCCGTGGTCGCTCGAGCTGGCGCTTGCGCTCGAGAGACTCTTGCGCCCGTAGATTCCCCTTCGCCCGCGGTCCTGAAGGACGTGCCCGCGGCCGCTCGCCCCAACCGTTCGCCATCCCGTCCGCGCCGGAAGCGTACAGCGAGCCTCTGGGCCGACGCGCGAGCGTCCGCGCACGCGCCGAGTGTCGGATGTCACCGCTTTGTTGGCTGTTTGAAAGACGCTTCATCCGCTATGACAGGCCGGACCGCAGGGCCAGGGCCTCGGTTGCCCGGCCGTTCCGCGAGGATTCCCATGGCGCACTCCGCGCAGCCCACGACAGAGACGCTCGCCCGCGTCGCTCGGCCGACCGAACGCTCGTTCCTCTGGCGGCGCCTCCACAGCCTTACAGGCATCGTCCCGGTCGGCTTCTTCCTGCTCTTCCACATCTTCGAGAACATGAGCGCGCTGCAGGGCGCGGCGGCCTACGACGCGACGATCGCCAAGCTCGCCGGGCTGCTCCCGCCGCCGTTCTTCTACTTCGTCGAGGTCGGCCTCATCCTGCTGCCGCTGGCCTTCCACGGGCTCTACGGCACCTACCTCGCGCTCGAGGGCTCGCCGAACCTCGTGTCGTACGGCTACCGGCGCAACTACCTCTATGTCCTCCAGCGCGTCACCGGCGTGCTCGTGCTCGCCTTCGTCGTCTACCACGTGGTTACGCTGCGAGTTCAGCTCACGCTGCACGGGCTCGGCGCCGGGGTGCCGGGCCACGAGGGCTACGTCAGCTTCGCCGACATGGTCCGCGCGATGGCGAGCCCCGCGGTGCTCGGCTTCTACCTCGTCGGCGTCCTCTCGTCGGCCTTCCACTTTGGCAACGGCCTCGGCGGCTTCCTCTGGACCTGGGGCGTCACCCTCGGCGAGCGCTCGCGCCGCGCCGCGGAGTGGCTCGGCTGGGCGCTCACCATCGCCATGGCTGTCCCGATGGTCGCCATCCTTCTGAAGTTCCGCGCATAGGCGCTTTTCGCGCGCTCGCTTCGCCGCCGCTCAAGATGCGGCGCAGGAGATCATTTCGATGGCTTCCGCAACCTCGAGCAAGCCTCGCTTCATCGTCGTCGGGGGCGGGCTCGCCGGCCTGATGACGACCATCAAGCTCGCCGAGGCCGGCCAGGACGTGGACCTGTTCTCGGTGGTGCCGGTCAAGCGCAGCCACTCGGTCTGCGCCCAGGGCGGCATCAACGGCGCGGTCAACACCAAGGGCGAAGGCGACCACCCCGACATCCACGTGAAGGACACGCTGCGCGGCGGCGACTTCCTCGCCGAGCAGCCGCCGGTGAAGGGCATGTGCTACGCGGCCCCGTCGATCATCTACCTGTTCGACCGCATGGGCGTGCCCTTCAACCGCACCGACGAGGGGCTGCTCGCGTTCCGCCGCTTCGGGGGCACGCTGTACCACCGCACCGCTTACGCCGGCGCGACCACCGGCCAGCAGCTCCTCTACGCGCTCGACGAGCAGGTGCGCCGCTGGGAGAGCGAGGGTCGGGTCCGCAAGCTCGAGCACTGGGAGTACCTGGGGATGGTGCGCGACGAGGAGGGCATCTGCCGCGGCATCGTCGCCCTCGACCTGCGCCGGATGGAGGTGCGCGCCTTTCGCGCCGAGGCGGTCGCGCTGGCGACCGGCGGCAACGGCTTCATCTTCGGGCGCTCGACCAACTCGACCAACTGCAACGGCTCGGCGGCCGGCTCGGCCTTCCGCGAGGGCGCGCTCTACGCCAACGCCGAGTTCATCCAGGTCCACCCGACCGCGCTGCCCGGCGAGGACAAGAACCGGCTCATCAGCGAGTCGGTGCGCGGCGAGGGCGGGCGGGTCTGGGTCCCATCCGACGGCAAGGACGGACGGCCGCCGAAGGGCGAGCCCTGGTACTTCCTCGAGGAGAAGTACCCGAAGTACGGCAACCTCGTGCCCCGCGACGTGGCGACCCGCGAGATCTTCTCCGTCGTGCGCGACCTCGGCCTCGGGGTCAACGGCGAGGATCAGGTCTACCTGGACGTCACGCACGTCGATCCGCAGAGGCTGACCGAGAAGCTGGGCGGCGTGCTCGAGATCTACGAGAAGTTCGCCGGCAAGGACCCGCGCCGCGTGCCGATGCGAATCTTCCCCTCGGTCCACTACACGATGGGCGGGCTGTGGGTCGATTACGAGGCCGACGCGAAGGGCGATCTCGTCGCCGGCTCGCCGCGCCAGCACGCGACCAACGTCCCCGGGCTCTACGCGGTCGGCGAGGCCGACTACCAGTACCACGGGGCCAACCGACTCGGTGCCAACAGCCTGCTCTCGTGCGTCTACGCCGGGATGATCGCCGGCCCGGCGATGCTCGCGTTCTCGCGCAACCAGAGCAAAGGCGCTGGCGCCGTCCCGGACGCGCTCTTCGCCGGCGCAGAGAAGAGGTGGCGCGAGCGCTTCGATCGGATCTTGAAGCTGGACGGCCCGGAGAACCCCTACCAGATCGCCCGCGAGCTTGGCGCCGAGATGACGCGCAGGTGCACCGTCATCCGCCGCAACGACGAGCTGGCGAAGCTCGAGGAGCAGGTCGTCGAGCTCGGCGAGCGGCTCAAGCGGGTCAACGTGCTCGACACCGGCCGCTCGCTCAACCAGTCGGCCGCCTTCGTCAACCAGCTCGAGAACATGCTCGAGATCGCGCGGACCATCGTCGTCAGCGCCCTCCGGCGCGACGAGTGCCGCGGCTCCCACTACAAGCCCGCGTTCGCGATGCCCGAGCCGAAGACGCGCGATCCGAACGAGGACCCGGAGTGGATGAAGATGTGGCGCGCGAACACCGAGAAATGGCGCAAGACCACCATCGCCCGCTGGACTCCCGAGGGGCCGCAGATCAGCTACCACGACATCTCGACCCCGGTGATGGAGGTCGAGCCGCGCTGGTACGAGTAGCAAAGCGAACGACCGGAGAACGCGCACATTGCAGACCGGCCTGAGCGCCTTCCACGTGGATTGGAGGAGGCGACGGGCAGCGCGCTCGAGGCCGAAAGCGAGACGACGAGACGAGAGCCGACATGGCCGACCACGATTCCAACAAGACCATCCGCCTGCGCATCAAGCGCCAGCAGAGCGCCGACTCGGATCCGCGCTGGGAGGAGTTCGCAATTCCCTATAGGGAAGGGATGAACGTCATCAGTTGCCTGATGGAGATCCAGCGCAACCCGGTGACCGCGTCGGGCGAGGAGACGACGCCGGTGGCGTGGGACTCCGCGTGCCTCGAGGAGGTCTGCGGGGCCTGCACGATGCGGATCAACGGCCGGGTCCGCCAGGCGTGCTCGGCGCTTGTCGATAACCTCGAGCAGCCGATAGTCCTCGAGCCATTGACCAAGTTCCCGCTGGTGCGCGACCTCGTGGTCGATCGGCAGAAGCTCTTCGACAGCCTCAAGCGCCTGCGGTGCTGGATCCCCATCGACGGCACCCACGACCTGGGCCCTGGCCCGCGGCAGTCGCACGAAGACCAGCAGGCGATGTACGTGCTCTCGACCTGCATGACCTGCGGCTCGTGCCTGGAGGCCTGCCCGCAGGTGAACGAGGTCACCGGGTTCATCGGCGCGGCGCCCATCGCCCAGGTGCGCCTCTTCAACATGCACCCGACCGGCAAAATGCACGCCGGCAAGCGGCTGCGCGAGCTGATCGCCGCAGGCGGCATCCAGAACTGCGGCAAGGCGCAGAACTGCACCCGGGTCTGTCCCAAGCGCATCCCGCTCTCGACCTCGATAGCGGCGATGGCCCGCGCGGCCACCTTTCACGCGCTCGCCGAGTTCTTCCACAAGGACGAGTAAGACTCGGGCGGCGTGGCGTCCGGCGAGCAGCGCCCGCTCGTGCCGTCACAGCACCCCGAGGCCTGAGCAGACCGCATGGCGGTCGCAGTGCAGGGCCGTCTCGGCGCAACTGCCGGTCTGCCCGGCGCCCAGGCACGTGCCGGCGTGCGCGCCTCGCCGCGCCCCGCTGAAATTGGCGCGACCTCGAGGGGGGCCTCAGGTAAGAAGGCAGCCAAACAGGTGAGCGGCGGCCCGGGTGGCCGAGCCGCGGAGGAGAACAGAGATGGCAGTCGAGAGAACCCTGTCGATCATCAAGCCCGACGCAGTGGAGAAGGGGCTCATTGGGAAGATCATCGCCCGCTTCGAAGCCGAGGAGCTCAAGCCGGTCGCCATGAAGATGAAGCGCCTGACCGTGCCCGAGGCCGAGGGCTTCTACGCCGAGCACAAGGGCAAGCCCTTCTTCGAGCCGCTCGTCCAGTTCATGACCAGCGGCCCGGTCGTGTTGATGATCCTCGAGGGCGAGGACGCGATTCAGCGCAACCGCGCGGTGATGGGCGCGACCAACCCGGCGAACGCCGCCGAGGGCACGCTGCGCAAGGAGTTTGCCGCCAGCGTCCAGTGCAACGCCGTTCACGGCTCGGACAGCCCGGCGAGCGCCGCGCGCGAAACCAGCTACTTTTTCGCGCAGACCGACGTCTGCCCGTACGACTGGAAGCGCGGCTAGCAGGCGAGCCCGAGAGGGCCGGCCTTCGGGCTTCGAGGGCCGGCCAACTCCGTCGCGCGGAGCTCAAACGAATCGCGCCCGGCTTCCGCGGCCACATCCGGTGTTCGAGCTCATTCCGGCTCCCTGCGCTGCTCGCCGACCGGGCGCCGAAGGCGGCGTTTCCTCGGCTCGCGCCGAATGCCGGGAATGCGATTCGCGTTATTGTATTGGCGTCGGCGCTAGGGCAGGATGCCTTGCCAACGAACGTCCGTAACGTCGTGCCGTCGTTTTCCTGGTCGGCTGGCGCGGGCGCCATAGGAGCACAAACCAAGTCGTGGACGGCATACCGTCATGGGAGATCCTTTCAATCCTCTTCGGATTGGTGGCCTCCTTCTTCTTCTCGGGGTCTGAGACCGCGCTCACTTCGCTCAGCGAAGCGCGGACGCGGCAGATCATCGAGGAGTCGGGCAACCCCAAACACCCGCTGCGCCTCTGGCTCGAGAATCCCGAGCGGATCCTCGCCACGCTGCTGTTTGGCAACACCCTCGCGAACATCGCGCTCTCGGCGTTGGTCACCGCGCTTTCGACCCGGCTCGGCGTGCCCTACGCCGTCGGCGCGGCGACCGGTGCGACCACCTTCGTGGTCCTCACCTTCTGCGAGGTGACGCCCAAGACCCTGGCGAAGCGCCACGCGCTGTCCTTCGCGCGGCTCTCACTGCCGATCATCTCGCTGCTCAGCTGGCTCTTCTACCCGGCGACCTTCCTGCTGCTCGGTATGACCAACGGCCTGGTGCGCCTCTTCGGCGACAAGCAGACCGAGCGGCCGGCAGTCACGGGCGAGGAGATCGAGTTCCTCATCGACCTCGGCGGCCGCGAGGGCGTGCTCGACGACGTCAAGAAGCAGCTCCTCACCTCGGTGCTCGAGTTCGCCGACATCCTCGTCAAGGAGATCATGGTCCCGCGCACGCGGATGACCGGCATCGAGAAGACCTCCAGCTTCGAAGAGGTGATGGCGATTATCGGCGAGAGCGAGCACAGCCGCATCCCGGTCTACGACGACAGCATCGACAACATCGTCGGCCTGCTCTACGTCAAGGACATCGCCCGCGAGTTGCAGAAGGGGCTGTCGGCCGAGAGCTTCGACATCGAGAAGTTCCTGAAGCCGGCGTTCTTCGTGCCCGAGCTGATGAAGATCAGCCGCCTGCTGCGCGAGTTCCAGAAGCGCAAGATCCACATGGCGGTCGTTGTGGACGAGTTCGGCGGCACGAGCGGCCTGGTGACCCTCGAGGACGTCGTCGAGGAGATCGTCGGCGAGATCCAGGACGAGTACGACATGGAGGAAAAGTCGGTGAAGGCGCTGCCGGACGGGCGCCTCCTCGCCGACGGCACGGCCTCCCTGCGCGACCTGGAGGAGGCGCTCGACGTCGAGTTCCCCGAGGACGGCGACTACGAGACGCTCGGCGGCTTCCTGACCGCGGTCTCGGGTCGGGTCCCGGCCACCGGAAGCATCGTGGTCTGGAACGGGTTGACCTTCACGATCCGCGCGGCCGACGAGCGGCACGTCTCGAAGGTCGAGATCGGCCGCTCCAAGGATTCGGCTGCCGCCACGGCCGAGGTGGCCGGGGCGCCTCCCGAGCCCAAGGGCGCCCTCTAGCCGCCACCGCACCCCATGCTGCAGCAGACTCCCGACAGGCCCGATCTCCGCTCGCTCTCGTTCGAGGAGCTCGACGCGTTCGTGCGCGAGCTCGGCGAACGGCCGTTTCGCGCCAAGCAGCTCTTCCGCTGGATGCACCAGAAGAGCGCGCGCGCCTTCGGCGACATGACCGATCTGTCGAAGGCCTTTCGCGAGCGGCTCGAGCAGCAGGCCCGGCTGACGACGCTCGAGCTCGACGACGCCCAGCGCTCGTCGGACGGGACGGTGAAGTACCGCTTCCGCACCGAGGACGGGGCCTTCATCGAGTCGGTCTACCTGCCCGAGGAGGACCGCAAGACCCTGTGCGTCTCGAGCCAGGTCGGCTGCGCGATGGGCTGCGCCTTCTGCCGGACCGCGAGGATGGGCTTCGTGCGGCACCTGACCCCGGGCGAGATCGTCGATCAGGTCCATCGGGTCAACGCCGAGCTCATCGCCGCCGGGCTTCCCGGGCCTCGCCCGCTGACCAACCTGGTCTTCATGGGGATGGGCGAGCCGCTGCACAACTTCGAGAACCTGAAGCGGGCGCTCGAGCTGTTGCAGCACGAGGACGGGCCGAACTTCTCGCACCGACACATCACCGTCTCGACCTCTGGGCTGGTGCCGGGTATCGAGCGGCTGGGCGCGGAGACCGAGGTCAAGCTCGCCGTCTCGCTCAACGCGACGACCGACGAGCAGCGCCGCGAGCTGATGCCGATCGACAAGCGCTATCCGCTCGCCGAGTTGATGGCCGCCTGCAGGCGCTTTCCGCTGCGGCAGGGCCGGGCCATCACCTTCGAGTACGTGATGCTCCGCGGCGTGAACGACTCGATGGAGGACGCCAAGCGACTCGCCGACCTGGTGCGCGGCATCCGGGCGAAGGTGAACCTCATCGCCTACAACGAGTGCGCCGATCTGCCTTTCCGCTCGGTCGACGACGCCCGCGTCCAGGAGTTCCTCGACTATCTCGCCGGGCGCGGACTGACGGTGATCGCGCGCAAGAGCCGCGGCCGGGACATCCTGGCGGCCTGCGGCCAGCTCGCCGCCGTCAGGCAGGCGGGGTGAAGGTCTCTCGAAGAGCCCTTCGCGCGCCCACCGGTCAGCCCGAGCCCCTTCGGCACGCTCAGGAGGCCGAGCTTGCGGGGCCGAAGTCGAGGGGCCCTCGACCTCGGGCCAGACCTGTGCCGTTCGGACTGAGCGTAGCTGCCGACGCTTGCGTCGATAGCGGAGTCGAGAGCCCGGTCGATTCCGTCGCGGCCCCTCGACTTCGCCTCCCCGCGTCCGGCGGGAGGCAACGCGCCTAACCAATAGCCCTCCCGCTGCGAGGTCACATCCGGCGACGGGGTTTGCAAAGAGAGCCCGCGATTGAGGAGGGCCGCCGTCGGCGGCCTGCGTGTGTGGCGGCGGGATTGCGCAGGTGGGGAAGGTGAAGCAACACCAGATCCGCCAATCGTCGTTCGGGCGACCGCAAGAGACTGTCGACGCGACACGACGCAGAGCCGGAGCTCCGCGGTCCATCCGTTCGGTCGAAGCATCGCAAGCTCGGCCTCCTGAGCCTGTCGCAGTGGCTCGGGCTGACCTGACCGGTGTTGGTTCAAGGTCACAGCCGGCCAAGGGGCCGGTAACAAGCTCGAGGTGACCGGGAGAGCGAGGTGCATCGGGAGCGGATTCGAAGCCTTTCGACCTCCCCCCACGACTTCGGGGCGGACCGCTGATCGCCCTTACGCTCGGGTCGACCGCAGGCCGGGCGACCTTGACGGGGATCCGGGCAACGCCTAGAAACGGCCAACCCGTCGCCCGGCAGGCCACCTGGCTGCCGAGCGAGCGTCATCTCGTCGAGCAATCCGGCCGGTCCCTGCGACTGCAACCACCTATGGAGCAAACATGATCGTCAAACGAACGCTTGGAACTCTCGCCCTTGGCTCCCTGCTCTCGAGCTGCGTCGCTACCCCCGGAACAGTCGATATTCGCGCCGACTCGCGCCTGCTGGGCGGGACAGAGGCGGCGGCGCAGTTCACCGCGCCCGACGAGTGGTTCCTCGCCACGAAGACAGCAGATCGCGTCGACCTGCGCGCGCCGGACAACTTCTCGAGCCTGACAGCCACCATCATTCCGGTGCTCGCCGACGCGTCCAAGTGCCCGCAGCTCGCAATGCAGGCAGCCAGGGACGTCGGCTCGAAGGACGCCGAGTACACCAGCCCGTTGCCGGACGTCGTCGACTTCGCCCGCACCGTCCCCGGCACGCCGCCCGGACCGTCGGACCGCAAGGTCTTCGGCCGCGCGATCTGCCGTAACGGCGGGCTCGCGGTCCTTACCTGCTCGGTGGGAGTCGAGCGCTTCGCGACGTTGGGCGTGGATTGCCGCAGGGCGATCGAGAGCCTCTCGATTCAGACCGTGGGCGCCGCGCCCGCGCAGCCCGAGCCGCAGCAGCCGGCGGTTCAGCAGCCGGCGCCAGAGGTTCAGCAGCCTGCGCCAGAGGAGCTGCAGCCTGCGCCAGAGGAGCAGCAGCCTGCGCCGGAAGCTCAGCCTGCTCCGGAAGCTCAGCCTGCTCCGGAAGCCCAGCAGCCCGCGCCCGAAGGGCAGCAGCCGGTTCCCGAGGCGCAGCAGTAGCTCGAGGACAGCCGGGGACGTCTTCGGACCGGGTCGCGCGGGCCGTTGCGATCTCGAAGGAAGGCCTGGACCCTCGATCCACGTGCTGGGAGCTCCTTCGAGCTCCCAGCGAGAGGTCGGCGGAACTCGGTTAGTTCCACTCGAAGGGCGGGGTGTTCGGTTCAAACTCAATTTAGTTCCCGAACGGGGGCAGGTGCCTCGGTCGGGAACTAAATTGAGTTCCCATCGACCGGTCACCCCACCATTTGGAACAAAAAAGAGTTCCCATCGACCGGTCACCCCCTCGTTGGGAACTAAAAAGAGTTCCTAGCGGACACTCCCCACTTCGGTCGGAACTCAATCGAGTTCGTGAGACTCGCCGGAGGCGTCGCTCAGTGCTGCGGCGGAGCTCCCTTGGGCTCGACGGCAGGCCCGACGAGGCGACTGGAGCCGTCGGCCGCGGACCGCCCGGCGGCCGCGGCTACGGAACGGGCAGCGCTGGCCCGTTCCGCAGCGCAGAGGACCGCGGAGCCTGGCCGACGAAAGCGATCAGGGATTGGCCGCGCCGAAGCTCGAGCCGGTGAGGTTGAGGACCCAGTCGTCCTTGCTGTTGGTGTCCTGCCCGTTGATGCGGCTGAGGCTCGAGCTGCGCTGGTTCACCACGTCCTTCCACTCGACCGCGATGTCGAGGACGCTCGGCGTCGAGGTGTAGCTGCACTCGACGCCGCCGCAGTCGGCCGGAGACCAGTGCCCCGCGCTCTGCATCGCCGCGACCGCAGCGGGGAAGCCCGCGGGCGCCGTGCCGGAGAGGTCGCTCTTGACGAAGACGACCGCGTCCTGCACCTCGCCGGCGTGAGTCTTCACCATCAGGACCCGGTGCGAGAACGTCAGCCCTTGGCTGCCTCCGATGAAGTCCCAGGCGTTCGGGAAGGCGAGGGGCGCGGTGCTCTCGGACTTCGACTGGCGCTCGGAGG
>JBMNNX010000241.1:0-10358 GCA_050942745.1 Myxococcales bacterium
CGAGTCCGAGCCGGGGTTCAGGTGCAGGACGATGATGTCGCCGGCCTCCATGACGACGTCAGGGAAGGTCGCCAGCGTCGTCGGGTCCGAGGCCTCGGCGACGATCTTGAGCTGCTTGGTCGTGCCGGGCGCGACGACCAGAAACTCGATGAGGTCCCGGCTCGTCGGGATGTTCGGGTTGACCTCGTTGATGAGCAGGCGCGCCTGCGGATGCTGGGCCGTGAACTGCGCCGAGTTGGCGCTGCTGCTCACGCCCGTTCCCCGCGAATCGCGGACCGTGCTGGCGACGGTGACCGTGTAGGTCACATCGGGCGTCTGGGGGCTGGAGGTGAGCGTGACCTCCTTGCCGTTGACCGTCGCCGCGCTGGCGGTCAGGCCGTTGTCGAAGGTGAATTGCGAGCCGTCGGCCAGCACGCTCGACGAATCGAGCACCCGGTCGAAGACGACGACGACCTGCTCGAGCGAGACCGACTCGGCGAGCAGGACCTTGGGGCCAGGGCAGGTAATCGCGCCGAAGTCAGAGGCGCGGAAAGCCATGGGCTGGGCGAAAGAGCGGTAGCGCCACATCGGGCCGGCGGAGAGCGTGACGGTGCAGCCCTCGGTGAGGTCGAGCTCGTCGCGCAGCGTCTCCGGCAGCCGCAGCTTCAAGCCGGGGACGCTCAGGCCGGCGGTGGCGATCTCGGCGGCGACGTGAGCGACGCCCGAGTCGGCAAAGCGCCCGAGCCTTCCGGTGAGCGAGACGAGCTCGGACTCGTAGCTGTCGAGCGCGCTCACCAGGTCGGTGGCCGCAGAGAGCTCCTGCACGAAGCCAGAGACGGCCTCGCCGGTGCCGGCCTGCGAGTAGCTCGAGATGCGCGAGACGTGGCGCATGTGATCGACGGTGGTGAGCTCCTCGACGACGAACGAGACGCGGGCGCCGGCGACGACCTCAGGCACGAAGCTCGCCGGGTCTTCGGCGACGAAGATGGCCGGCCCGGAGCGCTCGGCCTGAACGAAGAAGCCCGCGGGGTCCTCGCCGACGGCGGAGCGCACGTAGGTGATGACCGCTTCCCAGATCGGGAGCGAGAGGCCCGGGCCGTCGGCCGCGGCGCGCACGGCAGCGATCTGCGCGGAGGTCGGCCCGGGATCGGTCTTCACGCACGATCCGCCGGCGGTGCAGAACGGCTTGGCGGGATCGGCCGTGCAGTGCGAGCTCTCGAGGCACTCGACGCAGGCGCGGCCGTCGGCGCAGTGCGGGGTCGCGCCGGCGCAGCCCTTCTCGTTGGTGCAGACCACGCAGGTGCGCGTGGCCGGATCGCACAGGGGCGCCGCCTCGGAGCAGTCTGCGTCGGCGGAGCAGTCGGCGCATCGGCCCACACCCTGCGAGCGGTCGCAGACTTGATCGGGCCGACAGCCGCGGTCGTCGGTGCAGACCACGCAGGAGGCGCTCGCCTCGTCGCAGATAGGCGACTGAGCCGGGCACTCGCCGTCCTCGAGGCAGCCGATGCAGCGGCCGCCGGGGACGCTGGTGTCGCACTCCTGGCCCGAGGGACAGCCGCGCTTCGCGCTGCAGGTGACGCAGGCGTGCTGGGCCTCGTCGCAGACCGGGGTCGCGCCCGAGCAGTGCGAGTCCTCGACGCATGGGACGCAGGCGCCGCCTTCGCTGTCGGTGTCGCAGACCTGACCGGCGGGGCAGCCTTCGGTCGGAGTGCAGGTGACGCAGGTGTTCGTCTTCGCGTCGCAGATCGGAGTCGGGTCGGCGCACGCCGGCGAGCAGCCCTCCGCGGCGACGGGGACGCACTTCTCGGCTTCGCACGTCTTGCCGGGGTCGCAGTCGGAAGCCGTCGTGCACTCGGGGCTGGAGCACCCGGCGGCGAGGGCGAGGAGCCCGAGGGTCGAGAGCATGAGGACGAGTCGCAGTTGCATCGGGCGCTTCTTTCCTTCCTGCCGCAGGAGTCGCCTGGGCAGCGACGGGTTGAGAACGTGCGCGTGGACGAGCCGCCGGTCGAAACCTCGTTCGCCGGCGCGGTCGCACGAGCCGCGCATCTTCGCATCATGCTGCGCGTGCGGGTAGGGGAGCGCGCCGTTCGCCGTCCCTGGCGCTCGGGCGGCGAATTCGGCGAAGGCCGGGAGAAGCGGGCAGGAGAGCGCCTGCCTCTCGGTCGCACGGATCGTGCGGCCTCTACGGCTGGCCGTTGAATGGCTCAACCAGCGTGCGCGGCACGAATACGGTACGTCCGCCTTCGTGCCGGCCGCCGGGAACCGTTGAATCAGGCGCGTTGCTCGATCTCTCGGCGGGCGCAGTGCCATGCGCCCCTACCGACCTTGGGCGGGCGCGAGCCTCAGGGCGAGCGCAGCGGCTTCGTCCGGCGTCGCCGCTCGGTGAATCGCCTCCACCGGCGCGCCCGCCTTGGCGAGCTCCCAGGTCCCGAGTCCCGCGACCGGCTTGCCGAGCTTGAGGGCGAGGGCAATCTCGGAGAGCGTTCCGAACTCGCCGCCCACGGCGAGCACGACGTCGGCGGCGCGGACGACGAGCACGTTCCGGCCTTCGCCCATCGCGGTCGGCACCGAAAGGTCGAGGTAGCGATTGGCAGCCGAGCGGTCGCCCGAAGGCAGGAAGCCGAGCGTCGTGCCGCCGGCCGACTTCGCACCCCGGCACGCGGCCTCCATCACGCCGCCGAGCCCGCCGCAGACGACGATGGCGCCGCCCTCGGCGAGCGCGCGTCCTATCGCTTCGGCCTGGGCGGCGAGCGCATCGTCACAGGTGCCCGCGCCGACGACGGCGATGTACGGGCGCCCGGCCACCGCGATCAGCCCTTGGTCTTCTCGCCGATGAACTGGTCGTTCTTGTCGGCGAAGAGCAGGTTGAAGGTCGTCAGCGAGCCGTAGCAGCGGGTGACGTACTGCTGCATCTCGACTTTCTCGGCGTCCGAGAGCTTCGGGTGCGCGTTGACCTTCTGCTCGAGCACGCGCAGCCGGTCGCGCACCATCACGACCTTGTGGAAGAGCGCGTCGATGGGGATTTCCTTCGACTGCAGCTCGGGGTTGGCGGGCTTGATGACCACCGTGCCGCCTTCCCAGCGCGGGGCGAGGCGCACGTCGGTTTCCCACATCGCTTCGCGGATGATCTCTTTCAGCTCTTCACGGGTCATGTCGGTCAGCTCCGGGATCTCGATGTCGGGCTTCGCCGGCCGGACGATGGGGGCGACGCGCGGGCGGCGCTCGGTCGTGGGCGCCGCCTGCTTCAAAGCCCTGGGGACGGGCGCAGCGCGGGCGAGGAAGCTGCCGCAGGTCGGCGCGCTGGCCGGGAACATCCCGCGGTCGCGCATCAACCGGCAGTCGCCGCGCCAGGTGCCCGCGGCGGTGCGCATCACCGGCTTGAAGAGGCGGCAGTTGCCGCAGACTTTCGCGCCCGGCGGCACGCCGAGATCGTCGTCCGGCTCGGGGCTGAGGACTTGCTCGCCCTGCGGCTCGGCCGAATCGGCGCTTTCGTGATCGAGGGGTAAGGGTCTTTCGGTTTCGCTCAACGGAAGGCCTCGCTTCGCTCAGCGGCTGTTGCGGGCGCGGAGTATGGCAGAAAGCCCCTGCCGGTTGCAGCAGCGAGAGCGCACTTGGGCAGTGCCAAAACACCGGGAGCGATCGCGTCTGTTTCCACGCGCGGGGCGAGGCGCCCGCCGCCCGGTTCGGCGGCTCGGCCTGCCGGCGCACGGGACTCGAACGAATGCATCGTCCCCCGGCGATCGTCACATTCCTGGGGATGAGGACTTCACTCTCGAAGCTCGTGTGGCCAGTGCTCGCGGGCCTGCTCGCCGCCTCGTCGCCGTCCGTCGGAAGCGCCGCGGCGGCCGAGCCCAAGCGGTCGGCGGTCGCCGAATCGTCCGGGCGGGTGCGAGCAAAGCGGGAAGGCGAGCGGCGCGAGGGCGCCGACGAGCCCAAGCTTGGCCGCGGCGTGCGGATCATCAAGCCGAGGACCGGCCTCTCGGAAGGCGAGGCCGGGCGGGCCGTCGGGCCGGAAGCAGCGGAGGAGCGGCCCAACGCCGCGCCCGGGGTCGGCAACTCTGAGGCTTCGGGCGAGCGCAACGCTCGGCGAGCTGGGGAAGAAGCGCAATACGGCGCCGCGGCTGGCAACGCGGCCGAAGAGCCGCCCGGGGGCACGAAGGGAGAGTTGATCTACGTCGGCCCGCCGATCGACACGGCCGACCCGGAGCCCGAGGCGGCAGGCGGTGACACCGGAGCCGCCGCACGAGCCGGGGATTATCCCGCCGGAGAGCTCGAAGCCGGCGAGGGTGAAGCCGGGACGGGCGCGGCGGGAGATGCGGAAGAGTCGGAAGCCGCGCAGGACGATACCGAGCAGCGCGACGCTTATGGCGCGAACCAAGGCGGGGAGATCAACCAACTGCGCGAGGAGATCGCGCGGCTGCGCGAGCAGCTAGAGCAGCAGCCCGGCGAAGGCGTGGCCCGGATTCAGGAGCTCGAGAGCAGGCTCGTGCGCCTCGAGCAGGACGCGCGCCTGATGGAGCAGGCCCGGCTCGAGCGCGTGGCCGGCTACGACGACGTGGCCGACAGGCTTCGCGACGTGCGGCGGTCGCTTGCCGACGGCGAGTGGCAGGTGCTCGAGACGGTCGGATGGGCCGAGTGGCTGCTGCGCGTGTACGCCGAAGAGGCCTATCGCATGGGGGCGCTGGCGGAGATCGAGAACATCGACAGCGCGCTCAAGCAGCTCGCCGAGATGAGGGTTGCGCTCGAGAACGAGGACCTCCAGGACGCGCGCATCAACCTGACGCTCAGCATCGCGGCAATCGAGCTCGCGCAACGGAGCGCTATGGCGGCGACATCGCCGGTGAACGGCGCGGTGAACCAGTAGGCATGAGGTCCGTTCGCCGCGCGGCGCGCCTGCGACCGTCCGGGGCCTGGTTGAAGGCCGGTCACCGGGGACGAACGGCAGCGGCAAACGGCCTCAAGAGACCAAATCAGTCGAGCGGCGTGCGTCCGAGGGAACGCCAGCTCCCTTGATTGTCAGCGCTTCCTGCTGTCGACTCTCGACTCTCGACTCTCGACCAGCGCCATGCAAACCACCCGACCGATTGCCGATCTGATCCGCGCGCGAACCTCCTGGCGCGCCTATCTCTCCGAGCCGATCGAGGAGAGCAAGAAGCAGCGCCTCCGCGAGGAGATGAGCTCGGTGGTGGCCGAGGTGCCCTTCGGCACCCGGCTGCGGTTCGAGCTGATCGAGCTGCCGGAGCTCGATCCGAAGGCGCTTCGGGCCCTGGGGACCTACGGCTTCATCAAGGGCGCGCGCTCCTTCCTCGCGGGTACGGCCGGCGAGGGGGAGCGGCGGTTCGAGGACTACGGCTTTGCCCTCGAGTCGCTCATCCTGCTCGCGACCGACCTCGGGCTGGGCACCTGCTGGCTGGGAGGCTCGTTCTCCAACAGCGCCTTTGCCAGCCAACTGGGCGCGGGGCCCGGCGAGATGGTGCCCGCGGTCTCTCCGATCGGCTACGCGACCGACCAGCGCGCGATGCGCGACAGGGTCATCCGCCTGGTCGCCGGCTCCAAATCGCGCAAGCCCTGGGAGGAGCTCTTCTTCTCCGAGGAGCTGGGACGGCCGCTGGCGCCCGCGGAGGCCGGACCCTACGCGGAGGTCCTGGAGCTGGTCCGGCTCGCGCCTTCGGCCTCGAACAAGCAGCCCTGGCGCATCGTGCGGGCCCGCGGAGGCGAGGCATTCCACCTGCTGCTCGAGCGCACCCTGGGCTACAACGAGGGCTTCCTGCGCTTTGGCAAGGCGGACCTTCAGCGCCTGGACATGGGGATAGCCCTCTGCCACTTCGAGCGGGCCGCCAGAGAGGCCGGATTGCCCGGCAGGTGGAGCACCGAAGAGCCGGGCTTGAGCCTCCCCGCGGGGATCGCGCACGTCGCGACCTGGTCGCCGGCCCGCTGAGCCGGCCGCACCCCGAGTGTCAGGCCGAGCGAGTCGTCGAATACCAAACCTGGAGCCTTGCCCCCCGATCGCCTAGGATTCAAGCCCGGTGGAGACGAAGGACTACGGCAGGTACAGGCTCCTCAAGAAGCTCGCGACCGGCGGGATGGCCGAGGTGTTCCTCGCGCAGCAGAAGGGCCTCGAAGGCTTCGAGAAGCTGCTCGTCATCAAGCGGATCCTTCCCCACCTCGCCGACGACGAGGAATTCGTCACGATGTTCCTGAACGAGGCGCGCATCGCGGCGCGCTTCAACCACCCGAACATCGTCCAGATCTACGACCTGGGCAAAGAGGAGGACACCTACTTCATCGCCATGGAGTTCATCCACGGCGAGGACCTCGGCCGGATCATGCGCAAGGCCTGGCAGGCACGGGCCTGGATACCGGTGCCCATCGCGCTGCGCATCATCGCCTCGGTCTGCGAGGGGCTCTACTACGCCCACTCGAAGACCGACGAGCACGGCAACCCGCTTAAGGTCGTCCACCGCGACATCTCGCCGCAGAACATCATCGTCAGCTTCGACGGCAACGTGAAGGTGGTGGACTTTGGCATCGCCCGCGCCGCCGACCAGGTCTCGACGACCCGCTCCGGAGCGATCAAGGGCAAGTACGCCTACATGTCGCCCGAGCAGGCGAGCGGCAAGGTGGTCGATCACCGCAGCGACATCTTCGCGGTGGGCCTGGTGCTCTTCGAGCTGCTGACGGGGATGCGGCCGCTCAAGCGCGAGAACGACATCATGACGCTCAAGGCGGCCGTCGAGTGTCGCTTCCCGCGGTGCTCGGAGGTCGCCAACGTCCCGCCGCAGATCGACCCGCTCGTCGAGCGCGCGCTCGCCAAGGTCGCCGACGATCGCTATCAGGACGCGCGCGCGTTCCAGATGGCGCTCGAGAACTGCATGGTCGAGCACCGGCTCAACGCCTCGACTATCCACATCTCCGAGATGATGCGGGAGCTGTTCGGAGACCGGCTGGCGGAAGAGGCGCGGATCGGTGAGCCGGTCGTCCTCAGGTCCGAGACGGGCGGCGCTCCGGTGCCACCTTCGTATACGGGCAGCAGCAACAAGGTGCTGCTACCCAGGCTGCCGACCAAGCCCGGCCTCGTCGCCGTCGAGGCGTCGCCAAACAAGCCCCCGCCGCTGCCGCGCATCGCGAGCGCGGAGTGGGAGAGCCTCGCCTCGGCCGGCGGGCCGGAAGAGGTCTCCGCCGCGGACATCATCGAGACGCCCGGAGATGCGGGCGACGTGCAGGAGAGCTGGGAGGCGCCTCCGGGGCCGATGCTCCAGCCGCGGCGAAAGTCGACGGCGAGCCTGCGCGCGGTGGGAGCCACAGGGCAGCGAGCCCCGCAAAGGCGCGCGCCCGTCGGGCAGGAGCTGGTCCCTGCGATGGAAGCGGCCGAGGCCTTCCCGCCGGTGCGGCGGCGCAGCTCGGAGATGGCCATCCCGCGCGCCGACGGCGAAAGGCGCGCGTCCTCGGCCGGCCACCGCCGGGCGAGCGGCGAGACGCGGCGGCGCAGCGGCAGCGCCGTCCGCGCCAGCGGATCCGAGACCCGAGGGGGGCGCCGCAAGGTCGAGAAGGAGCAGCGGGCCGAGGAAGCCGAGGTCGAGGAGAAGCCGGCGCCGCGGCGCGCGAAGGCGAAGCGCGGCCAGTCCTCCCGGCGGCGCGGTAGCCTGCTGCCGCTGGTCGCGCTGCTCGCCGTCGGAGCCGGCGCGGCGGTCGCGTTCGTGCCCGAGCTTCGCGAGCGCGCTCTCGCCAAGGTTGACGAGCTGCTCGCGGCCTCGAAGCTCGCGCCGCCGACCGGTCCGGCCGACGCTGCGGCCACCGCGCTGCTCAACCTGGAGTCGAACGTCTCGGTCGATGTCTATCTGGGCGAGGTGAAGCTCGGGACGACGCCGCTGCACAAAGTCGCCATTCCGGCCGGCCGTCAGACCCTGCGGCTGTACAACCCGAATTTGGGGATCGAGCGGACGGTGCAGGTGAAGGGCGATCCGGGCGATGTCATCGAGCGCAGCGAGCAGCTCGAGCTCGGGCGGGTGCGGTTCAAGGCGGAGAAGGAGTGCGAGGTCTTCATCAACGGACGCTCGGTCGCGCGCGTCCCAGGGCCGCCGCTCGACTTCTTCGAGGGGACCTACGAAGCCGAATGCCGCAACGAGCCGCTCAAGCTCATCGGGCGCCAGAAGGTGCGCATCCCGAAGGGCTCGAACCGCGTCGTCGAGGTGAGCTTCAAGCTTCAGCGGCAGCAGTGACGCGGGTTGCGGGCGAGCGGTCGGCGGCCGAAGGCGCGCCGCGAATCCCGGCGCTCGGCCCCCACGCCGAAGGGCGGCATGGCCTGCAGGTCCCAGCCCCTCCCGTCGCGCTCGCTCACCCGCGCTGGCGAGCGAGCTGACGCGGGCTCTCGGAGGACGTCGGGCGGGATCGGCTTCTGTGGTCGGGCGACCTCGACCTCGGAGCCGAGCCGCCCGAGGGCCGCCCGTCCCCACGCAAGGCGTGAGCGGCGCCGGTCGACCGCCGATCGAGAATCGCCGCCCGCTGGACCGGTGCGCCGTGCTTTACGAGCCGATTCGCCTGAGCAGCGCCGAGGCGCTCTGGGCCTCGGACTCCTCGCTGATGATCGGCACGCCGCAGGCGGCCGCGTCGGCGACGAGGTGCTGGTGGAGGATCCAACCGGCGTCCAGGCGGTCCTTGGCCGGTGCCCGGCCGGCGCGCAGCCGACCGCGCTCGGACAGGCGCGCCCGGTACTCCTCCTCGTTGCGCGCGGCGAGCAGTACGAGGTGAACGCCGAGGTTGCGGTAGCGCGCGAAGTGGCTGGGGACGAGGGGAACTCCGTGGAAAATCGCGCTCTTGCTCGTGCGCAGGTAGTTGTCGAGCAGCCGCGAGGCCGCCCCCACCAGAGGCCGGATGTGCGCCTGGAACCCCGCGACCACGGTCGGCTGGGACATCGGGCCGTGCAGGTCCCAGGCGTTGAGCGCGTTGCGGAACATCATCGGGTCATCCTGCTCGCGGCTCTGTATGCGCAGGAGGTCCCGGATGACGTCCAAGTCGACCAGCCTCAGCATCCCCAGCTCGTGGGCGACCCGCTGGGCAACCGTCGACTTGCCAACTCCGGGGGCGCCCCCGATGAGTAGCAGCATACGTTCGACCTCCGTGGCGAGCTCGGGTATGAAGTGGCAAGTATGCCACAGGCAAAGGCCGCATTGGAAGCGCGCCCCCGCCCGGGCGCCGCGGCGCGCGCGACACGCCCCCGGATATGCGCTCTGTGCGCGAGCGTGCCGCCGGGCGCGTGTCTTGACCCCTTTCGGAACGGGTGGTTAGGATTTTTCCGGGAACTTCCCGAGGTTGACCGGCTCGATGGCAGACACCAAGGACTACATCAGCCTCTCTGACACCCACAACTCGCGCGGTATCGAGCTGGCGGACAGGGGCTGGCTTGACGAGGCGGTCAAGGAGTTCAAGAAGGCCATCGCGCTCGACCCAGACAGCGCCCACGCCCACGACAACCTCGCGACCGTCTACGCCGAAAAGCGGATGTACCGCGAGGCGCTCGCCGAGTACCTGACCGCGCTGCGGCTCGAGCCCGACAATCCCACTGGGCACTACAACCTCGCCTGCTTTCTGGCGACGCACGGGCTCGACATGGCGGTCGCCGAGTACAAGGAGGCCATCGAGCTCGAGCCCGACTATCCCGACGCGCACCTCAACCTCGGGCTGACGTACGCGGACCAGGGCCAGGTCGAGTCCGCGAAGAAGGAGCTGCAGCTCGCCATCGACCTCAACCCGCGCGACGCGCTGCCTCGCCAGGAGCTGGCCGAGCTGTATATGGACGAAGGCGACTATCGCTCGGCGATTTCCCAGCTCAAGGAGGCCGTGCGGCTCGAGCCCGGCTGCTACGAGGCCCACCTCGACCTGGGCGTCTGCTACGCGCAGAAGGGCTTCTATGCCGAGGCCGAGCGCGCCTACCTGCGTGCCCAGGAGCTCAACGCGGGCGACCTGCTGCTCAACTACAACCTGTCGGCCCTCTACGCGCTCTGGAACAAGCCGAAGGAGGCGCTCGAGTACCTGGGCAAGGCCCTGGCGAACGACGGGGCGAAGGTGCGCGACTGGTTGGCGGCCGACCCGATGTTCGACTCGCTCAAGAGTCATCCGGAGTACGAGGCGCTGGTCCACTAAGCATGCGCCCGTGACGCTGTCCGGAACCCGACCGAAAGGCTGGTAGGGGCGCATGGCATGGCAATGCGCCCTGCCTCGCAGGTCCGGGCGTATCGATGCTGGGGGCACACACTCGGTGACGGCGCTGCCTTCGCGGGCGCGGGTGGCGGGGGCGCCGGCGCCGCTTGACGCTCGCGGGCTCTGCTGCCCGCGGGGCTCCGCTCCGGTCGATAGGCGAGGCCGAGCGCTCGGCCCTCACA
>JBMNNX010000020.1:0-40602 GCA_050942745.1 Myxococcales bacterium
CAGCCCTCGTCGGTCGTGCACTCGGCGCCCAGGTTCTCCACGTCGGCGGCGTTGCAGGCGCCGCAGTTGTTCTTGCTCGCGTTGCAGACGGTGCTCAGGCCGTCGGCCGCGCAGACGTTGACGCCCTCGCACCCGTCGAGCTCGCAGGGCTCGCCGAGGTCGGCGAGCTGCGGGCCGTCGCACACTCCGCACCCGTTTCGCGCGGGTCCTTCGCAGACGAGCGACCAGCCGTCATCCGAGCAGGCGAGGGTGCCGGGGCAGCCCTCGTCGGTCGTGCACTCGGCGCCCACGTCCGGAAGGTCGGGCGCGCCGCAGGCGTCGCAGTTGTTCTTCGCGACCATCGGGCAGACCCGCTCGCCCGGCCGGCTCGGGTGGCACATCCAGAGCGTGATGCAGCCGTTGGGCAGCTCGCAGGGGGTGCCGATGCCCTCCACGTCATAGGCCAGGCAGTCGCCGCAGTTGTTCTTCATCGGCGCATTGCAGACCGCGGCGGTGCCGTCCTCGTTGCAGACCATCTCGCCCGAGCACCCGTCGGCGCTGGCGCACTCCTCGCCGAAGTCGGGGATCTCGGGGCCGCCGCACACGCCGCACTCGTTCTTGACGACCGGCTTGCAGACGGCGACCTCCGGGGCTTCGGGCGCGCAGTAGTAGGCGCTTTCGCACTCCTGCTCCTCGCCGCTCTCATCGGTGTAGGTGTGCGTGCAGGCGGTGCCAAACAGCGGCGTGGCGACGCAGACGCGGCCGTTGTTCGCTTCGTTGCACTGCCAGGTGCCCTGGCAGCCGTTCTCGTGCATGCAGGCCTCGCCGAGCTCGGCGACGGCCGGGCCGCCGCACAGCCCGCACTCGTTCTTCAAGACCGGCTTGCAGACCGCTTCTGCCGGCTGCTCGGGGTCGCAGTAGTAGGTGCTCTCGCACTCCTGCTGCTCGCCGCTCTCGTCGGCATAGGTGTAGGTGCAGGCGGTGCCGAACAGCGGCGTTGCGACGCAGACGCGATCGGTGCCCGCTTGGTTGCACTCCCAGGCGCCCTGGCAGCCGTTCTGGTGCATGCAGGGCTCGCCGAGCTCGGCGACGGGCGGGCCGCCGCAGGTCCCGCACTCGTTCATCACCTTCGGCTTGCAGACCGCTTCGGCCGGGTTTTCCTCGGCGCAATAGATCGTGCTCGCGCAGGACCGCTCGATGCCTTCGTCGTCGGTGTAGGTGTAGGTGCAGGCTTGGCCGAACGGCTGCGGTGCGACGCAGACCCGGCCGGTTCCCTGAGGAGTGCACTGCCAGGTGCCTTCGCAGCCGTTGGCGTGAATGCACGGTTGGTCGAGCTCGGCCACCGCCGGTCCGCCGCAGACCCCGCACTCGTTGCGCGCCGGCGCGACGCAGGCGCCGCCGCCGTCGTCGCCGCAGCGCCAGGAGCCGGTGCAGCCGTTGTCGGCCACGCAGCTCGAGCCGATGTTGAGCACCTGCGGCTTGCCGCAGGCCCCGCAGTTGTTCTTGCCGGGCGCGTTGCACAGGGTCGAGTCGCCCGAGGTGTTGCAGACCGTAATGCCCTCGCAGCCGACCTCGTTGGTGCACGGCTCGTTCAGGCCGGTGATCGCCGCGCCGCCGCACAGCCCGCACTCGTTCTTGACGAGCGTCGTCTGGCAGCTCACCGCGGTGCCCTCTTCATTGCACGTCATCACGCCCTCGCAGCCGTTTTCGGCCGTGCAGGTCGCGCCCGCGCCGGGGACGTCGGGCTTGCCGCAGGCGCCGCAGTTGTTCTTGCTCGGGCCGTAGCAGACGAGCCGCGTGCCGTCGGCCGCGCAGGCCATCTTGCCAGCGCAGCCGGCGTTGTTCGTGCAGTCCTCGCCGAGGCCGGTGATCTCCGGGCCGCCGCACAGCCCGCAGGCGTTCTTCGTGGGCGCGTCGCACAGCAGCTCGCCGGCCTCGCAGCGGTAGGTGCCCTGGCAGCCGTTGTCGGCGGTGCAGGCGCTGCCGATGGTCTCCTCGGGCCCCTTGCACTCGAGCGACTCCTTGCCGTCGCACGCCCACACGCTGCAGGTGCCGCAGGTCGTGCCCGGCTTCGCGTCCAGCGCGCGGCAGCCGCCGCAGGCATTGAGCAGCCCCTTGTCGGTCTCGCCGTCGCAGTCGTTGTCGAGGCCGTCGCAGACCTCCTCGGACGGCAGGATTTCGCCCTGGCAGGCCGAGGTGTCCCACTCACCGCTCGCGCAACCGCGCCATCCCGCTGCACACAAGCCAACCCCCTGCGTGCCCTCGGGGCCGGTGTAGCAGGGCTGGGTTTCGCCGGTCTTGCAGTCGGGCGTCTTGCCGCACGCCGACAGGGACGCGAGAAGGCCTACGCTCAACAGGCGCAAGGTCCAAGAACGCATTGAGCAGTCTCCTCCCCGGGCCTTCCCCGGGGGCTGGTACGATGCCGCCTGGGCGGCAGAGTTGGCGATGATACATGACCCCGAGACCGCCGTCTTGTCGGGTGAGCGATCCTTTTCAACCGTCTTTTCCAGCGGCTCGGCAAAGGCCCGAACCAGTGCAGCCTATCCGCTCCCGTTGCTTGAGGGGAAGCGCCTGCTTCCTCGCGGTGCCTTCGGCCGGGGAGCGCCGAAAGGCGCGCGGTGGATCGCCCGTTGCCCGGCCGCGCCGTGGAGGCCAGGGCGCTTCCCCGGCGCGGCAGGCTCGCCGGCGCCCGCGCGCGCTGGCGTTGACGTGGCGCGCGGGTCGCTTTTGAATGCACCGCTTGTTCAGAAGCCGATTGTGATGGAAGGAAGGCGCATGGCCTGCAGATCTGGCGAGGCTCGGCCTCGGACCAACACCGCGCACACCGATCAGCACCGGAGAGGAGGCCGCCAGCGGAGGCCTCGGCGCCGAGGGCTCTTTGGCCTGGCGCCCGGGGCTGCGGCGGCGCGAGCCGCGCCGACGGCGACCGGAGGCGAGCCGACCGGGCGCGGCCTCAAGGTCTTCGGAGTCGGGGCCCGAATGATCGCGGTGCTGCTCGCGGCGGGCCTCGCCACGCTCGCCGCGGCCGGGTGCAGCGACCCCGAGGATCGCGCGGCGAAGAGGCGCATCTTCTCTCCCGAGGAGCCTCCCAAGCCCGTGCTCGCCGCCTCCGAGCCGATCGACGCGGCGGCGCTCGGGCGCGACCCGGCGCTCGGGCGCCGAGTGTTGACCATGAGCGCGGCCGAAGCCCTGGAGCGGATCGGCGCGCACCGCTTCGTCGCCACCGCCTCTTTCGACTGGGTCTACGGCTCGGACAAGGTCGCGCTCTCGGAGAAGCGCCAGGTCGAGCAGGTGGGCTCGACCGACTTCGCCATCCACACCGAGAACAGCGAGGACAACGGCTTCGACATCATCCACCTCGGCACTCGCACCTTCGCCCGCCGTAAGTTCCATCCGTTCCGCGAGCGCAAGCGCGACCGGGGTCAGGCGGCGAAGCTGCGCGACGAGGTCTATGGCCTGCTGAGCAGCGCCGTGTCGCTGACCGGCGAGCGGCTCGGACTCGTCCCTGACGGCACCGACAGCGTCGCTGGCCGGAGGGCGCAGCGCTATCTCTTCACGCTGCTCGATAAGAAGGTGGAGCTGCCCGCCAAGAGCAGCGCGAAGGTGCCGCCGGTCGTCTTCCAGAACGGCGGCCCGGACGCGGCGACGAAGCTGCGGCTCGACTTTGCGAACCTGCGCTCGCCCAAGTCGGTCGAGGGCAGGCTGTGGGTCGACACCGAAACCGGCGTTCCGCTCAAGTCGGAGCTGGCCGCGGTGATCGCGGCGCCCAGCGCCCTCGACTCGGCGGACAAGGGCCAGGGCGAGGCCATCCTCACCCTGCGGCTCGGACACGCCCTCGAGGCCATCGGCGAGAAGCTCGCGGTGGCTGCTCCCGAGGAGTATCTGCCCGACGAGGACCGGCCCAACGCCATCGCCGCCGCGCTCGCGCGTTTCGGGGTCGGGCGCCAGGACAAGAACGCGGAACAGGCGCCCGCGGCCGAGCCGGCCGACGAAGAGTAGCCGCAGCGCCCATTGCGCTTCTGCCCGGCGCGCGCCACGACCCGCGCGACGCAGGCCTCGTCGGCGAGCAACGATCACTCCCGCGGCTCTTTCGGGCCGCGGAGCGCGCGGGCCTCGCGCCGATCTGAGCTGCTCGAGCGCTTCGCGACGAGCCCGTCGCGAGGGCGCGCGCGAACACCGGCGCCTCCGCGCCATCGGCGAGCGCACCTTTGCCGGGGCCCGGCTTGGGCAGGGCGCCGGCGAGGCGGCGAAAAAAGCCGAGCACGCTCGCGCGGATGTGCGTGCCGCCGTCGCTGCGCCAGGCGGGACGCCCTGGCGCCCGATGCCCCTTTTCCGAGCCGCGGGCGGCGCTGTCGGCCCGGTCAAGCGGGCCCGGGCAGCGGGCCAAAAACTTGCGGGGGTGACCTCCTCCCGTAGAATCGGGAGCACCTGACAGAGCGCTCGCGCGCTCTGAAGTGGGCCGGCCGGCCAGGCGTCCGGTAGCACGAACAACCTCGAGAGAGGGGAGAGCATGCAGCGCAAGACGGTCCGCGGGACGGTTGAGGTCACCGAGATAGCGGAGGCGATCGACAAGGCTCGCACCCTGGCCAGTGACGAAGAGAAGGTCCTGCGCATGCGCCACGGCGCCAAGGTCGCGACGCAGAAGCCGCTCGATCGGCACGGCGAAGGCAATCAGGAGCTGCAGGACGAGCTGTTGCTGATGGAGATGCAGCTTCTGCGCGTCTACCGACAGCACCAGAAGCAGATGGCGCGCGCGGCCGCGCCCGCGTCTTCGCGCACCAAGGACAAGATCGTCCGGGCGCTCCGCAAGAAGCGCTGAGCCGCCCAGCGCGCTCCGAGCCCAGAACCAGCTTTTCGCCGGGAGGCACGCTCATCGCGTCCCTTCCGCCGCTATTGCGGGCGCTCTGTCGGCGCGGCCGACGCGCGGGCACACGCAAGGCTCTGCGGCCTCGCCCGCGCCGCGCTCACGCCTGCGCTCCGGCGCATCGCAAAGCGATCGGACGTCGAGCCTTCGCCCGGCAATGGGCGACCGGCTGTCCGCGTGCGCGGCGGGAGATCGGCGCGATCGGAAGACCGCCTACCGCGCGGCCACCGCGATGAGCCGTTGAGCCGCGGACGCGAGCGACAGGCTCGCGCCCAGCTCGGCGGCGAGCGCCGGGGCGTCGAGCTGTGCGAAGCGCTCGGACCAGGCGGCGAGCAGCGACCCCGTCCGCGGGTTGCGCCAGTAGTCCTCGTTGGCCCGGTCGAGCAGCGCCTCGTGGACCGGCGCCTCGAGGTTCCAGCCGCGCAGGCGCGCGGCCACCGCGAAGCCCGGCTCGACCTGCCACAGCCACCAGTCGAGCGGCCAGTCGCACAGAGCCGCCTTGCCCAGCGTCTCCCGGTAGTAGCCCTTCAGCTCGGCGCGCGGCCCTTCCTTATATAGGTCGAGATCGAACGAGAGCTGGGCGCACAGCAGGCGCAGCCTGAGCAGCCGCTCGATGGCGATGAAGCGCGCCGCCTCGCCCGCCTCGTGCGCGCCGACGCCGAGCGCCCGGCTCAGGAAGCCCGCGTCGAAGAGCAGGTTCTCGAAGACGAGCCCGAACGCCTCGGGCAGCGCCGGGTCGGCGAGCCAGCGGTCCTCGAACGGCGCATCGGGAGGGATGGAGCCCAAGAACGCGGCGACGCCCAAGCCGTGCAGCAGCTCCGAGTAGTCGCCGGCGCCGCCCGCGGGGCGAAGCGTCAGGGCCATCCGATCGGGAACCGAGAATCGGGCGACGAAGCAGCCCGGCGCCTTGGCGGGCCGGCTCTCGAGATCGAGCTGCACCGCGCCCGACGCTTCGAGCGGCAGGCCGATCCACTCGAGGAATCGCCGCGCGACGGTGAGCAGCCCGCGCGGCGCAAACAGGTCGGCATAGGGCGCGAGGTGACGAAAGCGCTCCAGATCGTGCTCCGCGGCCTCGCCGTGCGGCTTCAGGCCGACGCGCCCGACGGTGCGCTTGAGCCCGTAGGTCATCAGGTCGCGGTAGGCGTCCTCGGTTGCGAGGAGCGCGGCCCGCGCCTCGCCCGCGAGCGCGTCGAGATCGAAGCCGCCGAGCGCGGCGGCCATCGCGGGGTACGAGCCGAAGCCCAGCTCGTACGCAACCTCCATGCGCCGTTCGATGCGCCGGGGCTCCGCGCGATCGAGCGAGGCCACGAGCGAGTCGCGTGCCCGCGCGAGCTCGGCGCGCCGGTCGCGATCGAGCTCGCGGGCGACCTGCTCGCCCAGCGCGCGAAAGGCTATCGGCTCGCCCTCGAAGTGGACCGTCGCTTTAGCCTCGGCCGCCAGGCGCTCCTGTAGAGGCTCGGCGTCGACGCTCCCCTCGCGGGCGAGCGCGACTAGACGCGCGATCCTGCTCGCTCGCACTCGCGCAGCCGGGTCGGCCGTCCGGTCCACGGCCTCTCGGGCGAGCGCCCACGCATCGTTGGAAGAAAGCGCCTGGAATCCTGTGTAGACAGAGGCGAGGTTGGCCGCGTCCTGTAGGCCCGCCCGCTGTCGATACTCGGCGCGGGAGAGCCGCGAGAGGAGGCCCTCGCCGAGTTGTCGCAGGGTGGACAAGTCCATGGACCGATTATATTGACACCCCTCGACCGGTGGTTAAGGTCTGGAGCGACGCGTCTTGGGGAGCGGGCGACAGTTGGTCTGAAGGTCAAGCAGCTATGCCGATCTACGAATACGAGTGCAAGAAGTGCGGCCGGTACGAGGTGACGCAGCGGATCACCGAGGACGCTCTGACCGCTTGTAAGACCTGTGGACAGCCGGTGCGCCGTCTCATCAGCGAGACATCTTTCGCGCTCAAGGGCGGAGGTTGGTACAAGGACCTCTACAGCTCGAGCTCTTCCGGCTCGTCGAGCAAGTCCAGCAGCAGCTTCTCCTCGAGCAGCAGCTCGAGCTCGACCTCCAAGAGCGCCGCGGCCTAGGTGAAGAAGCTCGAGCTTCGGCCGGGGCCGAGTGACGAGGGAGAGCGGCTCGACCGCTTCATCTCGCGCGCCGGAGGCGTCAGCCGGGGCGAGGCGCGCCGGGTGCTCGAGCGCGGCGGCGTCTGGGTTGGCGGCAAGCGCGTCAAGGTCGCTTCGCGCCCTGTGCGCGCGGGCCAGAGCGTGCTCGTCGTGCTCGAGGAGGCCGGCCGCTCCGCGGGGCCTGCCGCAGAGCTGGCGGCCGAGCGCATCCTCTTCGAGGATGCTTCGCTCGTCGCGGTGGACAAGCCGCCGTTCGTGGCCGCGCAGGCGACGCTCGGCAGCGACGAGGGCAACCTGCTCGCGCTGGTGAGCGCGCACCTCGGCGGCGAAGCCGGCCTCGTCCATCGGCTCGACCTCGAGACGAGCGGGGTGACCGTCTTCGGCAAGACGCGGAGCGCGACGCGGGCGCTCGCTGCGGCCTTCCGCGAGGGCACTGCCCACAAGCGCTATCTGGCCATCGCCTTCGGCGAGCTCGCCGACGAGGGGCGCATCGAGACGCCGATCTCGCCCGATCCGCATCGCAAGGGGCGCTACCTCGCGGTCGCCGGCGGCAGGATGCCCGCGGCGACCCGCTACAAAGTCCTCGGGCGAAAGGGCCGGCTGTGCGCGGTCGAGGCCTTTCCCGAGACCGGGCGTACGCACCAGATCCGCGTCCACCTCGCCTCGCTCGGCGCGCCGCTCGTCGGCGACAAGCTCTACGGCGGGCCGAAAGCGATCGAGACCGACGCGGGCCCGGTGCAGGTCGAGCGGGTGCTGCTCCACGCGCGCGAGCTGCAGTTGCCACACCCGAAGACCGGCGAGCCGCTGCGCATTCTCGCCCCGGTGCCCGCGGAAATCGCCTGGGGGCTTGGTCTGGCCGGCGTCGGTCTCGCCGAGGCTTGAGCAGAGCCGCGCGCTTCGCAGCGCAGCTCTCGAGCAGGTCATCGGGCGCCATTGTTCCCTTCAGCGGCGAAGCGGCGTCCGCGGGGTAGGCGAGTACTTTGGCGCGCCCGAGGTCGTCGTCCAAATCAGGCTTTGAAGGCGAGTCCGCGAATCCCTCGACTCCGAGGCTCCCGCTGGGCGCCCCGTCGCTTGGGGTGACCGCGTGGCGGCCAAGTTGCTTGGACAAGGGCAGAGCGAGCTCAAGGGCACCAGAGTTCGTTGCGGAAAGCAGGCGGAGCCCGCAATTACGCGAAAGGACTAGGGCGCGCGGGTTTTCGCCGACGGGAATCTGGTTGGAGAGCACCTGTGTCGCGTCGGTTGCGCTGCGGCCGTTTGCCGTGGGCGCGGGATCGATCACCGTTAGCTCCACAATGCCCAGCGCGACCTCGTTGAGCACGGCGATCTCGTCGCGCACGTCGTTATCGAGGTGCCCGGCGCGCGCCTGCCGCTTTCCAGCTTTCGACCTTGACCCAGCGATGCGAGAGGGCGGGAGCAGCCCACGACCGCGGGCGCGTCGCCGCCGGGCTCCGATGTCTGGGCGGCGCGAATGCTGCGAGCCGCCGAAGCGCTCGCTCGCAGCTCGCTGGCCCGAATGGAGCCGTCGCCCTCGCCTGCGCCGAACACGGGCGCGTGAGCTGCGGCGGCGCCAGAACTACTAAGACCATAGTTGACGTGCGGCCGCCGGCTCGTCTACTATGACTTTCGTAATGAACGCCAAGAAGACAGCTCTCCCCGTCCTCACCCGCGCCGAGTCCGAAGTGCTGCAAGCGCTCTGGACGATCGGCGAGGGCACCGTGCAGCAAATCCTCGAGCAGATGGGCAAGCAGGTCGCCTACACCACGGTGCTGACGCTGGTGCGCATCCTCGAGCAGAAGGGCTACGTCGACCACGTCGTCAACCCGGCCGGCGGGCGCGCCCACCTGTTTCGGCCCAAGGTCGATCCAGCCAAGGCGCGCCGGCGCCACGTGCGCGATCTCGTCGACAGGCTCTTCGGCGGCCAGGCCGAGACCCTGGTCGCGCGCCTTATCGAGGACGAGTCGCTCTCGCGCGAGGATCTTGAGAAGCTGCGCAAGAAGATCGACGAGCGACTCGAGAGCGCTCCCAGGAGAAAGCGATGAAAGTCCTCGCGCTTGTCGGCATCTCCGCAGCGTTGGCCTGGCTGGGGTTGCCGCTGCTGCACTGGGCGGCCCGCGGCAGGGAGGGTGACCGGCCGGCGAGCCGCTTCCGCGCGCTGGTGCTCGCCTACGTCCTGGGCGCCGCGCTCTTCGCCGTGCCGCTCGCGCGGGCGCTCGCGGAAAACCCTCGGCCGGCGGGCAAGGCGGCTGCGGTCGATTCCCTCATCCCGGTGGCGCAGGAGTCGGTGCGCGTCGCCGTCGAGGCCGCGACGCCGCCGCTCGCCTGGGTGGGCGCCGCGTGGGCGCTCGTCGCGCTCGTCGGCCTCGCCCGGCTCGCGCTGTCGGCGGCGCGCGCGGCGCGGCTCGCGCGGGCCGAGGCGCCGGTGCCGCCAGCAGCGGACGCGATAGCCGAGCGGCTCGCCCGCGAGCTGGGGATAGCGCCCCCGCGGCTGGTCGTGAGCGGCCGCGCGTCGCTGCCGTTCGTGCGCGGGCTGCCGGCGACCGTCGTCTTGCCCGCGGCGTTGCTCGAGTCGATGGACGACGACGCGCTCGAGCTCGTCCTGCGGCACGAGCTGACGCACCTGGCGCGGCTCGATCACCTCTTCGCACTGGCGCTGTCGCTGCTCGAGGTGCCGTTCACCTTCCACCCGAGCGCCCGGCGCCTGGCCGAGGAGATCGGCCTGGCGCGGGAGATGGCGGTCGACGTGCGCGTCGGCGCGGTCGCACCCCGGGCCTACGCCCACCTGCTGGTCGATGTCGTGGAGCTCCACCGCTTCGGACCGAGGGAGGCCGGAGAGGTGGCGCTGGATTCCCGCTCCCTCGAAAGGAGAATCGAGATGCTCGCCAACGCCCATTCCCACCGCGCCGCGCGCTTCTGGCCGACGCTGCTCCTCGCGCTCGTCCTCGGCGGAGCCGCCGTGGCGGCGCCGGTGCCGCCCGACGGTGAGCAGGAGGTGAAGGAGCAGCCGGTCGTCAACGTGGCGGTCAACGGCTTCGAGACAATCATGTTCGACACGAGGCTCGCGCGGGTCTCCATCGGCTCTCCCGAGATCGTCAACGTCGCGGTCGTCTCCACGCACGAGGTCGGCCTCGAGGGGACGAAGCCTGGCCGGACGACGCTGCTCGTCTGGACCGAGGATGGCAAGCGGCACGTCTATTTGGTGGTCGTGAAGTAGCGGCGCCGCCGCGCGCTCGGCAGGGGACCGCGGCCCCTGGCGGCGCGGCAGGCGTAGCAATCAGGTGTCGCAGAGGCAGTCGCGACGCTCCCCTCTCAAGGCCGCACCAAGGAGGCGCGAAGCTGAGCAGGGTAGGCGTGAAGCTGAGCAGGGTAGGCGTGAAGCTCCGCAAAGCAGGCGTAAAGCTCCTCTGGGCAGGCGGCTCGATCTGCAGGCCGAGCGCGGCAGCCCGCTAGGTAGGCGTGAGGCTCCGCAGTGCAGGCGCGGCAATCCCCAGGGTAGTCTGGAGCAGTCCGCAGGGTGGGCGCGGAGGCTTTGTCGTCGTGGGGACTTCTCTTCGAAGCACGGATGGCCAGCGGCGCACCTGCGAGGCCGACGCCAACGGCTGTCTCGCGTGGTCGAGCTGGTCGGCGTGCGCCGACGGCTTCTGCATCAACGTCTCGTCCTGCGGCACCTGCAGCCATCAGTGTGTGACCGACGGTCAGACCGAGTGCGCCGACGGCGCTCTGCGCACCTGCAGCGCCGACACGAACGGCTGTCGCAAGTGGACCGGCTAGCAGGCCTGTCCCGAGAGCTACTGCGCCAGCGCGAGCGCGTGCGGCGCTCCGCCGCCGCCGCTCCTCATCTCCGAGATCTACGACTCGACCGGCACGCCCGACCTCGGCGCTTTCGTCCTCGCCAACCGCTTCCCTATCCAAGTGAACGCGACCGCACACACCATCAGCTCGAGCAGTCACCCGAACCAGTCGAGCTGGTACACGAACACCGCGCTGGCCATCTCGTGGGCCCCGCCGTCGGGCGCGAGCGCGGCGAGCTTCCCGGGCTTCTGGTATCGGCTCGATCGCGTCAGCAACAGCGACACCTCAGCCGGCACGACCGGGTGGATCTTCACGCCCAACGCCCAGGCGGTGCTGACGACCGACGCCTCCGGAAACCCCATCGACAGCTTCGCCTATCACTTCCACCTGGTGGCCGAAGACACTCAGGGCAACCTCACCACTCCGCCGGGCATTTCCTCGTCCAGATCGGCAGCGAGCCATCACGCACCAACGTCTTCGGCTACGTCCGCGACAGCGGGGGCGCGGCGATCTCCGGCGCGACCGTGCGCCTTGAGCCCTGCGGCCAGACCGCGACGACCGACGCCAACGGCTACTTCCTGATCAACAGCGTCTACGAAGGGCTGTACAGCCTGACCGCGGCCAAGGCGGGCTTTCAGCCGAGCTCGCGGTCGGTGCAGAGCGCGCCCGGGGTCATGCCGCTGAGCGTCACCCTGTCGCCGTGAACCCGGCGTCGAAACGGGCGGGGCGCGGCAGCGGCCCGCACCCGCCTCGCCAATCTCAGCCGCGCGCTCGCGCCCACCGGGCCTCAATCAAGGCTTCCGGCGGGCGCGGAACCGTGCGCGCTCGTCTGCTGCAGGAAGCACTCGCTGCCGCCAGCAGTGGCGCTGTCGACTCGCGGGACTGAAGGTACAGGGCGGAGCGCGCTGGCAGAGGCGGGCGTGTCGGTCAGGCGATCGAGGGGGCGATTCGACCGCCTGGCAGAGCGGCCGAAAACTTGCCAGGCCGGCGCTTCTCCTTGATCTGAGTCAAGGCGACGAGGTCTCGGATCGGCGAGACTCATCGGTCGAGACTCCGGCCCGGGAGCAGAACCGATGCGCGCGAAGCTGACGCCCCTGACCCTCCTGAGCATCGCGGCGAGCGCGCTCGTGGGCATCGCCGCCGGGCTGGGCGGCTACACGTTCGTCTACGCCAAGGGCTTCTCGTACCTCACCGACGATCCGGCGGCCTGCAACAACTGCCACGCGATGAACGACCACTACGGCGGCTGGCTCAAGGGCTCGCACCACGCGGTAGCGACCTGCAACGACTGCCACACGCCACACGGCTTCCCGGCGAAGTACCTGGCCAAGGCGATCAACGGCTACCACCACTCGCTCGCGTTCACGACGGGCGGGTTCCCCGACCAGATCCAGGTCACCGAGCGCAACCGCAAGGTCACCGAGGGCCAATGCCGCCACTGCCACGCGGAGCTCGTCGGACAGATGGAGGCCAAGGTCCCGGACGGCGAGCCGCTCTCCTGCCTGCGCTGCCACGAGACCGTCGGCCACATGAATTGAGCGGGCCGCCCGGCCCAGGAGGCAAGAGATGAGCGACTCGACCCGCACCTTCTCCGGGAACAAATGGCTGACGATGGTCGGCGTGGCCGGCGTCGGCGCGGCGGTGGTGACCGCGGCCACGACGGCGCTGCTGCTCGACATCCACACCAAGCAGCAGGAGGCGAAGGCGCCGTTCTTCCGGGTCGTCGAGCTGACCGACGAGACCGTGGAGCCCGAGGTCTGGGGCAAGAACTTCCCGCTGCAGTACGACGGCTACAAGCGCACCGTGGAGATGAAGCGCACCAAGTACGGCGGCAGCGAACCGGTCGCGCGCACGCCGACCGAGTCCGATCCGCGCGCGGTCGTCGCGCACTCGCGGCTCGAGGAGGACCCGCGGCTGAAGACGATGTGGGCGGGCTACGCCTTCGCCGTCGACTTCCGCGAGGAGCGCGGGCACGCGTACATGCTCGACGACCAGACCTTCACCGAGCGCCAGAAGGCCTCGCCGCAGCCGGGCGCGTGCGTCCACTGTCACGCCTCGGTCTACGTGCCCTACAAGCGGATGGGCGACGGCGATCTCATCAAGGGCTTTGAGAAGATGAACCCGTTGCCCTACGTCGAGGCGCGCAAGGAGGTGACGCACCCGGTGGCCTGTATCGACTGCCACGACCCGAAGACGATGGAGCTTCGGGTGACCCGGCCCGGCTTCATCGAGGGCATCAAGAGGGCCAAGGCCGCCGAGGGCATCGAGGACTACGACGTCAACACCTTGGCGAGCCGCCAGGAGATGCGCAGCTACGTCTGCGGCCAGTGCCACGTCGAGTACCACTTCAAAGGCGCGGAGAAGCGGCTCACCTATCCGTGGCACGGCGGGCTGAAGGTCGAGGCCATCGCCGACCACTACGACGCGGAGGGCTTCAGCGACTGGACGCACGCGAAGACGGGCGCGAAGGTGCTCAAGGCCCAGCACCCGGAGTTCGAGATGTGGAACCAGGGCATCCACGCGCGGGCCGGGGTCGGTTGCGCCGACTGCCACATGCCGTTCATGCGCGAGGGGGCACAGAAGATTAGCAACCACCACGTGCGCAGCCCGCTGCTCGACATCAACCGCTCGTGCCAGAGCTGCCACCGCGCCAGCGAAGCCGAGCTGCGCGCGCGGGTCGAGGAGATCCAGGACCGGGTCTACAAGCTGCGCAACCGGGCGATGGACGCGCTCGTCGCCCTCATCGGAGACCTCGAGAGAGCCCGCGAGGCCGGCCGTAGCGACGCCGAGCTCGCTCGCGCGCGCTACCTGCAGCGGCGCGCGCAGTTCTTCGTGGACTTCATCGAGGCCGAGAACTCGATGGGCTTCCACGCGCCCGAGGAGGCCGAGCGCATCCTGGCCGAGGCCATCGACTTCGCGCGGCAGGGGCAGATCGCCCTGCGCGACGCGGAGTTCCAGCCGACCGTCGCGGTGCCGGCGGCGTTCGCGACCGACGCGGCAGCGGCGGCCAAATAGCGCCCCGCAGCCAAGGCGACGGGCAGCCGGCCGCGGTCGCGCCGCGACGCGCCTACCAGCGAGGCGTCGTGGTAGCGCCACCGCCGCGCGCGATCGGGGGAGCGCGCGGCGAGCGACCGGCCGCCGGCTCGACACGACTCCTGCGGGCCTGCATACTTCCGGGCCGGAATCCGCCTCGCGACCCTCTTGTTGACAAGGCTGCGGGTGTTTCACGCGCGCGGGCGTTCGGTCGGTCGTCGATCATGAAGTCGAGCTCGTCCATGCCTGAGCGGTGCGAGCGGTCGTCCGGCCGTTTCATCGAGCCTGTGCTCGCCGTCGCGCTCGTCGCCAGCGCGCTGGGGCTCGCGCTCGTCGCGGGGCCTCCACCCGAGCCTCGCGGCGAGCGACCGAGCGCGCTCGCGCCGGCGCCGACGGCCGAGCCTGTCGAAAGGCCGAGCGCCGTCGCCGCCGAGACCTGGCCCTGCGGAGCCACGGCCGCTATCGCGGCCGGACAGCGCGGCGTCGATTGGCAGATGGCGAGCGAGGCGAGGCGGAGGTTTCGCCATCCCTTTCATTCGCTCGCCATCGATTCGGAATCGAGACCGCTGGCGTTGGGCATCGAAGGGCGTCGCGCGAGGCCACCTCGCGGCCTGCCCGCCGTGCCCGGCCTGCCGCAGGCCGGCCTTCACGAGCATCCTGCCCAGGGTCCTCCTCGCCGCGGCTGAGGCGAGTCGTTCGCGCAAACGAAGGAAACGGATTCGGGCTCGGCAGGTCGAGCCTGCGCTCGGTGGCGTGCGCCTCGGCGGCTGGAGCCGTGCGCCGCGCCGTTGCGGTGAAAGGGCAGATGCATGAGCAACAACAAGCGTTCGAAGGAAGAAGGCAGCGAGCAGACGCTGGGCGGCAGCGCTGTGGCCAAACAGGCGCAGCCCCAGGGCGAGAAGCCCGGTTACGGGACCGTGGGCGAGCAGCTTGATGCCGGGCGCCTCATCGTCTTCGCAATAATCGCCGCGGCGGTCATCGCCGCGGCCATCGCGCTGAAGGCGTTGATGTAGCCGACCTGCGGGGTGCGACTTCGGTCGCGCCCCGCCCATGGCAAGCGCCGGCGGCCAGCGTTCCGTCTCAGGCCGATGCGCCACTCCGCGTGGGCCGGCGAGAGCCCCGCGCCCTCGGAGAAAAGAACGGCGCCAACTCTCGACCCTCGACTCTCGACTCTCGACCGTCGCGCCGCTATCCGACGCAGGTGAACTGCTCGACCTCGCGCCACCCCGCCTTCGCGAGGTGCTCGCGGATGAGCGCCCGGGCGCCCTTGGCGCCTACCGCGGCGACCAGGTGAACGCCCGAATACGGCGGCAGCTCGTCGGGCGAGACCACCCGGGCGCCGTGCAGCGCGCGGCCGATCTTGCGCGGGTCGATGTCCACGAACAGCTCGACGCGCACGCCCCGCTCGCCGAGCGCGCGGTAGAAGGCGCGGCCGGTCTTGCCGGCGCCCCAGAGGATGCAGCGGCCCTCGCGCAGCGCCCCGCGCGCGAGGTGATGCGCCTTGAGCCGCACGTGCGCGGACATCGCGTAGTCGGGGTGCGTGCGCGTCAGTCGGTCGCCCCGGTCGCGCCAGCGCAGCAGCACCTCCGCGACGTTGGCGAGCGCGTGCCCGCGCTCGAAGAGCGAAAGCCACAAGGCGTAGTCCTCGGGCCAGCCGCGCGAGCTCCAGCCGCCGAGGGCGCGCAGCGGCTCGGCGCGCAGCATGGCGCTCGGGTGGACGATGGGGCTCTCTATCAGCCGGTCGCGCAGCAGGTCGGCGGACGCCGTCAGGCTGTTGAGCCAAGCCTCGTAGGCGAGGAAGCCCTCGGAGAGCCCCTCGCGCGGGAAGCACTCGACGCGGCTGCCGACCGCGGCGAGCCGCGGGTCGGCCTCGAGCGCGGCGAGCTGCGCCTCGAAGCGGCGCGGAAGGGCGATGTCGTCGGCATCCATGCGCGCGATGAAGGGCGCGCGGCACTCGGCGAGGCCCGCGTTGAGCGCGCCGCAGATGCCGGTGCCCGGGCCGGTGATGACGCGGATGCGCCGGTCGCGCCTGCTCGCCTGCTCGAGGATCGCCCGGGTTGCGTCGGTCGAGCGGTCGTCGACCGCGAGCAGCTCGAAGTCGCCGAAGGTCTGCGCCTCTATCGAGCCGAGCGCCTCCTCGAGCCACGGCTCGGCGTTTCGGGCGGGCAGAAGGACGCTGAGAGCCGGGGGGGCCATGGGCGCTGTCGCTCTATGAGTTGGGCTGGGCTAGACTCCCTGGACATCTTATGGGCGACCGGAAAGAAACGGACAGGCCTGTGGCCGATTCCCAGCAGTCTGGCAGCAGAGAGCGTTCCGGCGATCGTTCCCCCTTCGAGAACTGGTCCTCGGACGATCGCGACGAGACCATCCGCGTGTCGGCGCTCGACGAGCAGGAGCTTGCCCGGCCCGATCCCTACATCGCCCTCAACCTGCACCGCCGCGTCGCCGACAAGTTCCTCAAGGACGGCAACCTCTATCGCGCCTTCGGCGAGCTGATGCGCGCGGCCCAGACCACGGCCATCGACGGGCGGCTCGCGAAGGATCTCGCCTGGCTCGCCAAGCGCAACGGCTTCGAGAGCCCCGCCGCCGGAGCGCTCGCGGCCGCGTCGGCCAAGGCCATCCCCGAGTCGCGCAACGAGGTGCGCCGCCACGCGGCCCGGCTGATGCGCCGGCTCGGCAAGTACAAGGAGGCGCGCGTGCTGCTCGCGCAGGCGCTCGAGGAGTCGCCGGGCGACCGGCGGGCGCGCAGGCTACTGTGCCTCGTCTCGGTTCAGGAGGGCAGCTACGAGCTGGCGGCCGAGAACCTGGCCCGCGAGATCGACGACGACGCCGCCCTTGGCCGCTTCCGGCGCGCCGCGCGCAACAGCCTGGGGCTCGCGCGCCTCTTCGACGAGGGGCTGGGCGATACGGCGGGCGCGGCGAGCGCTTACGCCCGCTCGGCCGAGAACGCGCAGCGCGGCGGAGACTCCGCGGGCGCCTTCTCGGCGCGGGTGCTCGCCGCGCGCGCGCTCGCCCAGTCGAAGGCCCCGCCCGAAGAGCTCGAGGCCGCGCTGCGCGCGCTCATCGAGGCTGGCCGCGCCGCCCGGCGCGAAGCGGAGGCCGCGGCAATCGTCGGCGAGCTCGGCAAGAGCGCGGGCCCCGGGCAGGCGAAGACGCTGGCGATGCTCGCCGAGGCGGCCTTCGCCCGCGGCAATCAGGAGGAGGCGGTCGCGCTGCTGCGGGAGGCGGTCGAGGCCGCTCCCGCGGACGAGGCGCTCGCGGCCCGGCTCGAGAGCCACTTCATCGGGCGCGGCGCGTGGAGCGAGCTGGCGGCGTTCTACCGCGAGCGCGCCGCGCGCGAGGAGAGCTCCCAGGCGCGGGCGGAGCTGCTCGCCAAGCTCGCCGAGGTGCTCGAGGACGAGCTGGGCGACAAGGCGGGCGCGGCCGAGGTCTACGCCCGCATCGTCGAGGAGACCGGCGATCCTGCGGCGCTCGGCGCGCAGGTGCGGCTGCTGTCCGCCTCGACCGACCCGCAGGCCGTTCAGGCCGCGCTCGACGCCGCGGTCAGGGCGGCGCGCGATCCGAAGGCGAGGGCCGAAGCGCTCTTGCTGCGGGGCGAGGTGCGCCTTGCCGCGCACCGGACCGAGGAGGCGTGCGCGGACTTCGAGGCGGCCCTGGAGCTCTCGACGAGCCTGCGCGCCATCGCGGGCCTCGCCGAGTGCCGGGCCGATCGGCGCAGCATCGAGCGGTTCGAAGAAGCGTTCCGCGGCGTCGCGCGGGGAGCGCCGGGGCGGGGCGCGCTGGCGCGGCGGCTGGCCCGGTTGCTCGAGTGGCCGCTCGGCGAGAGCGAGCGCGCCGGCGAGGTCTGGCGCGAGGTGCTCGCCGAGAGCCCGGCGGACGCCGAGGCCGAGGAGCGGCTCATCGACATCGCCCGGACCGCCGGCGCGAAGGACGAGCTCATCGGCCTGCTGCGCCGGCGCCTGGCGCGCGAGCCGCGCGGGCCGTCCGCGCGCGCGACGCGCCACGAGCTCGCGACGCTGCTCGAGGAGCTCGGCCGAGACGAGGAGGCGCTCGCCGAGTGGCGCATGGCGACGCGGATGGAGCCGGGGGACGCGGTCGCGCTCCTCGCCCTCGCCGATCGCTGCGAGCGGCGAGGCAGGCTCTCGGAGGCCGCCTTCGCGCTCGAGGGCGCCGCGGCCGCCACCGAGGCGGGGCCCGAGCGCGCGGCGATCTGGCTCAGGCTCGCGAAGTTGTGTCGCGGCGGCTTGTCTGACCCGGCGCGCGCGGCGGCCTGCGAGGAGCGCGCCCGCGTGCTGCGCGAGAAGCACGCGGCGGCGAAGGCCGAGAAGGCGGCCGAGCCTTCGAAGCCCGCGGCGCCCGCCGACCCGGCGCCCCGCGCGGCGCAGGCGAGCGGCCAGGCGTCCGAGGCGATGGCTCCCGAACGGCCGGCGACCGAGGCCAAGGCCGTCGCGGCGAAGACCATCGAGATGGAGCGGGTCGAGCCATTCGCCGAGCCGGCCGGCGCCGATGCCGCGAAGGCCGGAGACAAGGCCGGGAGCCCCGCGTCGCGCGGGAAGCAGGACGAGGGCGCGCGGGCGCAAGAGGCCTCGGCGGCGCCTGTCCCGGACGACGATCACGAGCGCGAGATCAACACCGGCGACATCCTGGAGGTCGTCGAAGACGTCGATGACGCGCCCGCGCCTGCGCTGCAGCCGGTCGGTGGCTCGGAGGAGACGCCAACGCCGACCAACCCCATGCCGCCCGAGCACGTTTTCGGCGCGTACTTCTCCGAGACACCGTCTGCCACCGCCGCAGTGTCCGAGCCAGCCGCCGCGCGGCCTGCGGCGGACCTTCCGCCCCCGGCCGGCGAGAGCAAGCCCGCCAAGCGGACCAAGACGCGCAAGATGAAGCGAGGGCGGACCGCTGAGCTCAAGGGGTTGCTTTCGGAGCTCGAGGCCGACCCGCTCGACCCGGGGCGCTACCACGCCTTGGCCGAGTACCACGAGCGCGTGCAGGACCCGGAGCGCGTCGCGCTGATGGAGGAGATCGCCAACGCGTTGAGGGGAGATCCGTTCGCCGAGCCCCTTGTGCCCCGCTTCACGCTCGATCACGCGGGCTGGGAGGCGCTGCGGCACCCGCAGCTTCGGGCGACGGCCGTTGAGCTGTTCGGGATCACCGGCCCGGCGATGTGCGCGGTCAACGCCGTCACCTCCAAGGAAGTCGGGGCGAAGAAGCCGTTCTCGATGACGGCGGGCAAGGGCGCGAAGGCGACCGCTGAGTCCCTGCTGGCCGCGGTGCGCGTGTTGGGAATCCGCGCGCCCGAGATCTTCATCGGGAGCATGGACAGCCCGCCGCTGTGGGCGGTCAACAGCGAGCCGCCGATGCTGCTCGTCGGCAAGCTCGCGGTCAGCCGCGTGCTGCCCGATCCGCAATTGCGCTTCTTCGCCGGCCGCGCCCTCGCCGCCTTCCGGCCGGAGCTGATGCCGCTCAGGCTGCTGTCGTGGGAGAAGGTCGCCGAGTGTATCGAGGTGCTCAAGCCGGCGGTCTACGGCGAGCGGAACCTGCCGGCGGCGACCAAGGCGCTCGCCCGGCGCATCCCTGGCAAGTCCGGCGAGCGGCTGGCCGTCCTGCTCGAGACGATGGAGCGGCGGCAGATCGACGTCGCGCGGCTGAGCGAAGGGGCGCGGCACACCGCGAACCGCGCCGGGCTGCTGGTCGCCGGTGGGGTCGCGCCTGCGGTGACCGCGTTGCGGGCCAAGCGCGAGGCGACCGAGGAGCTCATCGAGCTGCTGCGCTTCGCGGCGTCGAACAAGTACCTCGCGCTGCGATCGAAGCGCTGAATCGCGGTATTTCGAGAGCTTGCGCGGCTTGCGGGCAGAAAATTCGACGCGTGCCGAGGGCGCCGCTACAGTCAGCGCCGACGTCGCGGCCGGGGCGGGAAGAGGCCGCGCGTTTGCCGCTCGCGACCCCTAGGACGAGGACGCTTCGACTTCATGGCAGAGCTCATCGATCTCGGACTGCTCACGGACGCGAACCGCCTGCTCGAGAAGCTTATCGAGAAGCATGGCATCGCGTGGTTCCTGGCGCGGGACGGGCAGCGGTTGATTGCGCTGGAGAAGGAGAAGATCGACCTGGTGGTGCGCACCGCGGTGCGCAGCCGGGAGCGCAAGGCCAAGGTGGTGATGCGCCCGGCGGTCGAGCAGTGCCGCAAGTCGGTGCGCCGCGCGCTGATCCGGCGGGTCGCCGAGGCGATGGTCGGGACCGGGTGTTAGCGCCGGCCCCGGGTGCCAACGGTCGAGAAGTCGCGGATAGTGCGAGGTTGGAGCTGCGGCTCCGACTGTGGGGCGCTTCGTCGCATCGGCCCGTCGCTGGGCGACCATCCAGCCAGGCCTCGGCGCGTCAAGCCGCCGCGGCGTCACGACCGATGCTGTGACGCCGGGCTCTCGCCGGCCCGCAAAGGCGAAGAGGCCGCCGACGGAAAGCCCGCCGGCGGCCTCTCTCAAGACTGCGGAAACTACATCCCGAGTCCCCGCTGCTGCCGGGGATTCTCAGGAGCCCAGCTCTAGAACTCGTGCATCACGAGCCCGGAGCGCAGCTTCGGCTCGAACCAGGTGCTCTTGGGCGGCATGATCTTTCCGGCGTCGGCGATGGCGATGAGCTCCTCGATCCGAGTCGGGAACATCGAGAAGGCCACCTTGCACTCGCCCGAGTCCACCCGCTTCTCGAGCTCGCCGGTGCCGCGGATGCCTCCGACGAAGTCGATGCGCTTGTCGGTGCGCGGGTTGCCGATGCCGAGGATGGGCGCGAGCAGGTTCTCCTGCAGGATCGAGACGTCGAGCGCGGCGACCGGGTCCTTCTCGTCGAAGGTGCCGGGCTTGGCGGTCAGCGTGTACCACTTGCCGTCGAGGTACATGCCGAAGTCGTGCGTCTTGGTCGGCTTCTTCTGGCCGGTCGGCTCGACGGTGAACTTCTCTTCGACCTTCTTCAGGAACTCTTCTTTGGAGAGACCGTTCAGATCCTTGACTACGCGGTTGTAGTCCATGATCTGCATCTGGTCGTGGGGGAAGATCACCGTGAGGAAAAAGTTGTACTCCTCCTCGCCGGTGTGCTTGTCGCCGGCGCGCTGCTTGCGCAACTCGCGCACGCGCGAGGCGGAGGCCGATCGGTGGTGGCCGTCGGCGATGTACATCACCGGGATTTCGGCGAACTCGCGCTGGAACCGCTCGATGTCGGCCTGGTCGTCCACGACCCAGAACGTGTGGCCGATGCCGTCCTCGGTCGTGAAGTCGTAGGTCGGCGCCTGTGCCGTCAGGCGGGCGACGAGCTCATCGATGGACTTGCGCGCGTGGTAGACGAAGAACACCGGCTCGTCGTTGCCGTTCAGCGTGTCGACGTGCTTGGTGCGGTCGTCCTCTTTGTCGGCGCGCGTCAGCTCGTGCTTCTTGATCTTCTCGGCCTGGTACTCGTCGACGCTGGCGCAGGCGACGAGGCCGGTCTGGGCGTGGTCGCCCATCTTCTGCCGGTAGAGGTAGAAGCACGGCTTGGCGTCCTTGACGAGGATGCCTTCCTTCTTGAAGCGCTCCAGGTTCTCGAGGCCCTTGGTGTAGACCTCGGGCGCGTGCTCATCGACGCCCGGCAGGTCTATCTCGGGGCGCGAGATGTGGAAGAAGGAGAACGGGTTGCCCTCGGCGTAGGCCGCGGCCTCCTTGCTGTTGACGACGTCGTACGGAGGGCAGGCGACCTTCAGGACCTTGTCCTTGGGAGGCCGCAGGCCGGCGAAGGGGCGAACGATCGACATGGTGTCCTCCAGCGGCTTTGGGGGCCGTGGCAAGAGACGGGTTGCTTCAGCTTTCGAGCGCGCGGCCTGGCTCGTATCGAGCTTGTTTCGGCCGTGCGCTCGGGGTCGGGTCGGGGTCGAAAGGCTTCTGCTCTAAAGAAGCCCGAGCGCGCGCATCGCCTCCTGCAGCTTCGCGCGCGGGCCTTCGCTCATCGGCGTGAGCGGCAGGCGAATCTCGTCGCTGAACTTGCCCATCAGGTGAAGCGCCGCCTTCACCGGGATGGGATTCGACTCGAGGAACAGGTAGCGGTGCAGCGGGTTGAGCTTCACCTGCAGGTCGGCCGCCCTCTTCCTATCGCCCGCGAGCCCGGCGGCGACGAGGTCGCTGACCAGCCGCGGCGCGACGTTGGCCGAGACGCTGATGACGCCCTTGCCGCCGAGGGCTACGAAGGGCGCGATGGTGAAGTCGTCGCCCGACAGCAGCGCGATGCGGTCGGGGCCGATGCGCTCGAAGATATCGACGAGCCGGGTCATCGAGCCGGTGGCCTCCTTGAGGCCGACGATCTCGGGGATCTCGCAAAGCCGCTCGACAGTCTCGGGCTGTAGGTCCACGCCACAGCGGCCGGGGACGTTGTAGGCGACCAGCGGGAAGCCCGGGTGCGCCTTGGCGATCTCGCGGTAGTGGGCGACCAGGCCCGCCTGCGTCGGCTTGTTGTAGTAGGGCGTCACCACCAGCGCGGCGTCGGCGCCGGCCTCGCGCACCAGGCGCACGCTCTCGATCGTCGCGGCGGTCGAGTTGGAGCCCGCCCCGGCGACCACCGGGACGCGGCCCGCGGCGACCTCGACGGCTGTGCGCACCGCGAGCGCGCGCTCCTCGGCGCTCATCGTCGAAGCCTCGCCGGTGGTGCCGATGGGCACGAGCCCTGCGGTGCCGTTGTCGAGCTGGTGCTGGAGGAGCCAGCGGTAGGCCTCGGTGTCGAGCTTGCCGCCGCGGAACGGGGTGGCGAGCGCGACGAAGGATCCGACGAGCGGTCTCATGCGGTGACTCCAGGCCGTTTCGGCCAGTGAACAAGGCGCGCAGTCTAGCAAAACGGGGCGTGCCGTGGCCGGCGATCGGCGGGCCGCGAATCCGGCCGAACTGGCCGCGGGCGCGCGGGCCTCGGGCGCGGCTCTCAATCGCCGTGCGGCCGGCCGCCCGTGGCGCGCAGCGTCAGGCCCGCGAAGGCGCCGAAGGGCGGCATCGGATAGCCCTCGATGTAAGCGTAGCGGCCGTTGAGCAGGTTGCGCAGCGTCAGGTAGGGCTCGACGACCAGCCCCGGGGCGACACCGCGCAGTCGCAGGCGCAGCCCGGCGTCGAGGAAGAAGGGGTCGGACAGCCGATCGCGGCCGTAGTTGTTCATGTACAGGTCATGCGTCCACTCGCCGCTCAGGCTCACATCGAGCGCGTGCGCGCCGATGCTGTGCCGGCTCTCGAGGCCGAAGTCGAGCTTCGCCGCGGGGTTCTGCTTGGTGTAACGGCCCACCCGCTGCCAGTTGCCCGCAGCGCGCAGCGCGATCGGCCCGATGGCGCGGACGCGCGCGTGTCCTTCGACGCCCCAGACCACCATGCGGTCGATGTTGACGACCTCGGCGGTCGGCCACGCGCCGAAGTACTTGATCAGGTTCTGCGCCGAGGTTCGGTAGAGACTCGCCCCGGCGTCGATTCGGTCGGTCTCCCAGCCGATCCCGAGGTCCCAGTTGACGGCGAGCTCGGGCCGCAGATCGGGGTTGGCGGTTGGGAAGGGCAGGTAGAGCTCGCGCAGCGTCGGCTGGCGGTAGTTGCGCGCGATGCGGGTTTGCAGATGCACGCCGGACGGCAGGTCCCAGCGCAGCCCGGCTTTGTAGAGGAAGACGAAGCGGTCGAAGCTGGTCGCCAGCTCGCGCGCCCCCAGCGTCGCGGTCACGCCGCGCAGCGGCCGTAGCGTCAGTTGTTGGTAGAGACCGCCGGTCGAGAGCGCGTCGAGGTCCGTCTGCTCGCCATCGAGGCGCTGCTCGACGGCACCACCGACCCGCTCGAAGGCCGCCCCGACGATGAGCGAGGCCATCGGGTGCAGCGTGGTGGCGGCCTCGACGATGGCCCCGCCGGTGTAGTCGCGCGAGTGGAAGCCGTCGTAGAGCCGGTGATCGCCCGCGTTGAGGTAGGGCGTCAGGCGCAGCGAGAAGAGCCCGCGCCGCAGCTCGAGCTGTGCCGAGAGCCCGTCGCGCCAGACCGCGTACCAATGGTCGGGATGAGGATGGGGCGCCGGCCCGGGGTCGGCGCCGCTCAGCCGCAGCAGCTTGTTGCGCACGGTCAGGCGCAGCCGGCCAGGGAGCCGCTGGCGCGCGGCGAGGTACACGACCGTGTTCGCGCCGCCCGCGCCGTCGCGGTGGCCGTCGGTGCGAAGAAGGTGGACCGCGCCCGCGTAGTCGAGGCTGCCGTGGCGGCCGAGCAGCGAGAGGGTCTCGGTGAGCGTCCCGAAGCTGCCGGCGCCCGCGTCCTGCGTCAGCTCGAGGCCGTCGTCCTCGAGCCAGCGGCTGCGCACGACGAGCACCCCGCCCATCGCGTTGGTGCCGTAGAGCACCGAGTCGCCGCCCTTGAGGATCGCGACCTGATCGACGAGCGCGGCGTTGAAGGCGTCGGGCAGCGGGTGGCCGAAGATGCCCTGGTAGTCGGGGACGCCGTCCTCGACGACGAGGACCTGGCTGTTGGGGCTGCCGCCGAGGCCGCGCACGTGGATGGCGCCCGACGCGCCGTTCGCTACGCCGTGCGGCCCGCCGCGCCCCGGGACGTAGACGTCTCCGGCCTCCTGAGCGAGCGCCTCGAGCATGCTCGCGCGCGTGCTCGCCCGCAGCCGTTCGCCGTCGACTTGCGTCGAGTCCGCGGTGGCGTCGGAGAGGACTGGCCGGGTGCTGCGCACGAGCGAGTGGAAGGTGGGCTCGGGCTCGGCGGCTCGCGGCTCCCCGACGGCGGGCTCGCTCGCTTTCGCTTCGGTCCTCGCCGGCTCGCCGCCGGCCGGCGCGGCGTCGGTGGCGCGGGCCGGGCCCGCGAGCAGGGGCGTGAGGACCGCGAGCGTCGCGAGCAGGGGGCGGCGCATCACGCTCCTTTCCTCAGTGCCCGTAGGGTCCCGGGACCTCGAAGTCCTGCTCGATGGCGTCGAGCCGGATCTCCACGCGGTGCAGCCCGCCCCACTCGGCCGAGTGGCTCGAGGTCGTTCGGTACGCAAACCACATCGGCTCCGCCTCGGGGCGCTCTTCGGGCGAAGAGGGCTCGCAGCTCGTGCCGCCGCAGCCGTCGAGCATCCCCGCGGTGGCCTGTTCGCGCGCGTAGGCGTGGGCATCGAGCTTCTCGAAGTGGACCCGGTCCTCGCCCGCCAGGCAGCGCCCCGGGCTGGTCGCCTCGCCGTAGGCGAGCACGCCTTCCCAGAGGCAGCCGTTGAAGCTCACCTTGCGCAGCAGCACCTCGGGCCGCGTGCTGTTGACCACGATCACCTCGGGATAGGCGAGATCGCAGCCCGTGCTGAGCGCGAAGAGCCCGGCGATCGCCGCTGTGAGCGCGGGGGCGGAGCGCGTCACTTCGCGCACTGGGGGTTGAGGGTGCGCTCGGCGTACGGCTTGAAGCCGTACTCGGGCCACCGGTCGCGGATGCGCTCGTAGACCTCCTCGGGCACCGGCGCGACGCCTTCGGGCGGGCAGGGCCCTTGGTGGTTGGGCATGTTGATGGCGAGGGTGCGCGTCTGTCCGGCGACGACCTCCTCTTCGTTCTTGCTGGCGATGGGCAGCGCGTGCGCCGGGTCGCAGTCGGGGTCGTCCCAGGCGGCGACCATCAGCACGTAGTCGAGGCCGGGTTCGACCTCCTTCTCCTCGCTGGTCGCGCCGACGGGGATCTTGCCGAATTCGACGCCCTGGAAGGCGGCTTTGCAGATCGTCCAGGGCGGGTTGCGCGCCATCTCAGGATTGGCGAAGTCGTTCTTGATCGACACGCGCGCCGGCGTCGTCTCCTCGCCGTCGCACCCTGTGCACGGGAGGATGAACGCTGCTGCCAGGAGTACGCCGATGAGTCGCTGCTCCACCATTTTCCGGACCTCCGTCGTGCTACTGGGTGAGAAATGTGTGCTACCGGCGGCCAATTACTGTTCCTCGGGCGAGATGTCAAGCCGGCCCCTGAGCTGTTGAGGCTACGCTCCCTGGCAGGCGGGGTGCCGAAGGCGGCAGTCACCGGCTCTATTGCCGAGTGCGCAAGCCGGTCCGGAGGGAGGCATTTGCCTGCGGGCGAGGAGCTCGAGGAAGCTGCCGGTGTCGCCGCGGAAGGAAGCTGGCTACGGAAGAGCGTGAGGCGCCGGCGTTTCGGGCTCCTCGAATGGCTCGAGGTCGGCGCGGGATGAGCGGGCGTGAGCCAGCATCGGGCACATCGCCAAGCCCTCGTCCCGTCGGCAGGTGTCCAGAGTCGCGCTGCACCCGATTGACGCTCCCGACCGGGCCCGCCTAGTCTGGCCGCGCCTATCAGGAGCTGGTTTTGGGGCGCCCGAATCGCTGCGCGCTCGGAGACCGCCGACCGGCGGCTCCGCCCGCGGCGGGCAATCTGCGAACTTCAGCCGTCGAAAAGACGCACAACCAACGACAAGGCCATGAACGCGAACAAGATCCTCGGGTGGGGCTTCGCCCTGTTGCTCTCGGTCCCCGCCTACGCCGGCAACGACTATGCCGGCAAGCAGCTCTACACCCTCGTCAACCTGCACCCGGACGAGAAGAACGCGCGGCTCTCGTCGGTGAACTATCAGCTCGACGCGCTGCTGCCGCTCTGCACGAAGGTCCAGATCACCTCGATGAGCCGCAAGGGGATGAAGATCAAGCTCGTCGAGAGCGGGCGCGAGTACGACTACGAGTTCCACAAGACGCTGCGCGAGGGCATCGACGCCCACATCGCCAAGGTCTTCGGCGAGCAGTGCCCGGAGGCGAAGGTCAAGTCGCTCAGCAAGATCGACCAGGAGGGCATCCGCGACGGCAGGGTCTACGACGGCATGACCAAGGAAGGCGTCATCCTCGCTGTCGGCTATCCGCCCGAGCACGCCACGCCCAACCTCGGGTCGAACGAGTGGCTCTACTGGCAGAACCGCTTCGTGAAGAACGCGGTGCGCTTCGTAGACGGCAAGGTGAGCAGCGGCCCGAAGGCGAGCGCCTCCACGGAGCCCGCGGGCAAGGACGGCTTCAAGGCGCCCGAGCCGGTCGCCGCGCCCAAGGAAGGCTTCGTGGCCGGGGCCGAGCTCGTCACGCTCGTCAACTTGCACCCGGACGAGAAGAACCAGCGGCTCTACTCGGTGAACTACCAGCTCGAAGGGCTGCTGCCGCGCTGCACGAAGGTGCGCGTCAAGTCCATCAACAAGAAGGCGATGAAGTTCACGCTGGTCGATTCAGGCCGCGACTACGAGTACCTCTTCCACGAGACCCTGCGCGAGGACCCCGAAACCCACCTCGCCAAGTACTTCGGCGCCAAGTGCGATGCGACGGCCAAGCTGAGCAAGGTCGATCAGACCGGCATTCGCGACGGCCGCGCCATCGAGGGCATGTCGAAGCAGGGCGTTATCCTGGCCATCGGCTACCCGCCGGAGCACGCGACCCCGAGCCTCGACTCCAACGAGTGGACCTACTGGAAGAACCGCTTCGGCAAGCTCATCGTGCGCTTCGCCGACGGAAAGGTGACTGAGGTCCGCAAGTAGCCCAAGGCTTCGCCTCGAAGCCCGAAAGCCCCTTCTCCACCGCGGAGGAGGGGCTTTTCTTATGGCGATCGCGCGCGCCGCCGACCGCGTCGAGGGGCACGTATGCCTCATGCAACCGGGCCTCGCGCGGAGCTGTCGCCCAGTGCCTCGAAGAGCTGGCGCTCGAGCGCTTTCAGGCCTTCGATGTCGCCGTGTTTCGCCGCCTGGAAGGGCCCATGAAAGCGAAAGACGAGCGGGCGTCGCAGGCCGCGCAAGAGGATGACCGCGGGGTTGAAGTTGTGATGCGAGCCCGAGCCGCCTCTGTAGTAGCCGCAGTAGTGCCGCCACAGCAGCACCGGCAGCGCGTTGCCCCACGAGGCCCGAGCTGACCAGTTCAGGTGCTTCATCCTCGTGCCGATCCGCGGGAGCCACTCCTCTTCGATGTACCGCTTCCAGGTCGGCGACTCGGAATAGACGAGGACGCCCCGGATCCCTCGCGGGCGCCAGAGAAGCAGGGCCGATACGAGCAGGAGCCGCCCGAACAGCCAGGAGGCGAGCACGTAGGCTGCCGGGACGCCGAGGACGACGGCAAGCCAGCCGATGCCGGCCGCCCAGGCGATGAGCGGCGGCGCACCGAGAACGACCGCGGCGAGGAGCAGGCAGCCGAAGGAGAAGCCGCTATCCGGCGGCCAGGCCTTTGTCCGCTTCCTGAATTTGGCCTTGGTCATACGCGCCCCGTCTCAAGTCGCGCATCAGGCTAGGGCGAGGGCTCGTGTGCTCGCGGGCGAATCGCGCGCGGGCTGGCGGTTGGGCGCAAAGCGGTGTGGGCGAGAGCAGGGAGCGGCAGGCCGAAGATATGACCGGCACCCCAGTCGCGCGTCGCCGTCCGTCGGAGCTGGAGCTCCAACCTCCAAAGCGAAAGCCCCTCCACCGACGGACGGTGGAGGGGCACTTTCACTATCTCGAGCGCCGGGAGGGCGCTCAGCGAACCGCTACTGCCAGATGCAGGTCGGCCGGCACACCCAGCTCGAGGAGTCGACCTTCTCGCAGTCGCCCGAGCGGCAGGCCTCGTCCCAGTCGCGGCTGGTGTTGTTGCACTGCTGCCCGTCGTCAACCAGCGCCTTGCACACCTTGTCGTTGGTGCCGCAGAAGCCCTCTTCGCACACCGGGCCGATCAGCTCGCTGCACGTCTCGCCGGTCGTGCTCGGGGCGAGCTCGCACTTGCCCGTGTAGATGTTGCAGCGGCCAAAGCGCAGGCAGTCGTAGTCGCTGGCGCACGGGGCGCCGTCGCCGCCGAGCGGCACGCAGACGTGCGAGGCGCAGGCGAGGCCGCTCTTGCACTCGCTGTAGTGCTTGCAGCTCTCGCCCGGATCCTTGCGCGGCGTGCAGACCTTCGGCTCGCCGGTGCATGCGGCCGTCGGCCCGCATTCCTCGTTGCCTACGCAGGGGCTGCCCGCGGCCGTGAACTCGGTGCAGACGCCGAACTCGGTCTCGGTCGCGCCCTTGCAGTAGGTCTTCGTGTAGTCGCACTCGGTGCCCGAGCCGTAGATCGACTCGTTCGGCAGGCGGCAAAGGGCGCCCGGGCCGCCGGTGAAGGGGCGCACGCAGGTGCCGGCGCAGGCGCAGGAGGTCCCGCCGCAGTCCGGGCCGGCCGCGCACTGGTCGGCGACCCCGCACTCCTCGCCGAAGCGCTTCCTGTCCTTGCAGGTCTGCTGGCAGAAGCCCGACAGGCACATGAAGTTGCCGGTGCACGAGGTGCCGTTCTCGGCGCGCGCGACGCACAGGCCGCTCGCCTGGTCGCAGTAGCTCGCCGGAGAGTTGCCGAGCTTCATCGGGTTGCAGTACAGGTCCGAGCTGTTGCAGGTCTCGCCGACGAGCCGGTACGGCTGGCAGGTGCCGCCGTGATTGGTCCGCTCGCCCTCGGGCTTGCCCGCCGGGTCGCAGGTGCCCATGCCGCGATCGCAGCGCATCTTGTCGCAGTCGTTGCGGTCGAAGCAGGGCGCGCCCTGGGCCTGTGTGCCGTAGGGGAAGAGGTTGAAGTTGTCGCACTCGGGCACGATCAGCTCGTACATCGAGCTGTCACAGGTGACGCGCTGCGCCTCGAGGTCGAGGCAGGTCTTGGCCTTCTCCAGGTCGAACTTGGTGATGCCAGCGCGGATGCGGGCCATCTTGTCCTGCTCGTCGCAGTCGGCGGTCTGGAAGGCCACGCACCTGTCGTACATGCCCTCGCCGAGCAGGCAGCAGCGGGCCATGCGGTCGCAGATGACCTTCGCCCGCGCATCGCAGAACTGGTCCGCCGTGAAGGTCCCGGAGTACCTGGGCTCGGGCGCGACGCAGGAGGTGAGCGGGTTGGCGCTCATGCACTGGCCGGTCGTGCTGCACGACTGGCCATCGGCGCACATGCCGCAGAGGCCGCCGCAGCCGTCAGGGCCGCAGGCCTTGCCGGCGCACTGCGGGGCGCACTCGCACTGGCCGCTCGAATTGCAGGTTCCGAAGGTGCAGGTGCCGCATTCGCCGCCGCAGCCGTCGGGGCCGCAGGTCTTGCCCTCGCAGCTCGGCACGCAAGCGCAGCCGGGCATCGGGTTCTCACACCCGTTGCTCGCGTCGCCGTCGCAGTCGCTGTAGCCCTTTTCGCAGACGCACTTTCCGTCAAGATCCTTCTGGTTCGGACCGCAGTCGGCCCCGCTGCAGCCGGCAAGTGAGAGGGCTGCCAGTGCGCCGAGCAGCGCGAAGAACGAGCGTTTCACGTCAAACCTCCTAGTTAGAAGCCGGACATCCTAGGCGGGTGAGCAGAAACCCTCAACTAGCGTGTGGCTCAGCTCTGACTTGTCGGGGCCTTGCGAGGGCCTTGAATCCTTCTGTCCCTCGACACGGCGATCGCTCGCGCGGTCGATCGGCCGCACGGGCTACGACCGGGCCGGCGAGCGGCGCGGATGCGCCCGCGTTTCGCTTTCCGAGCGTGGGACCAGAAGCAGGAAGCTCCTCGACCTGCGCCGGTCGAGGGGCTTCCGAATCAGAGAGCGGCTTCCGGCGATCAGGCCATGCCCATCTTCACCAGATCCTCGATCGTCACGGCGAGCGCGTTGCCCTTCTCGAGCAGCTCGGCGGCGAGCCGCTTCTTCTCGGCGACGTAGGCCTCGTCCTTGATCGAGGGCAGGTTGATCTGGACGTTGAGGTGAGCGCCTTGGAGCGCAGTCTGCAAATGCATCGCGCCGACGCCGGCATCGGTGATCGAGTTCTTGTTGCCCTTTTCGGCGACGGCCATACCGTGCTCGAGCGCCTCGACCGCGAGCGACATCACCTCGAGCGGCACCTCGCAGGCGCCCTTGGTCGCCTCCTGGATAGCCGCCGAGCGGGCCGCCTTCTCCTCGTCGGTGTTCTTCGGCAGCTTGAAGGCCGCCATCACCTTGTCGAAGGCCTTGGCATCCTTGTCGATGAAGGCGTGGAACTTGGCGCGCATCGGGGTGAGCGCGGCCTTGCGCTGCGCCATCTCGTCGGAGACCGCCTCGTAGCCCTTCTTGCCCGAGGTCAGCCCGGCGACCATCGCGAGCAGCGAAGCGCCGACCGCGCCGGAGAGCGCCGAGGCCGAGCCGCCGCCCGGCGTCGGGGTCGGGGCCGCCATCTCCTCGAGGAAGTCGGTCAGGCTCTGGCCGGCCTCGACCAGCTTGCTCTCGAGGATCTGATCGTTCTTGAAGGAGTCGATCTGCAGGTACCAGGTGGCCGCGTCGATGAGCGCTTGCTGCGGGACGAGGCCGATGATCTCGCTCTCGCGCACGCCGACGCCGTAGCGCTCGGCCTCGCGCTTGACGAACTCGAAGGCGCGATGCAGCCCGGTGCCCGTGTAGTTGGTCATGTTGATCGAGACCTGGGCGCAGTTCTTCTCCTCGATCTTGAAGCCCATCGCCTTCGCGTAGCGGAAGCCGCCGTCGCGGAAGCGCAGCGCCTTGGCGATCTTCTTGGCGATCTCGACGTCGGGCGTGTTGAGGTTCACGTTGTAGGCGACCAGCGGGAAGCGCGCGCCCACCGCGGTCGCGCCGGCGGTCGGGTGCACCTCGCTCGGGCCGAAGTCGGGCTTGCGGCTCGGGTCGGTCTTGATGGCCTCGCGGATGCCTTCGAACTGGCCCTTGCGCACGCTGGCGAGATCAACGCGGTCGGGGTGCTGCGCGGCGAGCTCGTAGAGGTAGACCGGGATGTTGAGCTCCTCGGCCATCCGCCTGCCGAGGCGCTTGGCGAGCTCGATGCACTCCTCATCGGTCACGCCGGAGATGGGGATGAACGGGCAGACGTCCATCGCGCCCATGCGCGGGTGCTCGCCGGTGTGCTTGGTCAGGTCGATGAGCTCGCGGGCCTTCTGCGCGCCGCGGAAGGCCGCCTCGAGGACCGGCTCGGTGTCGCCGACGAAGGTGACGACCGCGCGGTTGTGGTTCGCGTCCATCTCCTTGTCGAGCAGGGTCACGCCCGGCACCGACCGGATCGCCGCGACGATCTGATCCACGACCTCGGGCCTGCGGCCCTCGCTGAAGTTCGGAACGCACTCGACGATTCGCTTCATGGCTGCACGGCTCCTTTTGAAAAGAGCGGGCATCCTACGAAGCGCTCGCTGGAGCGTCAACCGAAGGACGGTGGGCGCCCGGAGACAAAAGGGCGCGATTTGACGGAGGTTTTCGGCGGTGGCGGGGCCAGGTCGACACAGGTTCCGAGACTCGCGATGGCCGGAGTGCCGAGGGGCGAGCGCGTCGAGCCGGGTGCGAGCCGGGGGATCGAGCGCGCCAACCGACGGAGGTGGGACTCTCGGTGCGCCCAGGGCGTCATCGAGGACCCCGGTCCCTTCCGCCAGCGGTCGGTTCGGGGGCCACGATCGTCACGTGATTGACGGAGGGCCGTCGGCCGAGCGCAACGAATTGCGGATAGTCAACGGCGCCTCATCGGAAAGGTGCAACGCATTGCGGGCGGCCGGCGGCGAGTCGTCGGCGGAGCGCAATGAATCGCGGATAGTGAACGGCGCCTCGTCGGAAAGGCGCAACGCATTGCGGGCGGCCGGCGGCGAGTCGTCGGCTGAGCGCAACGAATTGCGGATAGTCAACGGCACCTCGTCGGAAAGGCGCAACACATTGCGGACGGCCGGTCGCGCGGTCGAGAAGGCGCAACGCGTTGAGGATCGGCGGTCGCTTGGGTAGGGCGACGCGCACGCATTCCGGGAATCGCCGGTCGAGAGCGGTCGGCAGCGCGCCATGCATTGCGGATAGTCATCCGCGCGCTGCTCACGACCGGGGGAGGAGCTTCGTCATCGTGGTCTCCCAATCGCCCGCTGGTGCGGTATGTCTTCCGCATGACTCGATATGTGCGCTTCCTCTTGCTCGCCTTGCCACTGGTCGCCTGTTCTTCCCCCGACCCTGCGGACCTCGATGTTGCCGACGGCGGAGTCGCCAAAGACGGCGGGGAGGTTGCGGACGCGGGACTCGAGCCCGACGCCGGGAGTACGTCGGATGCGGGAGCCGAGCCCGACGTCGGAAGAGGCAGCTCGGGCGGGAGCGGCGGCATCGCGTGCGCGAGCACCGGCAGCGTGAGCGTCAATGGCGCCAGCTACTCGTACTGCGTCGCGACCGTCGCCGGCGTGGAGATGAAGATCGTCGAGCCCACAGGCGCGACCGACGAACCGCTGAAGCTGGCGGTCTACCTCCACGGCGACGGGGCCGGGCCGTACAACAGCGGCCTCGCCATCAAGAAGCACGCTCCGTGGACGGCGACGCAGGGCATCCTCTACGTCGCGGCGCGCGCACCCAACGCGTGCGCCTGGTGGCTGAAGCCGAGCTACACCGTTTGCGACGGGCAGACCTCTCCTCCTCAGTCGGCCGTAGACGTCGATGGGGAGAACGCGCAGGCGCTGGCCGAAGCGCTCGACGCGCTGCGCGCCGGCTGGGACATCGCGAACAGCCCGGTGCTGTTCGGCGGCTCGTCGGGCGGCTCGATCTTCTTGGCGGCGAGCTTCTACCCGCTCTTCGGCGACCGCTTCCCGGGGGGCTACGCGCTGAGCTGCGGTGGCGATGCACCCTGGGCCGGTGAGCTCGCATGGGACAGCACCGACCCGGCCCTAGTCGGCGAGACCACGCTCTTCTTCACCTACGGGGACAAGGACTTCGTGGTCCCCGACGTGCTCGAGGCGATCTCGTTCTACGAAGGCGCGAGCATCCCCGTGGACGTGAAGGTCGTCCCCGAGACCGGCGCGGAAGGCAGCAGCCACTGCGGCAACGTCGGGGGCAGCTATTCGTATGACCAGATCGGCCGGGTGCAGGAGGTGTGGTCGAGCTACTTGGGAGAGTGAGCCGACTGGTGATGCTCGCGGCTGATTGCTGCGGCTTGGCGCTTGGCGACCTCTTGGGTCTCGCGCGTCGAGATGCCTCTGGTCGTTGAGGAGGCAGCGATAGATCCTGCAGCCGACGGCTTATCGTTTCAGTCGCGTTGCTTGAACCATCGCCGTGACGCGCGCCCCTTCTGGCGCGATCCCTCGATCGCTGGCTTCGCCATCAATTCGCGCAACAAGTGCGCCATTGAAGTGGGAGGGACTCAATCGTCCCAGTAGGGAAAGAGCGTATAAAGGGGATCGTAGAAGTTGCCAGACCAGGTGAATGCGAATGGGACCTTCGCGTAGCCGCCGAGCTCATGAGAGTAGGTGCCGTCGAACAGGTACGTGAAGGTGTAGTAGGGAATAAGGAGGACGCCAACTCACGGTGTCGCTGCAGCCCCGAAGCGAATCCTGCCTGATTCGTAGGACGCCAACAATCCGGCTTCAAGGCCGACGAGCGTCCGGCAGCTGCCCCAGCTCCAATGCGCACCGAATATCGCTGCCCCATCGGTAGTCGATATTGACGACGGGCCCGAATCCGAAACTCTCGCGATCTTCAAAGGGCGTTGTGCTTATTTCGAGTCCAAACGTGAAGCCGCCGCCCTCGCCCTCAGTGTAGCCGAGCTTGTTTCCTGGATTGAAATACCATTCTGCGGCTCGAGCACTCGCTGGAACGAACATGAGGCCGACCGCGAGGCATGCGGCAATGATGTGCGGCCCGATTTTCCTTCCCATTTCTTAGCCCCTCCGAGAGCGCATTCGTCACCCGACGAGCTGCGGCCGGCGTGCGCCTGTGAATTGCGGAAATGAGGAGAGTCCCCTCAGTCCACTCATCCTACTGGAAGGTCCGCCGCTCGGATAGTTGGCTTGGCGGCGCGAACACGAGGAGGAGCGCCTTTGCTCCGGGCGCAGGGACACGGCCACCGGGCTGCCCGTCACGCCCGGCTTACGAATGCCGAGGTCGCGGCCGCGCGCTGCGGCACGCCCTTCAATCGAGCGCGGCGGAGAGGCTATTGCGCCCAGCCCCGAGCCGGCACAAACGTGGATGAAGGCGTCGGCCGTTCTGGAACGCAGGCGAGCGCAATGCCCTGCGCCGCTACCGGCGGCGTGGACGGCGGCCTCTCTCGGGTGGCGGGCGCGCTCATTCCCCGCGATAGGCGACCGAGTACTCCGGCGTCTCGTAGAGCCTGAGCTGTCGCAGCCCGGGGAGCACCGGCTTCAGCTTCTCCCAGAAGAAGACGATGAGGTTCTCGGCGGTGGGGTTGGGCATGAAGTCGTTGAGGTCGCGGTGATCGACCAGGCCGACCGCGTGCTCGGTGACGATCTGCTTGAGCTCCTCGAAGTCGATGATCATCCCGCTCTTCGGGTCCGGCTTGCCGCTGATGGTGACGAGGAGCCTGTAGTGGTGGCCATGCAGGCGGTTACAGGGACCGTCGTAGTAGGGCAGGGTGTGGGCGCAGCAGAAGTTGAATTCGACGTCGAGATCCATGCTGTTTATCCTCGCGAGCGCGGCACCATAACGACGGCCTTCTCCCGAATCAATCGAGATGCTGCCCGTGCGCGTCCGGCGCGCCGCAATCCGCCCCCATGATCACGCCGCTCCCCATCGATTCATTCCTGCCGCAGGTGCTCGAGCGCCTGCGCGCCTCGGGCAGCCTCGTGCTGCAGGCCGAGCCCGGCGCCGGCAAGACGACCCGCGTGCCCTGGGCGCTGCTCGAGGGCGGCCTCGCCGGCGGATGCGACGTGCTCGTCCTTCAGCCCCGCAGGCTCGCGGCGCGCCTGGCCGCCCGCCGCGTCGCTCAGGAGCGCGGCGAGCGGCTCGGCGAGACGGTCGGCTACCAGGTCCGCTTCGAGGAGATCGCCGGGCCGAAGACGCGCCTGCGCTTCATGACCGAGGGCGTGCTCACCCGCCGCCTGCTCGCCGATGCGCATCTTGGCGACGTCGGCATCGTCGTCCTCGACGAGTTCCACGAGCGCCACCTCGACATCGACATCGCGCTCGCGCTGTTGCGGCGGCTGCAGCGCACCGCGCGCCCCGATCTCAAAGTCGTCGTGATGTCCGCGACGCTCGACACCGCGCCGATAGCCGAGTTCCTCGGTGGCGCCCCGGTGCTCTCGGTGCCGGGCCGGCGCTTCGAGGTCGAGCTCGAGCACCAGAAGCTCCCGGACGCGCGGCCGCTCGAGCTACAGGTCGCCTCCGCGGTGCGGCGCCTCGTGGACGAGGGGCTCGACGGCGACGTGCTCGTCTTCCTCCCCGGCGCCGCCGAGATCCGCAAGGCGCGCGAGGCCTGCGAGCCTATCGCCCGCAAGGCCGATCTGCTGATCACGCCGCTCCACGGCGAGCTGCCGGCCGAGGAGCAGGACCTCGCGGTGCGCCCGAGCGAAAGGCGCAAGCTCATCCTCTCGACCAACGTCGCCGAGACCTCGGTCACCATCGAGGGCGTGGTCGCCGTGATCGACAGCGGCCTCGCCCGAATCGCCGGCCATTCGGCCTGGTCGGGGATGCCGACGCTGCAGGTCGGGCGCGTCTCCAAGGCCTCGGCGATCCAGCGCGCGGGCCGCGCCGGCCGCGTGCGCGCGGGCCGCTGCCTCAGGCTCTATACGCGACACGACTTCGACACGCGGCCCGAGCATGAGGCTCCCGAGATCCGCAGGCTCGACCTCGCGGAGACCGCGCTCGTGCTCCACGGCGCGGGCGTCGCCGATCTCTCGGCGTTCGAGTGGTTCGAAGCGCCGAACGCGCAGGCCCTCGGCGCCGCGGAGGCGCTGCTGCGGCGGCTGGGCGCGGTCGGCGACGCGGGCGGCCTGACCGAGGTCGGCCGCAGGATGCTGCGCTTCCCGCTCCACCCGCGTCAGGCGCGCCTGCTGCTCGAGGCCGAGGCGCGCGGGCGCGGCGCCGATGGCTGCCTGCTCGCGGCGCTCATCGGCGAGCGCGAGATCCGGCTCGAGGCGCGCAACGTCTTCGGCGCGCGCGCCCAGGCCAAGGTGAGCGGATCCTCGGACCTGCTCGAGTCGGCGGCGGCGTTCCGCGAGGCGCAGCGCAAAGGCCTGTCGAACGACGCGCTGCGGGCGCTGGGGCTCGACGTCGGCGCCGTCCACGCGGTCGATCGCGTGCGCCGCAACCTCGAGCGGCGCCTCTCGAACCGCGGGGGGGCGGGCACGGACGAGGTGCCGCTGCTGATGGCCATCCTCGCCGGGTATCCCGACCGCGTCGCGCGGCGCAGGCGCGGCGAAGGCTCGAAGCCGAGCGATGAGCTGCTGCTCGCCGGCGGCGGCTCTGCCCGCCTCTCCGACGCGAGCGTCGTGCGCGAGGCCGAGTTCCTGGTCGCTGTCGATGCCGAGGAGCGCACCCGCGGCGGCCTCAAGGAGGCGCTGGTGCGCGTGGCGAGCGAGATAGAGCCGGACTGGCTGCTCGATCTCTTCCCGGAGCGCATCCGCGAGAGCGACGAGGTGCTCTGGAACGAGGCGGGCGAGCGGGTCGAGGCCGTCAGCCGCATGCTTTACGACGAGCTGGTCATCGAGGAGAGCCGCGGGCCGAAGGCCGCGCCGGAGGCGGCCTCCCGCCTGCTCGCCGAGGCGGCGCTCGCCAAGGGACCGCGCGCCTTCGGCGGAGAGGAGCTCGACGGCTTTCTCACGAGGATTCACTTCGTGCGCGAGGCCGCGCCCGAAGCGGGGCTTCCGCCGCTCGGCGAGGAGGAGGCGCGCGAGGCGCTGCGCGCGCTGTGCGAGGGCAGGCGAAGCTTCGCCGAGCTGCGCGAGGCGGGGCTGCTCGACGCGCTGCGCTCGCGGCTCACGCACCAGCAGCTCGCCGCGCTCGACCGGCTCGCGCCCGAGCGCGTGCGGTTGCCGGGCGGCCGGCAGGCGGAGATCCATTACGAGCCAGGCAAGCCGCCCTGGCTCGAGTCGCGGCTGCAGGACTTCTTCGGCATGGCCACCGGCCCCGCGGTCGCCGGCGGACGCGTCTTCGTGGTGCTGCACCTGCTCGCGCCGAATGGACGCGCCCAGCAGGTGACGACCGATCTCGCGGGCTTCTGGGACAGGCACTATCCGGCTATCCGCAAGGAGCTGTGCCGCAAGTACCCGAAGCACTCGTGGCCGGAGGACCCGAGGACGGCGGCGCCGCCAAGGGCCGGGCGAATCCGGTAGGGCGGACTTGGGCCTGCGGCGGCGGTCGGCTGCCGGAGCGCGCCAACGGCCTCATGCCGTGACGCGCGGCGCGCGGGCGCCCCTGGCGCGATCTGCGCCTTTCTCGGCGGTAGGGGCAGCGCGGTGACCAGGCGCGGGGCGGGCTGCCACTGCCGGCGCCCGCTCGCGCGTCGCTCCCCGGTCGTGCCGCCCGGGTCAGCGACCGGAGCTGCTCGTCTGCGCCGCCAGCCAGCGCTCGACCTCGGCGCGTCGGGCCCCGTCCTCGGGGCCGGAAAAGCCCGCGAGCGCGTCCCGGGCGAGCGCCAGCGCGCGCTCCCGCTGGCCGACGAGCCCAAGGGCCCGGGCGAGGGCAAAGCGCGCCTCGTTGAGGGGGGCCGCTTCGGTGCCGGGCGTCTGCGCGAGCCGCAGCGCCTCCTCGGCGTCGGCGAGCGCGGCCTTCGCCTCGCCTCGCGCGCAGCGCAGCCGCGCCCGCCCCGCGAGAGCCTCGGCGTGCGACGCGTCGTCGAGCAGCTCTGGGTTGCTGAGTACCCGGTCGTAGATGAGGGCGGCCTCACTCCCGCGACCCGAATCCTCGAGCGCCATCGCCTTCGCCACCTGGCTCCAGGCCTGCCACGAGGCCGCTTCTTCGCCCAGCTCGCGGAAGAGCTCCTCGGCGCGCTCGAGCACGGCGAGCGCCTGCGCCGGGCGACCGGCGTAGAGGTGGGCGTAGGCGGCGTTGGTCCACATCGCCGCGATCCGCAGCGGCGGGCGCCACCGCGTCGAGCCGGCGAGCTCGGCCGCCGCCTCGATCTCCGCGGCGGCCCGCGAATACTCTCCCCGCCTCCAATAGAGGTTGCCGAGGTTGCCACGCGCGAGGGCGGCCTGGGTCGAGCGGGCGCCGTAAGCCCGTTCGGCCCACTCGACCGCTTGGCGGGAGTAGGCGAGCGCGGCCTCGCGACGCTCGCGGTGCAGCTCTAGGTCGGCGCGCACCTGGCAGTAGAGGGCGCGCAAGCCCGCCGGATTGCCTAGCCGCTCGAGCCAGGCCTCGGCGTCGCGAGCGAGCTCTTCGGCCTCGTCGAGCCGCTTCATCCGCTCGACCAGATGGTCGAAGAGGCGGATTCGCGCGAGCGCGCTCAGCGCGTCGTCGCCCGCGGCGTCGGCGTCGCGGATCGCCTCGCGCAGCGTCGTCTCTGCCTTGTGCGAGCGCCACTCCTCGATTCGCAGCCCCTCGGCGAAGTCGAGCTGCAGCGAGGCCGCGACGGCGCGCTCGCCGGCGGCGCGGGCCCGCTCGAGCAGGGGCGGGACCTGCTCGACGACGCTCGCGCCTCGCCCCAGGGCGGCGAGCAGGTGGAGCTCGGCGGCCGCGGCGCGCAGCTCGGCGCTGTCTCCGGCGTGCGGCCGGTGTCCGGCGCGCAGCGCCTCGCAGGTTCGACGGACGCTCAGCTCCTCGAGCAGCAGACCGACCGACTGGGCGAGCCGGGGCGACGGCTTGGAGAGAAACCGGAGGGCGGCGGCGGCTTGGTCGGTGTGCTGCTCCAGGCAGCGCAGCGCGCTCGCCTGCGCCTCGGGGCCCGAGGTTCGGGAGGCCTCGCAGATCGCCTGGCGCGCCGCGCCCAGGGCGCTGATGTTCTCGTCGATCTGGGCCAGGGTCTCGCGCACCAGCGCCTCGTCGCTCCCGATGCCCCGGAGGGTCGTTTCGACCGCGGTCCGCCTCGACGGCCCCCAGAGCGAAGTGACCGTTGCGCTCGCTTCGCGCGAGCAGCGGGTCGCAGCGAGATAGCGCTGGTAGCCGAGGAAGGTGGCGGTGCCGGCGAGCACCAGCGCCGCCGCGGCCCAGCCCGCGACGCGCTTGGCGTGCGCCAGCCTCTCGCGGCGCAGCTCGAAGAGGAGCGCCTCCATATTCGGAAAGCGGTCTTGCGGCTTGCGGGCGAGCCCTCGCTCCAGCGTGAGCCGCAGCCAACGCGGCATCGCCGCGCTCCGAGGCGGGGCGCGCAGAGCTCCCTCGAGGACGTTGCGGCGGATCGAATCGATGTCCACCCCGACGTAGGGCCGCTCCCCGCAGAGCGCCTCCCAGAGCGCGACGCAGAAGCTGAACTGGTCGGTGCGGTGGTCGATGGCGCCGCACTCCCATTGCTCGGGGGCCATGTAGGTCGGCGTCCCGGCAAGTCGCCCGAGCGTCGAGGCCGGCCGTGGCCGAGGCGCCGGGCGCCGCCAGCTCGCCGGGCGCGCCCGGCGCCTCGTCGAGGTGAGCGATGCCGAAGTCGGTGACCCGGGGCCGGCCGTCCTGGCCGACCAGGACGTTCTCGGGCTTGAAGTCGCGGTGGACCAGGCCGGCGCGGTGCGCGGCCGCCAGCCCTTCGCCCGCTTGGACGAACGTGCGCAGGATCTCGCGGCGGTCGCGAGGCCGCTCCTCGAGCCACTTGCGCAGGGTCTGACCGCTGACGTGCTCCATGGCGACGAAGAGCCCCTTACCGAAGGCTCCCGCGTCGTGGATCGCGACGACGTTCGGGTGCGCCAGCCGCGCCATCGCCTGCGCCTCACGCAGAAGGCTCGCCCGCGCGTCCTCCCCGACCTGCTTCAAGAGCTTGATCGCCACCTTCCGGTCGAGGTCGGGGTCGTAGGCGGAGTAGACGGTGCCCATTTCGCCTTCGCCGAGCAGCTCGATCACGATGTAGCGCCCGACCGACTCTCCGCGCGCGAGCCTCTCGTGCCGCGCGCTTCCGCGGACGAGCGTCTTGGAAAGCGAGTGGTCGAGGTTAGCATCGGAGCTTGGTGTGTCGTGCATGGGGTGTATTCCGCTCTTCGGCAGATCCCGGGATGCCGAAATCCGCTGTCGGTATGAGCTGATGCCTCGTCTGCGAGGGCAGGATGAAGCGCTGGCCGCAGAGGCT
>JBMNNX010000266.1:0-9150 GCA_050942745.1 Myxococcales bacterium
AGGTCAGCACCAGCAGGCGTACGGCCAAGACTCATGGGGCGGCATCTTTCAGATGCCGCCCGCATCGTCTACAAAAAAACACCAGCCATCTAGACCACGTTTCTAGCGAACTCCAGGCGGATTTGACGTGTAGCCAACGGTTTCTGCCCTCGTTGTGCTGAACGCCAGGCGCCGCGGGACTCGTGATCTGCGACGTGCGTCCGCAGTCGCGACCGCGCGCGCGATTTCACTGGCTGTGGCAACGCTCAGCCTGTCTGGCCCCGAGCCCGGATTGAGGCGAAGACGCCGAAGTGGTCCGAAGGCCAGCAGCCGTCGGCGCCGGGCTGATCGAGCACGACGCGCGCCTCCTCGACGATGCGCTCGCCTTGGGCGGTCGGCGCGCCGCGCACGAAGACGTAGTCGATGCGGCGGTCCTGCTCGATCCAGCGCACCGCGAAGGGGTTCCTGCTCGACCAGGTGAAGCCGTCCTCGTGGCGATGGCGCCTGGCGAAGGTGTCCCGGAAGAAGGTGCCACGCCCCTCGAGCGAATCGAGCCCGGTCAGGAAGCGGATGGCCTTCGCGTCGGGCGAGGCGTTGAAGTCGCCGACCAGGATGGCGTGAATCTCCGGCGGGGCGTGCGTGATCTCGTCGAGCGCGAGGACCTGGCGCTCGCGCATCGGGGCCATGTGCGGCTCCCAGCTCAGGTGGCAACAGGTGAACTGGACCTCGCCCGCCGGCGTGCGCACCACCGCCTGAACCGCGCGGCGCGGATCGTGCGGGGGGCTGGGCAAGGCATACCGCTCGACCTTCTCGATGGGAAAGCGGCTCAGGATGGCGTTTCCTACCGGGCCGCCGGCCGAGTGCGTGTCGACCGGGTCGAAGACGAAGTCCATCCCGAGCCGGCGGGCGAGCATCGTCGCCTGGGCGAGTTGCTTGCCCTCGCGCACCTCCTGAAGGCCGATAAGGTCGAGCTCGAGCGCGAACAGGCCCTCGGCTATCAGCTCGAGCCGACGAGCCGGTCGCTCGCGGTCGTTCCAGATGTTCAAGGTCACGACGCGCAGGCTATCCATCTGGCCGGCATTGCCTCCTTCCCGACAAAGTTGGCGATCGAGGCGACCGAGCGGAAGGGTCGCCTGCCACCGCAGGGCGATCGCCGAGCGGGCCGGCCGAGACCGCGCCGCGGCGACCCGACGAAGCGGCTCTGCTGCGCCGGCCGGGCCGGCTGACCGGGTGGCCGACGGCCGATCGGGGTCGCGCCCTTCTCCCGATCGCGCGAGGCACGGCGCCGCCTGGTCGGCAATCCGCTCGGGCCCGCCCTCGCGCTGCGCGCGGGTCGCGCACTGGCTCGATCCCGAGGCGGTCGTCGAGAGGGCGATGACGCGCGAACCGGCCCTTTGCCGTGCGCTCGGCGCCGCTCGCAAGGCCGCAGAGCCGATGGCCGCCCGGCGCAGCGTGCCTCCTCGCGGACGTCGGCCAATTCTGCCAGCACGTCCGCGCGTCGCCAGCCTCTCGGGCCTGCCTCGGCGCCGTCGGGCCGTCTGGGAGAGGCGCGCTCGGGTCCGCGAGTGCCGGGGCCCTCCGGAAGCCCATTGACCTCCGTCGCCGCCGCGCCACGAGACCGAGCGCCGGCCCGCTGCGCGCGCCGGCCCGAAGAGCACGTGGCGGCTGGCCCGTGGACGGGCGCACAGCACACCAAGAAAAAAAGCCCGGCCTCCTCTCGGAGACCGGGCTTTGGCTGCCTGGGGCTTTTGATCAGGCGCCCACCGTCCTCACCTTGGCGGCCTGAAGTCCCTTCGGGCTCTGGACGATCTCGAACTCGACCCTCTGCCCCTCGGAGAGGGTGCGGAACCCTTCCGCCTGGATTGCCGTGTGGTGACAGAAGACATCGTCACCGCCGCCATCCTGGATGATGAAGCCAAAGCCCTTAGCGTCGTTGAACCACTTCACGGTACCAGTTGCCATGTTCCCTCTCTGGAAGCTCGACCGGCGCTGAGTTGCCGGACGGTACCTGCCACCTTGGGCAAGGACGACGGCGAATCTAGAGGTGCGAACAAGGGCTGTCGAACCCCCAGATCGCCGAAATGTGTGAGGCGTCCAATTTTGAACTCTTGGTCTCCCGGTGAGGGCGCAGTGTCGGATGCGCGCTTGGAGGCGCTGGTGCATGCCCGCGCGCGCTCCTACCGTTCCTGACCGTGAGCCGCCTTCGCCGAACCGTCCGCGATCCGCAGGGCCGCCTGCGCGGGCTGTTGGCCGCGCTTCTGTTCGTCCTGATCGGCCAGAGCCTCGTCCAGATCCTCGCCGCGCTTGCTCTCGAGCTGCGGCCCGCGTTGGCCCGCGAAGGCGGATGGGGCTTCTACGTGTGGGTTCAGCTCGTGCAGCTCGCCGCGTTCCTGCTCGCGAGCCTGTCGCTGGCTCGCTGGATCGATCACGAGCCGCTGAGCCGCAGCGGCTTCCGCCCGGTGCGCGGCGGAGCGCGGGGGTTCCTTCTCGCCGTGGGGCTCGGCGCGCTGATCCCCGCGCTCGCCGTCGCGGGCGCGGCCGTCGGCGGAGGCGCGTCGCTCGCGCAGGGCGCGCCACCCCGATTGCTCCCTACCCTCGCCCTGGGGCTGCCTGGCCTCTCCGAGGAGGTGTTCGCGCGCGGGTATCTCCTCTATGCCCTCTCGCGCAGCTTTCTGAGGCTCCCAGGCGGCGTCGCGCTGACTTCGGCGTTCTTTGGCGCCCTGCACGCCCTCAACCCCAACTTCTCGGCCCTGGCTCTCGCCACCCTGATTCTGGCCGGCCTGTTCCTCGCGAGCGTGCGGCTCTACTTCGACTCGCTCTGGGCGGCGATGGGGGCTCACGCCGCGTTCAACCTGTCGGAAGGAGTACTGCTCGGCCAACCGGTCTCCGGGCTTCGGCCAGAGGGCGCGGTGCTGCACCTGCGGCTCACCGGCCCGGACTGGCTCACCGGCGGCGACTTCGGCCCCGAAGCGAGCCTTCTCGCCCTCGTGGCACTTGTGGTGGCATCCGCCGCCCTGCTTCTTGGATACGCGCGCTGGCGCTCATCCAGACCGCCCGATGCTCAGGCGCGCACGCAGTAGCCCGGCTGCATGCGCCGGATGGCCTCGGCTATCTGGGAGTAGAGCTCAGGCTCGATGTTCTGTTCGCCGGCCGGGCGCGACGTTGCCTTGCTCTTGCGCGCCTTCTCCGGGCTCTTCCGCCTCGTCGTCATTGGCGATCTCCTGCTCACGTGCAGGGTTTCCGTCGGCGAGCAGGATTTGGGAAAACCGCCGCGCCCAGTCGCTGAAGGCAGACCAGACCGCGCGCGCGGGGCGGCCCGCGCCGAGGCGCCTCCGCCGGCAGCGGCCTCGCGAGCGGCGGGTCGGTCGCCGTCGGCCCTAGTTGGCGGGGATGCCGTGGTTCGCGGAGTCGGAGCAGTACGCGACCTGGAACCCGACGATGTGCAGTTGGAGGATGTACTGCGCGAGCTCTTCGTACGGCCGCTCGCCCTCCTTCAGCCCGCGCCCGAAGGAGGTGAGCGCCTCGCTGAGCCAATGCGAAGCCATCAGCCCGAGCGCGTCCTTGACCGCGTTGACGTCGAGGCAAAACTCGGACAACCGGCGCGCCGCGTCCCCCTCGTCGATGCGCTCGAACAGCGCGCGGATGGCGGTCCGCGACGAGGCCGGAGCGAGCGGCGGCAGCGTCGGGTGAAACGAGCGCAGCCCCAGGTAGAGCCTGACGCCCTCCCACAGCCAGCGCTCGATGTGCTCCGAGCGGACGCGGCGGGCGCGCGCGTAGGAGAGCTTCGAGAAACCAGGGAGCTCGTCGGCCAGGACGTCGAGCGCGCCGACCGACCATTCCGTGAGGATGGAGACGAGCGCCGGGTTGGCTATCGCCATCAGCTCCTGCGGCGACACCGCCTCGGCGCGGCGGATGACCTCGGCGACCTCGAGCCTGCTGCCTCCCTCGCCTATCGGAACGCCCGGCTCGTCCGACTCCTCCTCGTCCGGGTCGTCGAGCTGAGGCTCGCGCGCGCGGCGGGGCAGAGCGCCGTTGCGTATGCGCCAGAGTGCCTTGCGCTCGCGCCACATCTCCCGGCTCGCCGACGCCTCGTCGCCATAGTCCGACTCGCTGATCTCCTCGAGCGCGTCGAGCGTCACCAGGCAGGGCTTTCGAGCCCCCGCAACCACGATAAGCGCCTGCTTGGTCGGGTCGGCCTGGCCGTAGATGTCGGCGACCACCTTGCCGACCATCCCCTCGACCAAGGGCTCGTCGCTCAAGACGTCTTCGGTAATCCGGACGAATGCTCCGATGGAAAACACGGGCTGAAGATACCAGAACCAACCAGATTCGCGGAGGAAGCCCCGCGCTTCTGCTCTCGCAGGACAGGCCGCCGGGAGCACGCCTGCAGACGGGAAGCGAGCGTCGCTCCCGGGCCTGCGCCGTCGGTCCGGCGGCGGATTACGGACCGGCGGCCAGGACGATCTTTCCGGCCGCCTTGCTCTCGAACAGCCGGCGGTGGGCCTCCGCCGCCTGGCTGAGAGGAAGCACCTCACGAACCACCGGCCGAAGCGTCCCATTCTCGAGCCCCGCGTGGATCACCGCGTAAGCACGCGCCCGCTCCTCCGCGGTGGCGTTGGGCAGGCGCATCGCGTGGATGCTCCCCTCGCGGTTCATGAGGTCGCGCGGCGTGATCTCGACCGGGCCGCGGCTGCCGATGACCACGACTCGCCCGCAGGGCGCGAGCACCTCGAGGTCGCGCCCGAGGTTCACGTTCGCCAGCATCTCCAGGATGACGTCCGGGCCCCTGCCGGCCGTCAGGTCGATCAGCTCCCGGAGATAGCCCTCCTTGCCGTGGTCGAGGACGTGCTCGGCGCCCTGCGCGAGCACCAGGCAACGGCCCTCTTCGCTGCCGGCGGTCCCGATGACCCGGATACCGCGCGCCACCGCGAGCTGGACCGCGGCGAGGCCGACCCCGCCGCTGGCGCCATGGACGAGCACCACCTCGCCCGGTTCGGCCTTGGCCCGCTGGAACAGGGCGCGATAGGCCGTCGCGTACGGGATGCCGACGGCCGCTCCCTGGGCGAAGCTGACCCGCTCGGGAAGCGGGTACAGGTGCTCCTCGGCGACGAGCGCCTTTTCGGCGTAGGTCCCGGTGATCGCCGCAGAGAGGTAGACCCTGTCGCCCGCCGCGACCCGGACCACGCCGGGGCCCACGGCCTCGACGACGCCGGCGCCGTCGCTCCCGGGCGTGTAGGGAAGAGTCGGCAGAGGGCCGTAGTGGCCAGCTCGCACATAGGCCTCGACCGGGTTGACGCCCGCAGCCTCTAGCCTGACGAGCACCTGCCCGGCCGCCGGCTCGAGGTTCGGCTCGTCCTCGACGCGCAGGACGTCGGGCTCGCCGAACTGCCTGACTCGAATCGCCTTCATCGCCTGCCCTCCTTCTTGGCTGCCAGAGGCTTGCACTCATAGCGGCGAAGAGGAAGGCCCAAAGCGCGAGCGCGCGGGACGAGCAGCGGCGGGCGCGGTTGAGCGCCCTCGCCCCCGACGCGCGCGCGACGAGCGCGTCGAAAAAGCCGCGGGCGCGAGCAGGCTCGGCCGATTCGCGCCCGCGCAGAAGCCTGGTGCCGAGGACGCCGAGCTTACCTACCGAAGGTCACCAGGCAGCCGGCGCTGCGGTAGTTCCTGCCCGAAAAGGTCTTGCCCTGCAGGCGCCCGCCGCTGGCGGTCAGGTACATCCACGAGCCGTTTGCTAGGCGGTGAGCAAGGTGCCTCTTCGGCCGGGGGGCGTGTCCGTGCAGCGCGGAGGATGGAGATGAAAACCTGCGGCACGCCCCGCGGGGAGGGCTCGCTCGGCGGGAGGTACGCCGATGCCGTCCCAAGGCCCATTCATTCCCGGTGCGCCACGCTATCAACCTTGGGCTCACTCGTATTTCTCGACAATCCAACGGCGCCTCTCTGCGCTCGCAGTCGCGCCGCCTCTCGCGGGCCACGCGCACGCCGAATATGCGGTCATCGAAAGGCGCGCAACTTCCCTCCACACGCTCGATGCCTTGAGGCACGCCGAGGGCGAGCTTTTCCTGCTGAAGGTCTCCTGGCTCCCCGAACCCTTCCGCCAGGGCGCCTATTGCGCGACCGCGCTCGAGCTTTTCTGCAACGCCGCGCACCACGAGCTGATACTCCGGCGAATGCGGCGCGCTGCTTCTCTGGCCGCTTCCGCCTGAGGTGATAGAGGCGGGCGCCTCCAGGCGGCGCTCAGGTGTGTCCCGCCGTCAGTCGCTTTGCTGCGGTGCCGAGGCAAGGCGCGTCGTCGATCGATCGAAGCCTCGAGGGTCGCGCGCCCTCCTCGTCGAAACCCGCCCCCGGCACGCGCTTCGCCGAGATGGCGGCCCCCGATTGCCGGCGCCGAAGCGGGCTCGCCGACCCGACTCGCGCTTCCCAACAGGCGGTGCCGCCGGCAAGATGCCCGACCGCGCTCGACGAGCGCGTCAAGAAACGCCACGGGCGCGAACCGGCTCAACCGATTCGCGCCCGCGCAACAGGCACGGCCCCGGGCACCCGCGGCTATTTGCTGAAGGTCACCAGGCAGCCGGTGCTGCGGTAGTTCCTGCCAGAAGAGGTCTTGCCCTGCAGGCGCCCGCCACTGGCGGTCAGGTACATCACCTGGCCGTTGGCCGGGTCGTGGGCGATGTAGGTGACCTTGCCGGAGTTGTCGACCTTGCGGCCGACGATGGTGATCCAGTGATCGGTCCCGTTGGCGCCGCCGCCCGACCCGGCCTTGTAGTCGACACCGATGACGACGGGGCGGCCGGCCTTCAGGTTGGCGTCGATGGTCGCCAGGCTCCAGGCCGGGCGGCTCGCATGCAGACCGCGGGCCTGGGCGGCCTTGTCCCAGTAGAGCGCGTCGCCCGAGTAGCCGCCGTTGCGATCGAGGTAGGCGTCGAGCTCGCCGGGGGTGATGGGGCGGCCCGAGATCTTGGAGATGGCCATCGCGGTCGCCGTCATCGCGCAACCCGCGCTGGCGATGGTGTAATTGCGGCCCAGGGTCCGGCTTCCCCAGCGCGGGTCGCCCTGCCGATAGAGCGGAGTTCCGTTGCGCAGGTCGGTGTTCGCGCTGCTCGAGCTGGACGACGAGGTGCGGCGCTCCTCCTGGGCGGCCGCGCTCGGATTGCCCAGCGCCTTGGTGAGAGCGGCGCGAGTCTGCGGGCCGTAGTAGCCGGTCGCCTGGACGCCGTTGCGCGACTGGAAGCGCTTGAGCGCCGCCTCGGTGCGCGGGCCGAAGATGCCCGGGCCGGTCGCCATCTCGGCCTTGGTCATGTAGCCCAGCTTGACGAGCGCGTTCTGCAGGTCCTTGACCGCCGCGCCCTGCGAGCCGCGCTTGAGCTCGGCCGAAGGAACGTTCAGCTGCGAGGCCGACGGGGTGAAGCTGTCGGGAATGACGAGCTTCTGGCCGACGCGGATGAGATTGACGTTGGCGATGCTATTCGCCTTGGCCAGCGCCGAGACCGTGGTGCGGTAGCGCGCGGCAATCGCGCTCAGGGTATCGCCAGCCTTCACTTGGTAGGTCGCCATCGCTGCCTCCTTACGCAATCATTTTCGGCAGCGGGCCTCCGAAGTTGCTACAGCCGGCCAATTACTGAATGGGAGCTGGACATCCAATCCACCCCTCTGTCCGATTTTCGGACACCCTTGCCCGTTTCGAAGGGCTCGACTCCCGATGGAGCTCGCCACGGTCGCAGCCTCCGGCCTTCCTTCCAAGGCCCATCGAATGGCGCGGTGGCGTCGGCAGGATGGCTCGCGCGAAGAAGACGGCGGTCGGCCCGATCACCGCCTGATTCGGCCGGCTTTCGGATGCCGCGAGCGAAGTCGAAGGGCTCATCGATTTCGGGCACGCCTCTCGACTGCGCCTCCCTCGTTCCTCGGGAGGCTACGCTCCTAACCAAAAGCGCTATTGGTGCGAGGTCACGTCGGGCCACGGAACTGGCGAAGATCTCGGCTGAACCCGGCGGGCCCTCGACTTCGGCCTCGCAAGCTCGGCCTACGCTCGGGCTGACCGGTGTTGGTCGAAGGCCACAGCCGGCCAACGGGCCGGTCTCTCGCTCGGGGTGACCGGGGCTCGAACTGTCGCGCACCTTGCATCCGCAGGGGTGGTTGGACATGCTCTCGCCCCGTGGCGCTGCGACCCGTTCCTTCGACAAGGCCTTTCAGACGGCTCGACCTTCGGCTTCCCGTTCGCCCTGCGCCTAGCTTTCGACGCGCGAGCGGCGGGCGCGAAGCCAAAGGGCTTCTCAATCTCGGGCGCGCCCCTCGACTCCGCCTCCCTCGTTCCTCGAGAGGCGCTCGGGGTGACCGGGCGCCGAACATCGCCCGCGCACTTCCCGGTCGCTCCCGCGCAGCCCTCGACTGGAGGAGCACTTGAAGCGGATCATCGTCGTCGGCTTGGGGAACTTCGGCTCGATCCTCGCCCAGCGCCTCCACCAGCTTGGCCACGACGTCGTCGCGATCGACAGCCGGCCCGAGGTAATCGACGCGATCGGCGCGCGGGTCTCGCGCGCGGTCGTCGGCGACGCGACCAACCGCGCCGTGCTCATCGAGGCGGGCGCCGAGCAGGCCGACGCGGCGGTCGTCTCGACGGGCGAGAACCTCGCCGCCTCGGTCCTCGCCCTGCTCGCGCTTCGCGACGTGGGGATCAAGGAGATCTACGTCAAGGTGCGCTCCGACGATCACGCGCGCATCGCCGATCAGCTCGGTGCCGCCGAGAGCATCTTCCCCGAGCGCGAGTCGGCGCTCGGGCTCGCCTCGCGCGTGACCAGCGGCAAGCTGCTCCAGTACGTCCAGCTCGGCGCGGACCTGAGCCTTCAGGAGATGCCGGTGCCTGAGGCCTGGTACGGCAAGACCTTGCGCGAGCTGTCGCTGCCCCACCGCTATCGGGTCCAGGTGGTCGCGGTCCACGACGTGCTGCGCGACGCGATGGTCCCGGTGCCCGACCCGGACCGCAAGCTCACGCACTCCGACACGCTGCTCGTCGCCGGCGACCCGGGCGCGCTGCAGAGGCTCGCGCAGCTCCGCTAGGTGGCTGGTGTTTTTCTGTAGACGATGCGGGCGGCATCTGAAAGATGCCGCCCCATGAGTCTTGGCCGTACGCCTGCTGGTGCTGACCTGTTTCGGAATCCGGCGCGATTCTGTGCCGAG
>JBMNNX010000267.1:0-9073 GCA_050942745.1 Myxococcales bacterium
GCCGACGGCCAAAATGTGCGGCACGAGGACCGCTGACGCGTCGATCGGAGCCGTCAGCGGCTGTATCCTCCACGGAGCGTCTGGGGCGGCTCAGTGCCGAAGGGCTTTTCCCCGACGCTCTCCTAGAAACCGGGCGCGATTGGCCCGGCTCTCGCCGGCCACGTGACGGACTCTCGGACCGCGCGGGGGCCGCGCGCTTCGCTACGCGGGCAGTTGCTCGCCGAGGAAGCGCTCGAGCCAGTCGATCTCGATAGGCTTGGGCAGCACCCCATCGACCAAGCCCAGGCGCGGATCGTCGTCGTCGATCTGGTCGGCGACACCTGTGAGCATGAAGACCTTGGTCGCCGGGGAGACCGAGCGGATCTCACGGGCGACCTGCCATCCGTTCATCTCCGGCATCCCGACGTCGCACAGCACCAGCCCGTAGGCCGCGCTGCGCATGCGCTCGAGCGCCTCATGCCCGCTGCGGGCTGTGTCGACCGCGTACCCCATGTCGTCGAGCACCATCTCGAGCGAGTCGAGGATGTCGATGCTGTCGTCGACGACAAGCAGGCGCGGCGCCTGAGTAGAGCCCATCTTGTCCCCCAGAAGAAAAAGCCCGGAAAAGCCACGTTGCCCAAAGGCCACGCTACACCGCGCGTTCCCCATCGCACAAGCGACTACATCCTTGGCGGATAATTGCACCGAGACTGCGCCCCTGCCCCGTCTGGGCACGATTCGCGGCCAGTCCGGCTCGGCTGCTCCAACTTGTTGGCGCGAGGTCGAGCTTGGAGCAGCCAGAGGTCCGAATTCCCCGATCGCAGGTCACCGTGAAGACGGTGATCACCGTCGCCGCGACTCTGCTCGCCTTTGCCGCGCTGGTCTTCTTCGCGTTTCAGGCCGGGCTCTCACTCACCGTCACCGCTATCGCCGCCATCCTCGCCGTGGCGCTTGACCACGCGGTCAACGCGATGGCGCGGCTCAAGATCGGGCGCCGGCTCGCCGTGACCATCGTCATGCTGCTGCTGGTCGGGCTGTTCGTCGGCGTCGGCTTCCTCTTCGTACCGCCCACCGTCGAGCAGGTACGCTCGCTCATCGAGTCGGTGCCCGGCTTCATCGAGCGGGTTCGCCAGACCGATCTGTACCGGGCGCTGGAGAGCCGCGTCGCGCTCGACGAGCGCTTCAACGAGCTGCTCTCGCGGCTGCCAGGCTACGCGCAGGGCGCCCTCGACGCGGCGGTGCGCGCGGTCTCGAGGCTGCTGACCATCCTCGGCGCGGCGCTCACCATCTTCGTCCTCATCATCTTCATGCTGCTGTTCGGGCCGAACCTGGTGAGGCGCCTGCTCGACGAGGCAACCCCTGAGCGGCGCGCGCGCTACCAGCGGGTGCTGGGCAACATCTACCGATCCTTGGGCGGCTACATCGGCGGGCTCGCCATCGTCGTCGTGACCAACGCCGCTTTCACCACGACCTACCTGGCCATCATCCGCGTCCCGTACTTCCTGCCGCTCGGAGTGCTCGCCGGCCTGTCGAGCCTCATTCCCCTGGTCGGCAACACGCTGGCGGGCATCCTCATCACGCTGGTCGCGCTGGCCGCGGTCGGCTTCTGGAAGGCGATCGCCACGGCCGTCTACTTCATCGTCTACCAGCAGTTTGAGAACCAGGTGCTCGGACCGCTCGTCTACAAGCAGACCGTCCACGTCAACCCGCTGGTGAGCCTGGTCGCGGTGCTCGTCTTCACCGAGCTCGCCGGCATCACCGGCGCGCTGGCCGCCGTGCCCATCGTCGCGGTCGCACAGGTCGTCCTCCGCGAAGCGCTCAGCTTCCGGCGCGAGCGGCTCCACCTGCCGCCAGCGCCTCCACCTCCCGAGCGCCGACGGGGCAAGCGCTGGCGCCGCAAGCGCGCGCAGGACGGCGGGACCGAGCGCGACCAGGAGCGGCATTAGCCGGCCAGCTCGGCGCCGTCGGCCGCGCACGGGCCTGCGAGAGGCCCTTCGACGGCCGGATCGGCCTTCCAAGCGGCCTGGCTGGCCCTCTGAGCGATTTTGGGTCGCCAGCGCTGCTGTAATAGGGCAGACCCTCGCCCATCGCGTCTACGGGCCTCCTGGGGCCTTACAGGTGCCTTCCTGAGCCTTCCAATCGCGCCCACAACCGCGCGCTCTTATTGACCTTTTCCGAAGACCACGCCCGCGCCTCCGGTGATCCGGCCGGGATCGCCGCCGCCAATTCGCCCTCGGCAGCCGGACGCGAACCCGCGCCGCCCGGGTCAATGACTCAGCTTCGGACCAAGAAGGACCACCGTGAGCCGACGACGGCCTCGACCGCCGCCTCGGGCATGTCGTGCCACAGGCGCGTCGTCGCCCGGATGCCCGTGCAGTGGGCCGGGCCGATTCGCGCCGGCTCGATCTCCTCGAGCGCGCGGACCGTCGCCTCGAGCCTCGAGACCGGCGTGCCGGCGAGGTGCATGCCGCCGATGATGGTGTGGACGCGCCGCCCCGACAGATAGCTCTGCACGTGGCGCACGGTGTTGATGATCCCCGCGTGCGCGCAGCCGGTGAGGATGACGAGCCCTTCCTCGGTGTCGAAGAAGACCGCCTGATCGTCGATGAGCGAGTCGAGCGTGCCCTGCTCGTCCCTGAGGAAGGCGACCGAGGGCGCTTCGAAGTCGGTGTACTTAGGGATCTCACCCGTGACGAAGAGCCCCTTGGCGATCTCGGTGATCTTCTCGGAGTGGACCACCTCGAGCTTCTCGCCGTGGATCCGCTCGGCGACGGAGGCCGGGAGGCCGATCTCCTGAATCTGGCCGTCGGCGCGTTGGACGAACTTCGGCCCGAAGGCCGCCGGATGGGCGCAGATGCGCGGGCGCGCTCCGGAGCCGAGCACCACGCCGAGGCCGCCGGTGTGGTCGTAGTGGCCGTGCGAGAAGACGACCGTGTCGGTGCTCGCCAGATCGACGCGCAGTTGCTGGGCGTTTCGCGCGAGGCACAGCCCCTGGCCCGTGTCGTAGAGCACACGGCGATCGCCCCACTCCATCCAGAAAGCAAGGCCGTGCTCGCCGCACATGCCGCGGGCCCGCACGGTGTTCTCGACGAGGACCGTCACGCTCGCTTGCAAGGCCATGCCCCCCTCCGTCTTCCTTTGAAGTTTCGCCCTCGCCCGACGCGGCACAACGAGGCGCGGGCGAGCCGTAGCCCGCCCGGCCTCGAAGCGAATGGCCGATCTATCGCTTCTTATCGACCTGCGTCACCCGGTCGCGCCGCTCGGGGTCTTCGATGCGGATGCTCGCGCCCAGGGCTCGGGCGATTCCCATGACGACGATGCTCAGGGTCACGGCGACGTACTTCAAGACGCGCCACGCCACCGACGGGCGCGCGGTTCGCGGACTGCTCATGCTCTCTCCCTTAGTTCGGATCGACGGACTGCGGCCCGGACGGACGGGAGAGGGCTCAAATCAGGAGCGCGCGATTGCGAAGGTAGCGAGGCCCTTGGTCGAGCGGCGCCTCGTCAGGCGCAGGCCCAAGAGGCCCGGCGCGCGAGAGCGCCCGTGGTAGCCGAGCGGCAAGTCCCGCGGGCGCGCGCTCGGCTTGCGGCGCGCGGCGCACGCGCTCGAGATCGGTCGCCGGGGCCTTCGCTCGCTCGACTCGGCCGACGACTCGCACCTGCGCGGCCGGCACGGCGGCAGTCGCTCCGCCCGCCGCACCGGTGCCGAAGAAGCACAGGAGGACGAGCAGCAGCCTGGCAGCCGCGCGCTGGAGCCGAGCGTTCATGCCCGCACAACCTGAGGCAAAACGAGGGATTGTCAAGCCTGCGGCCAGACTCCGGCCTTTCGCGGTTTCAAACCAGGGCTTCATCCGGCCGCGGAGAACCCTCGAACGCCGAGCTCGGCTTGATTTCTCGACTGGCGCATTGCCATGCGCCCCTACCAGCCCGCGCTGTCCCAGTCGAACAAGCGCGGTCCGACCGGTACCCGCTGTCGGCTCGAAGCCGAAGCTTCGCTTAGAATCCCGCGCGTGGATCGAACCGAAGAATCGAGCGGGCGCCCCGACGCCGGCCCGAAGCGTCGCTGGGCGCCATACCTCGCGCTCGGCCTCATCGCCGCCGTCGCCTTCGGTCCGACGCTGCTCTTCGGCTGGACCAGCCTCGACGACAAGGCGTTCATCCTCGACCGCGAGGCCTTCCTGCTGCGCGACGGGAGCGTGCTCGACGTCTTTCGGCAGGCCTACACCGACGGCCGCCAGGGAGAGGAGCTCTACTACCGCCCGCTGGTGGTGCTGAGCTTCATGCTCGACGCGAGGCTCGGGCAGCTCTCGCCGGCGGTCTTCCACGCGACCAACCTCGCGCTGCACCTGCTCGCAGCCTGGATGGTGTTCGCGCTGCTGCAGCGATGGCTCGCGAGCCGCACGCTCGCGCTCTGGCTCGCGGCCGCCTTCGCCGTCCACCCGGCCGCGACCGCGAGCGTCGCTTGGATTCCCGGTCGCAACGATTCGCTCCTCACCGTCTGCCTCTTGGCCGCCTGGCTCCTATACGCGGCCTATCGGCAGCGAGGCGGCAAGGCGCGACTGATGGGGCACGGGCTGTTCCTGTTGCTCGCGCTGCTCACCAAGGAGAGCGGCGCGATTCTGCCGGTTCTCCTGATTGGCGAAGCCTGGCTGCTCGACCGGCGCGATGGGCGGCAGCTCGTGGATCGAGGCGTAGTCGCCACCTGGGCGCTCGCCGGCCTTGCCTGGCAGCTACTCCGCTCGAGCCTCGAGGTCGAGGCGCCCCCGCTCCTGCTCGCGGAGCGCCTGCGCGATGTCATGCTCAACGCGCCGTCGCTGGCGCACGCGCTCGGCAAGATCGTCCTGCCCGTCGAGCTTGCCGTCGTCGCCCACGCCCCCGACACCTCGTGGATCCCAGCGATAGCGGCGCTCGCGCTCTGCGCGCTGGCCTGGACGCGCGTGCCCGCCGATTCGCGCCGGCTCGCGGCCTTCGGCGCGCTGCTCTTCCTCGGCCCGCTCGCGCTCACGCTGCCGGTCAGCGACGCGCACATCCTCGAGAACCGGCTCTACCTCCCGCTCGTCGGCGCGCTCGTCTTCGCGGGCGCGGCGCTCCGCTCCCTGCGCCCGTTTCGCTACGCGCGCTCCGCTGCCGCCGTCGTCGTCGGCGCGCTCGTCCTTCGCACGCTCTGCTACCTGCCGAGCTACCGCGACCCGCTCGCCTTTGCCGAGGCCTGCATCGCCGGGTCGCCCAACAGCGCCCTCGCGCAGGTCACCGCCGGCAACATCTTCCTCGAGCGCGGGGATCTCGAGCGGGCAGAGAGAGCCTTTCGCGCGAGCGCCGCGCTCAGCGATTCGGAGCCAGTCGTGCGCAACAACCTGGGCGTGGTGCTGCTGCGCAAAGGACAACTCGAGGAGGCCGAGCAGATGCTTCGCCGCGAGCTCGAGATCAACCCGCGCTACCAGGTCGCCTTCTTCAACCTCGGGCTCGTCCTGAAGGCCCAGGGGCGGCGCGCCGAGGCGCGGTCGGCGTGGACGCGCGCCGTCGAGCTCGACCCCGAGTATCGCGAGGCCCTCGACGCGCTCGCCGCGACGCGCTGAGGCCAGCGCCTGCCCTCACGGGAAAGTGCCGACGATCCTCTCGCCGCGCCTGTCGCGCAGCGGCAGCTCGACGCCATCTCGCGCGTAGACGTCGTGGGCGTCGTCTTCGTAGACCCGCCGCCAACCGGCCAGGCCCGGGAGCCTGGCGGCGAGGGGCTCGGCCTTTTCGACGATGACGACGTCGGCCTTGCCGTTCCGCAGGATCTCCTGCCAGCCCTCGTGCGCGCCGTAGAGCCGGTAGTTCTCCTCGACGACCGAGCTCGGATAGGCCGTCTCGTACCGGCTGTCGCACGAGACCTTGGCGTCCGGGTAGAGCTTCCAGAGCACGTAGGCGCCGGTGCCAAAGTGCGTGGCCACGTTGCCGCGAAACCCCGCCTCGCGCAGGTAGTCGACCGGACCGACGGGATAGGTGAAGCCGTTCGGGCCCGCGAGCGGCACTCCCGGGACGCCAAGCGAGAAGCCGCCGATGGAGATCGGATTTGCGGCCGCCCACAGGCAGGCCGCGCCGACGAACGACATCGCGGCGAGCCTGCGGCGTTGCCAGATCGATCGCAGCGCTTCCCCGAGCCTCGAGTCCTGCAGGTGCGCCGGCACGAACCACGCCCAGGCGATGCCGTAGATGGGCAACATCTTCAGCGCGCGCGCCGCGGCGATCGCCGTGACCAGAACGACGAGGAACCCTTCCATCCTCCTCGGCCCCTTCTTCCAAGCGGCATAGGCGAAGAGCAGGAAGGAGGCGGCGAAAAAGAGGGCGTCCGGCCAGCACAGCCAGATAGGGCTCCACTCGCCGATGCGCGGGCGGCGCATCGTCAGCGCCTCAGCGAGATAGCCGTAGTAGTCGAGACCGTAGGGATTGATAGCGACGACCGCGACCGAGGCCAGCAACGCGACGGCCAGGTGCGCAAATGGCTGCCTGTTCCATGCCCGCTCGACCGCGTAGGCCCCGAGCATCCCCAGCCCCGCGAAGAAGCCCGCGTGCACGTTGATCCAGACGACCAGCAGCGCAAGCCACGCGGCAATCCACCAGCGCTTGCCGTGCCGGTCGAGGTCGAGGAACGCGAGCAGCCCGACCATCAGCACGAACGAGTAGCCCTGGGCGCGAACCGGCGAGTAGAAGCCGGGCACGAACAGCGCGACCGCGACCGGCGACAGGAGCAGCAGGATTCGCGGGTCGGCGCGGCGCCGATAGAGGAAGCCGAGCAGCAGCGCGGTGAAGGCGAGCTCGAGTCCGTAGTTGAGGAGCCACAGGCCCGCGATTCCGAAGTGCTCGGCGACGAAGAGCGCTATCACGCCCGCGCCCCACTCGTGCTGAATGAACCGGGGGAGCGTGGGGGTAAACGCGTATGGATCGGCGGTGAGCAGGCTGCCCTGCGCGCGGCTCTCGCGGATCAGGGCCATCTGGTGCCAGATGTCGTTGTTGACCACCGGATCGGCGGTCAGGCAGACGAACTGGGCGAACCAGACGAGAGACATGACCAGGAACAGCCGCCGGTCGAAGGCAGGCGTCGGGGCCTGCTGTGCGGCGGGCGGGCTGGCCGGTTCGCTCATCATCCTGCTGGTCATTACCCTTCGCTCGACCGCATCGGAGGCTCGGTCAAGTCACCTGCCGTGCGGGAGAGCTGCTGAAACGTCGTGCGCGGGCGTAGACCGTATCACGCACACCGAGGCGGCTCGCCGGGTGCGAGCCCGCCGGCCCGCCAATTCCGCCGGCCGGTTAATCGCCCGCGCCTCCCTGGACATCGCCGCTCGGCGGCGCCCTCTCTCGCCAGCGCAGCCGGATACGCCCCCGCGGCACGCCTTCGTTCCCTCGATTCCTCTGCCTTCCATACTTCCTGCCGAGCGGCTGCCTCGCCGCTTTCGCGACCGAACCGTCGGCGCTCCTGACTCGCGCCGCCTCGTCGTCCGGCTGCTTGTTCTTCGTCCCAGCTCGCGTCATCTTCGCCTTGGGCGCTAGGCACTCCGCGTGGGGCGGCGAGAAAGGACGCACATGGAGCCTTTCGACGGTGGCGCGGGCTCCTGGGCGCCGCGCGCCGGTCCGCCAGGGCACGGCTCGTCGCCTGAGCGGTTGGCAGACGATCCGGCGAGCTCCCGCTCGCGCCGGAAGGAGAAGCTCGAATGAGTCCCAGAAAGTCCGCGGGCCGCGCCAGCGCGAAGGCTGCGCAGAAGTCCGCAAGTCGCGCCGCGTCGCCCCCCAGGTCCGAAGGGTTTTCGGATGAAGAACGGGCCGCGATGAAGGCGCGCGCTCGGGAGCTCAAGGAGGGAGCGCGCCGCAGCAAGGCAGATTGGACCGCGGACGTGCTCGCGAAGATCGCCGAGATGCCCGAGCCCGACCGCGCGATGGCCGAGCGCGTCCACGCCATCGTCACAGCCGCCGCGCCCGCGCTGTCGCCCAGGACGTGGTACGGGATGCCGGCCTACGCCAAGGACGGCAAGGTCCTCTGCTTTTTTCAGAGCGCGCAGAAGTTCAAGTCCCGCTACTCGACCTTCGGATTCACCGACGAGGCGAATTTAGACGAAGGCGCGATGTGGCCGACCTCGTTCGCGCTGAAGGAGCTGACCGCCGAGGTGGAGGCGAAGCTCGCCGCGCTCGTGAAGAAGGCGGTGAGGTGAGTCTTGGCTGCGCAGTGACCGGTGAGGCGCGCTCGCGGAGACGTCGTTCGCGCTCCTCGCCGCGCGCGATCGCGGAGAGCCCACGCCGCAGGTCGAATCATAGATAGCGCATGGTGATCCGTAGGCGACGAGGCGCTCCGTCGATCTCGAAGCGGGCGCTCTCGAACTTCGGCGGGCCGAACCTTCCCCTCGCGTCGTTCGAAACGCCAAGCCCGTCCTTCGGGAAGCCGACGAAGTTGGTGTCGAGCTCGCCGTTGCCGTTCTCGTCGTGGTAGGCGGCGATAACCCAGGTTCCCGGCTCGAGGCCCTCGAGCGTCACGACCACTCGCTCACCGGTCACCGCCGCCTGGGCCACCCGAACCGCCTTGCTCGCGTCGGTCGGGAAGCCGTCCTTGCTTCGATACAGGGCGAGGCAGACCTTGCCGCGAGCGCTCCGAAAGCCGACCACCTCCACGGTGAGCGGCGCGGGAGCAGCCGGCAGCCCAGCAGTAGGGGCTGCAGCCGGTTGCGACGGGGCTTGGGCAACCGGCGTGCTCGGTCCCGACGCGTCGGCGGACGATTGCGACAGGACGGCGGCGGCAAGCTGCGAGGGCGGTCGGTGTCATCGGTTGCTCCACTCCGGATCGTGTCCAAGCAACTCGGGCGAGCTCCAGTCATCGCGAGCGCCGTCGGCGCGTTGAGGAGAGGCGACCATCTCGGGCCTCGAAGTCGAACGACTCGCGGGTTCGCCTCCGGGCTGGATGCCAAGCCTGCCGTCATCGCCTGCGGCTCTGGGCATTGCGAATGAAGCCTAGGTGGCTGGTGTTTTTCTGTAGACGATGCGGGCGGCATCTGAAAGATGCCGCCCCATGAGTCTTGGCCGTACGCCTGCTGGTGCTGACCTGTTTCGGAATCCGGCGCGATTCTGT
>JBMNNX010000021.1:0-40020 GCA_050942745.1 Myxococcales bacterium
CACGGCCTGAGCTCGCTCGCGCCGGTGGCCTCCAACCGCAGCGAGACCGGGCGGGCGAAGAACCGGCGCGTCGAGCTCGTCGAGCAGTAGCGTCGCTTGCTCGGCCGGCGCGCTCAGGGCCGCGCGGCGCTGGGCGACGCCGGCGGCTCGGTTCATTTCCGAATCGCCACGAAGCGAGACGAGGCGCGGTGCGCGCCTCGGGCCTGAGGCGATGGCGAGCCCGATCCGGCTCGGGTCGGGCTCGCCGAAGCTCTCGTGCGAGGCGGCTTCGCGCTGCGCCTTGCGGCCGGCCGCTCGGTCGGTCATCTGCCTTTCGGGCAGGCCGTGATTGAGCACGCACTCGATGCTTCGGCGTTCGCTCTCTCTCGCAGAGGCGGATGGAGCTGGCGAAGCTCGAGCGCCTGGCCGCGCCCGGAAACTCGCGGCGGCGTCCCCCTCTGGCAAGCGAGAGGGAATCCGGGCACTCTGCGACAAAACTCGCGCCGCCAGTCGGACGCGTTCCCGAGGAGAAGCACGATGCGGCACCTTCAAGCCCTCACCGCCGCCGCGCTGGCTGCGCTGGCGCTGGGCGCATGTGGAGATCAGGCAACCAATCCGAGCACCGAGGACGCGGGCAGCACGATCACCGACGCGGGCACCTGCCGTTACCCCTGCGGCTCGAATTGCTGCGAGGCCACCGAGAGCTGCGACTTCTCGACGATGACCTGCGTCGCCTCCTGCACGCCGGACTGCCAGGGCCGAAGCTGCGGCGACAACGGCTGCGGCGGGCTCTGCGGCATCTGCGGTCCGGGCACGACCTGCAACGGCGTCACCTGCGTCGCGTGCACGCCGAACTGCGCGGGCAGGGAGTGTGGCAGCGACAGCTGCGGTGGCACGTGCGGCGAGCTCGGCGGCGGCTGTCCGTCGGGCAAGGTCTGCAACGCCCAGGGCCAGTGCGCCTGTGTGCCGAGCTGCGCGGGAAAGAGCTGCGGCTCCGACGGCTGCGACGGCTTCTGCGGGCCACTCGGCGGCGGCTGTCCGACGGGCCAGACCTGCAACGAGGTGCTCGGCCAGTGCCAGGCCACGTGTACTCCGGCTTGCAACGGCCGCGAGTGCGGCCCGGACGGCTGCGGTGGCACGTGCGGCGAGCTCGGCGGCGGCTGCCCATCGGGCGAGACCTGCAACGCCGCCGGAGTCTGCCAGGCGAGCTGCACGCCGAGTTGCGCGGGCAAGAACTGTGGTCCGGATGGCTGCGGCGGGTTCTGCGGCACCTGCCCATCGGGACAGACCTGCAGCGCCGCCGGAGTCTGCCAGGCGGGCTGCACGCCGAGCTGCGCGGGCAAGAACTGTGGCCCGGACGGCTGTGGCGGGTTCTGCGGCACCTGCCCGTCGGGCCAGACCTGCAGCGCCAGCGGCGTCTGCACCGGCGGGACGACCGGACCGGGCGCCTGCACGCCGCCCCCGCCGACCTACAGCTCGAGCTTTACCGCGGTCGAGTGGTGCGAGGCGCGCGCCAAGGTCGCCTGCGATCGCATGGCGCGCTGCTGTCTCATCGGCGCGTTGCAGCACGCAGCCTGTGTCGCCCACGAGAAGCGAATCTGCGAGGAGGGCGACATGACCGCTCGGATCCAGGCCGGGGCGACGATCCTCAACCTGGCCAACGCGCGCGCCTGCCTCGATCGCGAGTCGCAGCGCTTTGACTGCAGCAGCAGCACGATGACGACCATGGTCTTCCCGGAGTGCGACTCGACGCTGCTCTACGGGCCCGGCCACTCTCTCGGCGGGAGCTGCCTGTATCGCTACGACTGCATTGACGGCCTGTGCAGCCGCGCGAACGCGAGCTGCGGCGGCACGTGCCAGCCCTACCGGCAGATCGGCGAGACCTGCAACACGAGCGATCAGTTCTGCGACCCGGAGACGAGCTACTGCGATTACGGCTTCTGCGCGCCGCTCAAGTCGGCCGGATCGGACTGCGCGGCAACTTGGGAGTGCGCGCCCGGCAGCACGTGCTGGGGGCCGTCGGGCTACAAGGTCTGCACACCGATGATCCCCGCCGGCGCCGCCTGCTCGCCCGGGCAGCCCTGCGTCTCCGGCTATCGCTGCGGCGGCGCGAACGGCACGTGCGTGCCGCTGTACAGCGGCCAGGTCGGTCACTGGTGCACCAGCAACGAGGGCTGCCAGTGGGGCCTGTGGTGCGACGGTGGCAGCTCCTATGCTTTTGGAACTTGCAGCGCGGTCTCCCCGACCGGCACTCCATGCACTGCGGCCGTCGAGTGCGGCTGGGATTCGTTCTGCTCCTCCACCTGTCAGCCGCGGCGCGACGCGGGCCTGGCGTGCCAGCGGGATTTCGAGTGCAAGTGGGGCCTCGTCTGCCGCAACGGTAGCTGCGTCGCGCTCGGCAGCGTCGGCGCGGCTTGCAGCGCCGACAACGAGTGCCAGCGGTTCTTGCGGTGCGTGGGCGGGACCTGCAGCGAAGTGCCGGGCGGCTTCGGCCAGACCTGCAGCTCCGACGCGGTTTGCGCCGCCGGATACTGGTGCTCGGGTGGCGTGTGCACCCCGCAGGCGGCCGCCGGCGACTACTGCGTGGGCAACGGCGCCTGCCTGTCGGGCGACTGCGAGAACGGGGTCTGCAGGCCGAACTGCAGCTACTGACCCGGAGCGGGCGAGCCGGGGCTCGCGGCCTCGTCGAGAGCGAGAGCTGCGTTAAGCAACGATCGCAGTGGCCCTAGGTCTGCTCGTTGCAACCGCGCGGCGCTTGGTAAAAGCCCCTCCCGGTCGGCGCGCCCGCAGGCCGAGTGCTTGCCGCGCAAGTCTCAGCGCGCCGACGGGGAGGGGGCTTTCACTGGCTTGCGCGACGAGCCCCGACCGAAGGGCCGGTTGAAACGGCCAGCTTCTGACTTGCGCGCGGCCAGACGAGGCCCCGACCGAAGCACCGGCGGGAGCGGCTGGCTTCCGTCGTAGGCGCTGGCCGTTCTTGCCGTCTCAGTCCATCCGTTCCCGCGACCGCCGGCGCGGTGGTACCGTCCGGGCCATCGCTCGCCCGGAGGGTCGCGATGAGCAGATCGGTTCGCTTGCTGAGTTGGCTGATGATCGCCTTTGCGGCGCTGACGCAGGCCTGCGCCGGCGAGCGCCCCGCACCTCCGGACGTGCCCGACGCCGCGGTCGCGGACGCGGCGACGTCGGAGGACGCCGGGCGTTCGGATGCCGGCGAGCAGCCCGATGCTGCGAGCTACGACGCCGGCGAGGATGGGGGCGCTGACGCGGGCGTCGATGCGGGCATCGAGGATGCGGGCGACGCGGGACCGTTGGATCCGTGCGAGGACAATCGGCTCTTCGAGATTGGCGCGGGGATCCACGACATCACCGGTCCGGCGGCCGAGCTGGGGATGATGGGCTACTCGATGGTCGGCCAGAAGACCGCCGGCATCCACACGCGGCTCTGGTCGCGCGCCTTCGTCATCCGCTCGCCCTGCAACGGCGAGAGCGTCGTATTCGTCTCCGCCGACCTGCTCGCCGTTTTCCAGGCGGTGCAGCAGCAGGTCATCGAGCGGCTGCAGGCCACGCACGGGACGACCTACTCCGAGCGCAACGTCTTCCTCTCGGCAACGCACACGCACGCCGGCCCGGGCGGCTACTCGCACTACACGACCTACGACCTGAGCATCCTCGGCTTCAACAAGCAGAACTTCGACGCCATCGTCGAGGGCATCCACCTGTCCATCGTCAAGGCCCACCAGAACCTGGCTCCGGGGCGCATCCGCGTCGCCTCGGGAGAGCTGCTCGACACAAGCATCAACCGCTCGCTGGAGGCCTATCGGCTCAATCCGGAGGATGAGCGGGCGCTCTACGAGCACGACACCGACAAGGAGATGACCGTGCTCCGGTTCGAGGAGCGCGATGGCGCCGAGCTCGGGATGGTGAGCTTCTACGGCGTGCATGCGACGTCGATGGGCAACGACAACCACCTGATCAGCGGCGACAACAAGGGCTATGCCTCCTACTTCTTCGAGAAGGCGAAGGGCACCGACTACCGGGCGCAGCGCACCTTTGTCGCCGCCTTCGCCCAGGCCGCCTCCGGCGATGCGAGCCCGAACATCTATGGAGGCACCGAGGGCGGCGGCCCGGACGACTTCGCGAGCACCGCGAGCTCCGGGCGCAAGCAGCTCAACAAGGCCCTGGAGCTTTACGACGCGGCCCACGAGTCGCTGGTCGGGCCGGTGGACTTGCGCCATCTGTTCGCCAAGATGGACGACATTGACGTGCGCCCCGAGCTCAGCGACGGCGAGCCTCACGCCACCTGCTCGGCGGCCTACGGCGTCTCGATGATCGCCGGCGCCGAGGACGGGCCGGGCTACGGCAAAGAGGGCGCGAGCTGCGAGACTCTCGGCGATCTCTGGGCCGGGCTCACCTGCACGCCGGAGACGACGGCGTGCCAGGCCGAGAAGCCCATCATTTTCAAGGCCGGCGAGCAGCGGCCCTTCCCGTGGTCTCCCGAGGTGCTGCCTTTCCAGATCGTGCGGATAGGCAACCTCGCGCTCGTTGGGCTGCCGTTCGAGGTGACGACGATGGCCTCGCGCCGCCTGCGCCAGACCGCGCTCGCGCACCTGGCCGAGGCGGGGATCGACCGGCTTATCGTGGTCGGCCCGGTCAACGCCTACGCGAGCTACCTCACCACGCGCGAGGAGTACGCGGCTCAGAACTACGAAGGCGCCTCGACGCACTTCGGTCCCTGGACGCTCGCCGCGGCGCAGCAGCAGATCGCAACCCTCGCGGAAGCGCTCGCGAGCGGAGCGGAGATCGCCCCGGGGCCAATTCCGCGCGATCTGCGCGACCACGTCCACACTCTCCAGATCCCAGTGCTCTACGACGACAAGCTCCTCAGCGTCGATTTCGGCGACGTCGTCGAGGACGTCGCCCGCTCTTACCGGCGCGGCGAGACTGCGCGCGCCGTCTTCTGGGGCGCTCACCCGGCAAACAACCTGCGCATCGGCGACACCTTCCTGCGGGTCGAGCGCAAGCAGGGCGAGAGCTGGGAGACCGTCGCGAACGACTGGGACTGGGAGACGAAATTCCGCTGGAAGCGAAACAACTGCTTCCCGACCCTCGGCTGCTCGCACGTGACCGTCGAGTGGGACATTCCCGACGATGCCGCGCCGGGCATCTACCGCCTGCGCTGCTTCGGCGATTGGAAGAGCGTCGGTGGCGACATCCAGCCCTACGAAGGCACGTCGAGCGAGTTCGAGGTCTGGTAGCTGGGGCGCGCGCGACTGCGGCAGGTCGGCGATTGCGGGCGTGATAATCGGCCGGGCGGTCGAGGCGTCGCGAGACGCTCGATCCGGACGTCGAAGCTCGTTCCTGGCGAAGGACCGGAGTCCCCAAATGGCCGATTTCACGGCGGGCCGTTCTGAGGTCGGCGTCCAAATCAGGCTCGGGACGCTCCCGCCGCGTGCTGCGGGAGCGAAGTCGAAGGGCCCTCGGCTGCACCACGGCCCTCGACTCCGAGGCCCCCGCTGGTCGGCTCTACGCTGCTAGCCAAAAGCACATCGACGCGGGGTCAGACCCGGTTATGGAACCGGCAAGAAACCCGGGGCGGCCACGACAGGCCCTCGACTTCGGCCTCGCAAGCTCGGCCTACGTTCGGGCTGACCGGTGTTGGTTCAAGGCCACAGTCGGTCAAAGGACCGGTCTCAAGCCGGAGTGATCGGGTGGCGGCGAAGTGCTTGGACAAGGCCGGAACGAGCTCGGGGCGCTGTCCGGCGAAAAGCGGGACGAGGGCTGGTGCGCCGCACCGTCTCGCACCTCGGGGGGCGTGCCGCTCCCTGGTATCCTGGCGGGTACCTGGCCGATCTCCGGAGGTCCCCTGTCGAACGTGCGCACGGTGCTGAGCGCGGCGCTTCTCCTGCTGTGCGGGTGTTTCAGTCCCGTCGAATACTGCCCCGAGGGCAACTGCCCCTGTGACTCGGATGAAGAGTGCGCGTCGGGCTCCTGCCAAGCGGGATCCTGCCAATCGGCGAGCTGGCACGACGCGGGCCCCGCTGCGGACGCCGGCCCCATGATTGATGGCGGCCCGGGGATCGATGGTGGCCCAATCTCGGACGGTGGCCCGAGCGGCGACGCTGGCCCTCACTCGGACGGAGGTCCGGTCGCCGATGGTGGTCCGAGCACCGACGCCGGTCCCTTTGACGGCGGTCGGTTCGACGGTGGTCCCTTCGACGGTGGTCCTGCGGTTGATGGCGGTCCGTGGCCCGTCGATGCCGGATCCTTCGACGCCGGACCGTTCGATGCCGGTCCCGTCTTGGGCTGCCATTCAGACGGCGACTGCTCGCCGGAGGAGATCTGCGAGAGCCGCGTGTGCGTGCCGCGGACCTGCGCGACCGGGCTGGTCTGTCCTCAGGGCGAGCGCTGCGAAGGCGGCGTCTGCGTTCAAGAGCCTGGTTGTGGAGACTTTCCGCCGTGCCCCGCGGGCCAGATCTGCAAGCGCGATGTCTGCGTGCCCGACGGAAGCTGCCACATCGACGCCGACTGCCCGCCGGATCGCGCCTGCAGCGAGGGCATCTGCCATCTCATCGGGACGCCGGAGTGCGACTCGAGCCGCCCCTGCCCTCCGGGCGAGGTCTGTGAGGCGGGCACCTGTCACTCGGCGACCACCGGCTGCCGCGCCGACGCCGACTGCGCGCCGGGCCTCGTCTGCGAAGCCGGGGTCTGCCACTGGCCGCAGACCGGCTGCCAGACGGACCTCGAGTGCGCCTCCGGCGAGGTCTGCGAGAACGGTACCTGCAGTCCCGTCGGTCCAGGGTGCGGCCTGGCAGGCGATTGCCCGGTCGGCCAGACCTGCGTCAACGGAATATGCGTCATCAGCCCGAGGCCGGCGTGCTCGAGCGACCTCGATTGCCGCGCGGGTGAGCGCTGCGTCGCCGGACGTTGTGTCGCGCAGACCGAGTGCGAGCGCGATGCCGACTGCGCGCCCGGCGAGACCTGCTCGATGATCGGGAACTACTGCACGCCCGGCGCCGGCTGCACGCGCGACGAGGACTGCGGCCACAACGGCTTCTGCTTCGGCGGCACCTGCGAGGTCGTCACCTGGTGCCGCACCGACGCCGACTGCGGGCCGTCGAGCTACTGCGCGGGCGGAGCGTGCTACGCGTGGGCCGAGTGCACCGACGATTCGGAGTGCGCCCGGGGGCGAGCGCTGCGATTACGGCTCGTGCGTGCCGTACTTCTGCGGCCACAGCTCCGAGTGCCCGGCGGGTTGGTCCTGCGCGCGCGGGCGGTGCCTGCCGCCGACCTGGTGCGACGAGGCCAATCCTTGCGAGGCGGGTCTCACCTGCGTGGCGCGCCAGTGCACTGCCGGCCAGTGCGAGACCGACGCCGACTGCGGCGAGTTCCGCGGTTGCTACCAGGGCTTCTGCGTCTGGCTGTTCCCGCCGACCTGCCGCACCGACGCCGACTGCCCGCCTGGCAGCGAGTGCACGGCGAACGGCTGCGAGCCGACGGGGCTCGGTTGCCTCGACAGCACGCAGTGCGCGCCCGGCGAGGAGTGCCGCGCCGGCGAATGCGCGCCCATCGCGGCTTGCGCGAGGGACACGGACTGCGCGGCGCCGCTCGTCTGCACCGACAATCGCTGCGGGAGCCCGCCGGCCTGCGCCTCGGACGCCGAGTGCGGCCCCGGCGAAGGGTGCCTGGGCGGCCGGTGCATCAAGTCCTCCGGAGCCTGCCAGAACGACGCCGACTGCCCCGCAACGCAGACCTGCAACCCGTTCCTCGGCCGCTGCACCGAGTCGGTCGGCTGCCAGCGCGACGAGGATTGCCTGGCCTCGCAGTTCTGCCTGGGCGGCACCTGCGAGGTGTTGCAGTGGTGCTACGACGACACGTGGTGCCCGCAAGGCTCGTATTGCTCCGACGGCACGTGCTACCGCGCCCCGGTCTGCGCTGTGGACAGCGACTGCGGCGCGGCCGAGCGCGCTGCGACTCGGGCGCGTGCCAGCCTCAGAGCTGCACGAGCGACGCGCAGTGCGCGCGCGACTGGAGCTGCCATGCCGGGCGCTGCCTGCCGGAGTTCTATTGCAGCGCGCCGAGCGACTGCCCGATGTGGGGCCTGCAGTGCATCAACCACGTCTGCACCAACCCCGGCGGCTGCGCTGCCGACAGCGAGTGCCCGACGAACCAGTACTGCATCGCGGGCGCCTGCTACTTCTTCCCCGAGTCGGACTGCTCGGTTTCGGCAGACTGTCCGGACGGCCTGGTCTGCGCGCTCGGCTTCTGCAGTCCGGCCCCGGAGTGCGTCTACGACAGCGAGTGCGGGTCGGGGAGGACGTGCACCTCCGGAGCGTGCAGGTAACGAAGGGCGGCGACCGAAGCTCAGCCGGGAGCGAAGCGAGCAGGAGCGCAGCACGACGCGCCCTGCTCGGCCCGCCCCGGCCCCGGCGGCATCGGCGTTCGAGGACGGGCGTGAGCCTGGCGTCCGGCGCCGTGCTTTGAGGTCGAGCGCTCCTCTTGCCGCACGCCGCCCGCTGCGCTCGGCAGGAGGTGGCGCGCGAGCGGCCGCGCGGCTCAGGATTCGAGTGGCAAAGGCGCTGCGGCTCGCCGTGAGGAGCGCGCCGCTGGCCGAGGATTCGAGCGCGCTCGCCTCCGCCGGGCTACATGAACGCCAACCCGACCGCGAGCTCGAGCCAGTGCGCCTCGACGCGGATGCCCTTCGCCGCGAAGCCGAATCGGCTGTCGATGAGGGTGACCGGCACGCGGTAGGTGAAGGTGATCTCCAGCGGGAGCTTGATCCAGCCCTCGGGCAACACCGACAGGCCTACGCTCGGCCCGGTGCCGCCGAAGGTGGAGACGCTCTCGCCAAAGCCGCGCAGGCCGCCGTAGACGAACGGGCCCGCGTTGACGAGGAACCGCGCGGCCCAGCGCCAGTGGAACATGTACGAGAACTCGAGCAGTAGCTGGGACGGCTCGGTCTTCGTCGCCGAGGTGCTCATCAGGCCGAGGTGGTAGCTCGTCATCCAGTTGGCGCGCGCGCCGAGCTGGCTGAGGAAGACGAGCCTGGCGCCTGTCTGCGTGGCGTCGCCGGCCGCGTCGAGCGAGCTGCTCAGCAGCAGCGATTCGTACGAGAACGGCGGCGCCGGCACCGGCAGCGTCCCTTCGGCGAGCGTTCGGGGCGCGCCGGCTTCGGCTGTGCCCGGCGACGGCGGGCGCGTCGGCAGGTAGCGGCAGACGAAGCGCTCTGGCGTGTCGGACTCGGGGCAGCCCTCGGGAGGCATCACGGGCGAGCCGTCCTCGAGCAGGCCTCCGAAGGCCCAATCGATCAACGAGGCGGTCGTGGTGAGCACCAGCAGGCCCCGCTGCCGGCGCAGCAGGCACGCGGCGTTCTTCTCGCGCGACGGCTCGGAGTCCCCGTCGCACCCGTCGGCAGGCACGAGCTCGGGGCCGAGCAGGTAGCCGTCGCCGAACGCGACGAAGAGCGTCGAGCCCGCGCGCGTTCCCAGGCTCGCGGTGACGCCCGCCCGGCCGTCGGTGTCGTGGAAGAAGCGGCTCGCCTCGAGGTCGTGGGGCTGCGGCGCGACGCGAAGATGTCCGGCCGCCTGCCCGTCCTGGAGAAAGTGCAGGCCTGCGCCCTCGAAGACGAGCGACATCAGCGCCGAGGCGACCGCGTCGAGCAGCGCCTTCGCTTCTTGTGGGCGGGTCCGCAGCAGCTCGATCTCGGCGCGCACCGGCTCGACGAGCGACGGGGCGGCGCGCGCAGACCACTCCAACAGGCGCAAGCGCGCCCGCTCGGCGACGAGCTCGCAGCCGCGCGCGCGCAGCGCGTCGGGATCGAGATCGTCCCAGTCGATCTCCTCGAAGTCGGGCAGATCATCCGCGAGGTCTTCGAGCGCGTCGTCGTCGAGCGCGAGCGTGTCGGCGCACGGCCTGCCGGAGATGGCGCGCGCGGCGCTGTGGAAGCCGAGAAAGGCGGAGTAGGCGCGCGGCCCGAAGTGGTCGCCGTTGCGGCGGGTCAGGTCGAGGTAGTGCGGGTTGTCGAAGCTGTAAGGGCCAGCCGGATCGTGCGGGCCGCGCGGCAGCTCGACCCGCGCGAGCGGCGCGAGGAGCGCGGCGGGTGGCGAGGGCAGTGCGTCCGCCGTCGCGAGCGCCCACTTTGCTTCGGCCTCGCGCAGGAACCCGGCGACGTCGCGCTCGACGCTCGACCAGGGCACCGGCTCGTCGCTCTCGCAGGCGTCCTCGGCCACGTCGGCGATGACGCCGCCGGCATCGCCGGTCACCGCGAGCCAGCCGAGCGCGGTCTCGGTCAGCCCGGAGGCTGCGGCGCGAGGGAAGCCGCGCACCGGGCCGAACTGCGAGAAGTGATCGGGCAGCGCCGCGAAATCGCCGAGCGTCGCCGGGTGGTCACCGCTTTCGGCGGGCGGCTCCTCGAGCCGGTTGAGGCCGCCTTCGAGCTGCTTGTAGCCGTCGGCGCAGTACGGCTTGTCCCAGTGCTCAGGGCAGGTGAGCGACAGCGCGAGGTAGCGGGCGGCGAGCTGCGGGCCGCCGCCGCGCACCGCCGGGCCGAGGCGCCGCTGGGCCTCGAGGCAGGCGCGATCGCTGAACCAGCTGTGCTCGAGATAGTCGAAGGCTTGGGCGCTCGCGGGGGCGAGCAGGGCGACGAGGAGGGCGGTTCGCGGTGCGAAGGTTCTCATGGTTGGTTGGGCTCGGGAGGGGCGCGCATCGTAGCCGCAAAACCCGCGGATCGTCCGCGAAAGGAGCAGCGGTCCTATCCGGTCGCCAGCGACCGGACGCCGGTGGATCGCCGGCGGTCGCTGGCGAGGCTTCCGCGCGCGATTCGGGCGTTGAAAGAGCTTCGCGGGTTGACAGCGGCGATCGCGAAGCCTTTCATCCTGTCGCACCTACGGTGAGGGAGAAACGGCAGATGGCGCTTTCCAAGGAACTTCTGGCAAAGCTCGGCGAGGGTTCGGATCTCGCGCGGGCGTGTGACGTCGCGTCAGTCGACCTCAAGGTCTTGCTGGCGTGCTGGGATGGGCTCGACTCCGAAGAGGAGAAGGTGCTCGGCGCTCAGCAGGCAGCGTTCCTGACGGTGGAGCAGGTGAAGGAGAGGGTCGAAGGCCGGCTCGCAAAGGTGCGCGCGGGCGAGCCCGAAGAGGATCGGATCCTCGACGCGCTGCGCGAGACCGTGGGCAAGGTTCCGGCCGACCTGCGTGAGGAGGTCGGCAGAGCGCTGCTGGCCGACGGGCTCCCGATCATCGCTGCCGACAAGGTGCTCTCCAGGCAGGAGCGCGAGCTGGTGCTCGACGAGCTTGTCCCGGCGCTCGGCCTCGCGAGGAGCATCGCCGAGAGCCTGCTCGATTCGGTCGAGCCGAAGCGCTAGGCCGCCCGCGCTCGACGCGCTGGCGGGTTCGCCGGCCGGCCGCGCGGGGTTCGTGGCCGCGCGCCGTCTGTCCTGTGGAAGCAGAGTCGGTGGCGCGCGACTTGGTCTTACGCCTGCGGCCTCAGCCGGAGCTTCGCCCGGAACCCAAGCGAATAGGTCGCAGGATGGTCGGGGCGCATGGCAACGCGCCCGACGAGGCCGGTAGGCATGGCAATGCGCCCGTCGAGGCCGGTAGGGGCGCATGGCAATGCGCCCGTCAAGGAATCGAGCAAATCCGCGGCTGAAATTCGGTGATCGCTGGCCGGCACGAAGGCCAGCGATCCAGATCCATGCCCCTGCACAACGAGCTTCAAGAGCAGGGGCTCAGCGCGCGTTCGATGCCATCGGCAACGCCTGCGCCGCGGCGCCCTGGTCGAGGGTGAAGACCTCGACCGGGCCCTCGTAGCCGCGAACCTCGATGAGCCCGAGCGAGCGCAGCGCGAGCGCCGGGGCGTGCTCTCTCGCGGAGGCGGCGGTCTCGGCCGAGATGACCACGGGTACGCCGAGCGTCTTCGTGGCCGTCTCGAGGCGACTGGCGAGGTTCACGACGCTCCCGACGACCGTGTACTGCAGTCGCTCTGAGTTGCCGATGTTGCCGGCGACCGCCTCGCCGAAGTGGACCCCGACCCCTTGGCGAAGCGGGGGACGGCCTCGCGCGGCGCGCCGCTCGTTGAGCTCGGCGAGCGCCCTCTGCATCGCCGCGGCGGTGACCACCGCGCGCTGCGCCGAGTCCTGGTGCTCGGTGGGGATGCCGAAGACCGCCATGATCGCGTCGCCGATGAACTTGTCGACGACCCCGCCGTGATCGCGGATCACCCGGACCATCGTGTCCAGGTACTCGTTGAGCTCGGAGACGAGCTGCTCGGGTGGCATGCCCTCGCAGTAGCGGGTGAAGTCGCGCAGATCCGAGAACAGGACCGCGACCCGTTGGCGCCGCCCGCCGATCTCGAGCACGTCCGACTCGAGCGCCTCGCGCGCCACCTCCTCGGAGACGTAGAGGCCGAGCCGCTGACGCGCCCGCTCGGCGCTGAGCGCGGCCTCGGCGCCCCGGAAGACCAGGCGGCGCGCGTTGGCGGCGATGGCCCAACCGAACGCGAACGAGCCGAGGTTGAGCGCGAACCACATCACAAACTCGCTCGCGCCGTAGGTGATGCGTTCGGGGACGACGTGGTAGTCCACGACGAAGAGGATGAGCTGTGCGACGGCGATGAGCAGGGCGCCGGTCGCCGCGACGCGCCGCGACAAGCGCAGGCCAGGGGCGGCCATGGCGAGAAGGAACAGCCCCGACTCGGCGATGCGCAGCAGGCCCGGGTAGGTGGGCGAGGGCCAGGCCGCGATACTCAGGCCGACAGTGAGGAGCAGCACCGCGTCGGCGACCACCGACACCGCCAGGGCGCGGCGCAGCTTTCGGCCGGGCCGCAGGTAGACGAGCACCCACACGGACCAGGCCAGGCCGAGGAGCAGCCCACCTATCGCCGTGAAGTACTTGGGCGAGCCGTTCAGCAAGCCCTCCCAGCCGCCGAAGACGAAGGTCCTGACCAGCCCGAAGCTCGCGAAGATGAGTCGAGCGAGCGCGACGATCCGCTCGCCGCGCAGCCTGGCGTTGTCGAGGAACTCTTCGAGGACCGGCACCGAGCCGCTCAGAGCTGCGGCCGGCTGCCGCGATGCGTGCGCGCTGTTCATCGGGCAGCGATTGTTGCACGTTGCCCGGGGCTCGACGAGCTTCCCGCGGGGAGCGCGGCCCGCAGCCGGGCGAAGGCCCGCGGCGAGGGCAGACCGCGGGAGGCCCGTTCAGCAGGCCCCGTCGGGCTTCCTACGCCACCTTCGACCGGAACCCAAGCGATCGCCCGTGGGCTGGTAGGGCGCAGGGCAATGCGCCCGTCGGGGAATCAAGCACGAATCGCGCGAAATCGAAGGCCCTCGGCGGCCGGCACGAAGGCTGGCGCTCCGGATGCTGCCTGTCTCAGGTTGGTAGGCGCGTGGCGATGCGCCCGTCGAGGAATCAAGCACGAATCGCGGGAATTCGAAGGCCCCGGCGGCCGGCGCGAAGGCTGGCGCTCCGGATGTTGCCTGTCGCAGGTTGGTAGGCGCGTGGCGATGCGCCCGTCGAGGATTCAAGCACGAATCGCGCGAGATCGAGGGCCCTCGGCGGCCGGCGCGAAGGCCGTCACACCGAGCTTTGTGGACCTCGCGCGAAGCCACTCGCCACGGTCGCGCCGACCCGCGCGTGCTCCTCGGCCGCGGCGATGTCCGAGAGGCTGGCGACGCCGAGCTCAGTGGACCTCGCGCGAAACCACCTCGCGCACGGTTGCCCCGACCCGCGCGTCCTCCTCGGCCGCGGCGATGTCCGAGAGGCTGATGACTCCGACGAGCACGCCGTCGTCACCGACGACCATCACGCGCGACACCTTGTTGGCGGCCATCAGGCCCTCGGCCACCCGCACGTCGTCCAAAGGCCGGCAGAAGACCCGCTGCGGAGTCATCGCCTCGCGCACGCTCACGTTGCTCGGCCGATGGTCCTCGTTGGCGACCCGGATGACGATGTCGCGGTCGGTCAAGGCGCCCACCGGCCGCCTCTGGTCATCGACGACCGGCAGGAACCCGACCCCGTGCTTCTCCATCAAGCGAGCGGCTTTGTGCACGTTGTCGTTCTCGTGCACGAACGCCACGTCCTGCTTCATCACGTCGAGACAGAGCATCGCTTTCCCCTCCGCGCCCTATCAGCTTGGACATCGCGAGCGAGGGAGGGGATGGGGGAGTTATGAGTTATGAGCTTTTAGTTCTTAGTGGGTGCTCGCCTGGTGCTCGCGTGAGCGGCGCGAGCCCTACGGGAGCGAGCGGGTGAGCTCTTCGCGGTCGGGAACCCGAGCGACCTCGGAGGCGCTCGGCAGCTCGTCCACGCCAGCGCGAACGGCGGCCTCGCGCCGCGCGAGCGCGGCCGCCGACCTCAGCATCGCGAGGCCGACCTCGGGCGCGCTGCGGTTGGCCGGCCCTTCGAGCCATGTGCCGCGCGCCCAGCGGTTGAACGCTCCCATCGCCGGGCCGCACCAGATCTGGAAGTCCGCCTGTCTCGCCTCTTCGCCCAGCCTCGCCCAGCGCGACGACATGCCCAGGTACCAGCGGAAGCACAGCCCCATCCGCAGCTTGCCGTCGGCGCGCGCCCTCTCGGCCTGCGCGGGGTCGCGCTGCGACCAGTAACGCTCGGTCTCGGCCCACACCTCGGCGAACGGGCGGCGAAGGACCTGGCGCTCGACCTTCTCGCGCTCGGCGGGCGGCATCGCTTCGAAGCTCGGATAGGCCTTGTAGGCCTCGAGCAGGCGCTGGGCCCGCTGCGCGTACATCGTCCCGCGCCGCAGCACCTGGACCCTCGCCCCCGACTCGAACATGTCGGGCGCGGGCGCGGTGGCGACGTCGGCCATGTCCGCCTCGCAGAGCAGCTTCTTGACGATGGGCGAGGTGCCCGCCTCGACGCACGCCTGGTTGATCGATCCGGTGACGAGATATTCGGCGCCGAGGGCGAACGCGGCGAACGCGGCCTGCGGCTCGCCAATGCCGCCGGCGGCGCCGACGTGGATGGCCACCCCGCGCTCGGCGTAGCCGTGGCGCTGCATGGCGAGGTCGCGCTCGCGGAGCATCAGCGGGATGAGCACGGTGAGCGGGCGCTGATCGGTGTGCCCGCCGCTGTCGCCCTCGGCGCTGACGGCCTCGGCGAGCGGAACGGTCGCGGCGAGCCGGGCCTCTTGCTCGGTCAGCTTGCCGGCGGCGACCAGCTCGCGTAGCAGCGCCTCGGGCGCGGGCGCGAGGAAAGGAGCGACGACCTCAGGCCGGCTCACCTTGGCGAAGACATGGTTGGGCGCCTCGACCCGGCCGTCGGCCCGAAGCCTCAGCCCCTTGGCGCGATAGAGCACGATGGCCGGCGTGAGCTGCATGAAGGCCGCGGCCTCGACGCGCCGTACGCCGTGTCGCAGGTAGATCTCGACCGTCTCCAGCTCGACCTGCGGCTCGTAGTGGTTGTGCAGCAGGTTGAACCCGAATGGCTCGCCGCCATCGAGCCGGCGCTTCAGCTCGAGGATGGCCTGCTCTATCTGCGGGAGCGCCATGCCTCCGGCGCCGAAGAAGCCGAGGAAGCCCGCCTTGCCCATCGCGGCCACGAGATCCACCGACGCGATCCCGCCGGCCATCGCCCCGCTGACGCAGGCGTAGCGCAGGCCGTGGGCCTGCTTGAACGAGCGCGCCCCGAGACCGGCCGCGCCGATGGCGGGCACGACGCCGGCCAGGCACTCCCACGAGCCGAGGCTCTCGCAGAGCTCCACCCGGTCGTCACCGCGCACTGCGAACAGGGGCTGGTCGAGCCTGCGCAGGGCAGCGGTCAGGTCCGAGGCGGGGACGATCGCGGGCGAGACCGGCTTCGAGCGCGCTGGGGCGGGCGCGACGTTGACGACGGGGAAGGGGACGCTGCGCGGAAGGCTCGAGTACTCGTGCATGGAGGTGCCTCCTTGGGAGCCGCCGCCCAGAGCAAGAGGTCGGCCAATCGCGCTTCGGCCGCTCGCTCCTCTATGGCGACCCGGCGCGCGGCGGCTTGGCGGGCGCTCGCTGCGTAGAGGCCTGCGCGCTTTTCGCTCCCCACCGCGTAGCGGATTTCTCGCGCAGCCGGGCGGGCATGCGGCGATCGCCAAAGCGAGGATGCGGCCGTTGCCGGGCGCCAACCGACCGAGTCGGGAGCGTCGCCCGCCTGGGCTCCCGCCGTCCTTGGCAGGCCCTCGCTCTGCGCGCCGAAATTGAGGAGGCGCCCGCGTCCGTTCTAGGAGAGTTCGCCGGCGAGTCCTACGGTCGGCTTTCGCCTCCCTCCAGACAGGCCGCCCGACAGAAAACATCAACGAACGCGCGCGGTTGGACTGTTGCTGCGCCGGCATGCCTCCGGCCTGCGGCGCCCTCGGGCTCCAGCCGTCGGCGCCAATAGACAGGCAAGCGGCCGAAGTGTATCGTGCCGGCGGTTTTTTTGGGGGGGATGGGACGCTTGGCAGCGCCCCGGTTGGCTTATCGGAAACGCGCACATCGTCGCGAAGGAGAGAACCGAGATGTCATCGATTAAAGAGCTCGAGGCCGTTTTTGCCCCGAAGTCGATCGCCGTGATTGGCGCGTCGAAGAAGCCCGGGACCATCGGCAACCAGGTGCTGCAGAACCTCATCGACAGCGCATATGAGGGCAAGCTCTACCCCATCAACCCGACCGCTCCCGAGATCCTGTCGCGCAAGGCCTACGCCTCGATCAAGGACGTCCCCGGTGACGTCGACATGGCCGTCTTCTGCGTGCCCGAGAAGCTGGTGCTCGGCGTGGCCAAGGAGTGCGCCGAGAAGAAGGTGAAGTCCTACGTGGTCATCACCTCGGGCTTCAGCGAGGTCGGCAACAAGGCGGCCGAGGAGGAGCTCGTCAAGATCGCCAAGGAGACCGGCGGCCGCGTCGTCGGCCCGAACATCGTCGGCGTGCTGCTCAACGCGGCCAAGGCCAACGCGAGCTTCGCGCCCTGCCTGCCGTACCCGGGCCGCACCGCGCTCATCTCGCAGTCCGGCGCGCTGCTCATCGCCCTCGACATGGCCACCTTCGTGCGCCAGCTCGGCGTCTCGTCGATGATCTCGCTGGGCAACATGGCCGACGTCGACTTCGCCGACTGCATCGACTACTACGCCCAGGACCCGAACACCTCCTGCATCACCCTCTACGTCGAGGGCGTCAAGGACGGCCGCAGGTTCATCGAGTCCGGCCGCAAGGCGGGCAAGCCCATCATCGCGCTCAAGTCCGGCGTCTCGGCCCACGGCGCGGCCGCCGCGGCCTCGCACACCGGCTCGTTGGCCGGCTCAGTCAAGGTCTACGACGCGGCCTTCAAGCAGGCCCACGTGATCTGGGCGAGGGACCTCGACGAGCTGCTCGACCGCTCGCAGGCGCTGGCGATGCAGCCGCCGATGAAGGGCGAGAACATCTGCGTCATCACCAACGGCGGCGGCATCGGCGTTCTCTCCTCCGACTCGGCCGAGGCCTACGGCGTGCCCCTCAAGTCGGCGCCCAAGGATCTGCAGGACGAGTTCCGCAAGTGCATGCCCGACTTCGGCAGCCCGAAGAACCCGGTGGACATCACCGGCGGCGCGGGCCTGGCCGGCTACGAGGCGGCCATCGAGGTCGCGCTCAAGCACGAGTGGGTCCACGGCTTGGCGGTGCTCTACTGCGAAACCGCGGTGACCAAGCCCAACGAGATCGCCGATGGCATCCTCAGGGCCATCGAGAAGAGCGGGGTCAACGACAAGCCGATCGTCGCCTGCTTCGTCGGCGGCGAGAAGTGCGTCGAGGCCGGCAAGAAGCTGATGGCCAAGAACATCCCGACCTATGACAACCCGGACAAGGCGATGTCGGCGCTCGCCGCGCTGCGCCAGGTCGCCAAGTTCCAGGCCGAGGGCAGCGAGCCGGATTTCAAGGCCTTTGCCGACGTGGACCCGAAGAAGGCCCGCGAGATCATCGCCAAGGCCCGCGCCGACGGCCGCGGTGCGTTGACCGAGCCCGAGGCGAAGGAAGTCTTCCGCGCCTACGGCCTGCCGGTGGGCAAGGGCAAGCTGGCCAAGACCGCGGACGAGGCGGTGGCCGCGGCCGCCGAGATCGGCTACCCGCTGGTGATGAAGATCGTCTCCCCGCAAATCCTCCACAAGTCCGACGCCGGCGGCGTGAAGGTGAACATCAAGGACGAGGCGGGTGTGCGCGCGACCTTCGAGACCATCACCGAGAACGCCAAGAAGTACAACGCCGAGGCCCAGATCCACGGCGTGCTGGTGCAGGAGATGGCGCCGATGGGCAAGGAGGTCATCGTCGGCTCGGTCAACGACGCGCAGTTCGGTCCGACTGTGATGTTTGGCCTCGGCGGCATCTTCGTGGAGGTGCTCAAGGACGTCACCTTCCGCGTCGCGCCGTTCTCGCCGAAGACCGCGATGGAGATGTTCCCGGAGATCAAGGCCTACGGCATCCTCCAGGGCGCTCGCGGCGAGAAGCGCCTCGACCAGGAGCGCCTCTCCGAGATCGTCAGCCGCATCAGCCAGCTCGTCACCGACCTCGGCGACGAGATCGCCGAGACCGACGCCAACCCGATCATGCTCTACGAAGAGGGCAAGGGCCTGGCGGTGGTCGACGCGCGCATCATCCTGAAGAAGAAGTAGCGCGCTAAATCGCGGCAAGTGATCGAAGCGCCGGCCGAGGGTTTTCGGTCGGCGCTTTGCTTTGCGGGCTGCTGCTCGTCGGCGTCTCGCCGGCCCGAGGTGGGAGAGCCGGTTATGTCGGCGGTTCTCCCTACCTCTGCGTCCGCCTGGGCGAGCCGCCGCGAAGGCATCCCTCCCCGCGCCTGTTGTTGTGATACCTACCTGCCGGCGCACCCTGCGCGTGCCGGGAGGCGCCAGGTGGAGGTAGTCCATGGAAACATTCCCGGCTGACACCCAGCCGAACAGGGGCACGCTCGACAAGCTGCTCTTCGACCTCGTGACCAGCGGCGCCGCCGCGCTCGAGGCGCGGGGCGACGCGGCGACGCTCGTGCGCTTTCACGGCCGCAGCCTCGCGGTCCTCGTGCCGTGGATGCCGGGTCGCGAGCAGCAGCTCGAGGAGAAGCTCGGCGAATTGATGCGCGAGATTGGCAAGCGCGAGGTCATCGAGCTAGTGCTCCTCGGCGGGCCGGCCGGCGCCCGCGAGCTGCTCGAGAGGGCGCGGCCCGCCGCGCGCCGCAACACCGTGCTCCTCTACCACCGCAGCGACGACGGCGAACTCTGGGATCCCAACGGGCGCAACAAGAGGCCGCTCGGCAAGCACCTGTCGGAGCACCCGCTGCGCGGGCCGTCGTCGGCCAAAGCGGCCCAACGCTTCGAGGAGACGCTCGCCGAAGCGGAGAAGGCCCAGGCGAAGGTGCAGGCCGAGATGAAGGCGTTCGGCGATCTGCTGCGCGGCCGCCGGCCGATGGCGACCCGGATCCTGGCCGGGCTCATCTGCGCGGTCTTCGCCCTTCAGTTGGCGCTCGGAAGCACCGAGAGCATCCCCGGCCTGTCGCGCATGGGAGCGCTCGTTTCGCACAAGGTGCTTCAGGGCGAGTGGTGGCGGCTGCTCTCGTCGAGCTTCCTGCACGGAGGCTTCGTCCACTTCGCGCTCAACACCTACGTGCTGCTGGTGATCGGCAGCTCGCTCGAGCGCTTGATAGGCACCGGGCGCTTCCTCGCGGTCTACGTACTCTCGGCGCTCGGCGCGAGCCTGGTCGCGATGGTGGCCTCCAGCGCCGGGGTGACCGTCGGCGCCTCCGGCGGCATCTGGGGCCTTCTCGCCGCCGAAGGGATGCTCGCCATTCGCCCCCGCGGGCTGCTGCCCAAGCCGGTGCAGGAGCGGGCTCGCAAGAACTTCGTCATCAACCTCGTCATCAACGTCGCCAACTCCTTCCGGCCCAACGTGGCGATGGCCGCACACTTCGGCGGAGGCGCGGTCGGGGCGCTGCTACTGCTTTCGGGCTTCTTCTTGCGCGGGCTGCCGACCCTCGAGCCGAACGAGGCGGGCGCTCGCCGCTCCGAGCCGGGTTGGGTGCGCCCGCTCGCCTTCGTCAGCGTGGCGATGCTCCTCGTCAGCCTCGTCGCCGGCCTGGCGACCGGCAAGGCGTGGTTGCTGAAGGACCCGCCTCAGCTCGAGCGGCGTGCTTTCGAGCCCCTCGGTCTCAGCGCCGAGATTCCATCCCTGCTAGCCGAGGAGCAGGTCGAGGATCTGCCCGGCCAGACCGGCGCGCTCTGGGGCAACATCCTCAACGACCCGGCTGTCGTCGGGCTCACCGTGGTCGGCTTTCCCGACCGCATCGCGCCCGAGCAGATGGATGCGGAGATGGAGGGCCTGCGCACTGCGCCGGAGGGGGCGCGGCTCGATGTGGAGCCGAAGAGGAGGATTTTCGGCGGGCGGCCTGGTGCTACCGCGCGATACGCCTTCGACGGGAGCGGGTTGAAGCTAGAGCGCGCCGTCGTCGTGCTCGCCGATCGAGTCTGGAGGGTCGAAGTCACCTACTGGCCTCAAGAGGCGGCAGGCTATGGCGCTTTGGCCGAGCGCATCGCGGAGTCGATGAAGGAGCTGTAGCCGTCGACATGCCAAGCGCCCGGGCGCGCCCGAAGCAATCGCGCTCCCAACCAACAGCCCCATCGCCTGCGAGCTCGGAGCGCGATTCGCCGAACGAGAAGGCAAGCGCGACAGCCGCGCGGGTGAGTCTTCAAGCTCGCTCGAGCACGAGCCGCTTCCAGTCGCCGGTCAATGGTAGCTGGGGAATGGTCAGCGTGCCGTCGGGCGCAGCCTCTGCCGTGCCCTCATCCGCTCCAAACCGCCAGCGCACCTGCTCGCCGCCGCGCAGCACGAAGGCCTGGGCGCGACGGAGGGTGACGTCTGCCCAGATCGTCGGGCCGGGCTCCAGCCGGTCGCCGGTCGTCGGATAGCCCTCGCGCGGCGGGGCGCCGCCGCCCTCGTCGAGCGCGCGCAGCGGCATCTCGAAGTAGTCCCGGGTGTCGACGGTTGCGGTCGCGTCCCAGCGCAGGAAGCGGTTGAGCGCGCCTGCCGGCTGTCCGCTCCAGCCGGTATCGCCCGGTGCTCCCGGGCTGCCCGCGAAGCCCGTCTCGGCGCTCCAGGCGCGCCGCCCGTTGCCTGAGCCGTCGCCGGGATCCCGATCGCCCGAGCTACGCGAGAAGGCGGGAAAGGCTTTGTCGCGGCGCACGAAGCTGACCGGATCGTGAATCGGGTCCCAGCCCGAGTCCCACCATCGCTGGCCGAGCACCGGGTCGGGCTCGGAGTGCCCGCCTTCGTCCCAGATCGCGTAGTGGCCGACACGCTCGGACGCGAGCGCCGCGTAGAACGGCTTTCCGGTGTGCGGGCTCGCGCCGACGGCGGCCGAGAAGTGGATCGTCGGGTCGTCCTTGCCGTGCTTGAGGTAGACGAACTGCTCGCGCGCCTCGGGCAGCCGCATGAGCAGCCGGGTCATGTCGAGCTCGTCCCAGACGCCCACCTCGCCGCTTCCGGGCAGGTTGAGCGCGGGCGTTCCCCACAGCGACTCGAGCTGCGCGATGCGCGAGGGCCGGTGCAGCCGCGCGACGGTCTGGGCGACGTACGCCTGCACGAAGGCGAAGTGGCGCGCGTAGCCGAGGCCTATCGCGAGCGCGCCGGCGCCGCCCATCGAGCCGCCGACGATGTAGACGCGCTCGGGGTCGGCGCCAGGATAGGTGCGCAGAACCCAGTCGAGCAGGTGCAGCACGCGCCGCGCGGTGTAGTCGGGGACGCTCCCGGCGATCGGCGTTCCGCGGGGGAGCTGGTCCGAGTAGCCCCACCAGTAGGTGTTCTCCGGATCGGTCGGATACAGCCGCAGCTCGCGGGTCGAACAGTCGGCGGCCAGGCGTGAGGAGAAGCCGTGGAGCTGGATGCGAACCGGGAGCTTGTCGGCCGCGCTCGCCGCGTCGGGCACGACGAGCACCGCGTCGAAAGCTCGGCCCGCGTGGCCTTGGCTGTCGAGGAAGGAGTCGGTGCGCTGCTCCAGGCTGACGAGCTGGCAGGAGCCCTGTCGCGTGGTGCTGGCGACCCGAGGCTGCGGAGGCTGGATGGTGTCGAGGACGCGCAGCTCGAACGAATGGTGCGCGGTGCTCAGCCCGTCGTCGGCGTCGATGACGACGCGCCAGGTGCGGCCGCCCTGGATGAAGGTCGGGCGGAAGCTGAGGGTCCGCGTCTTTTCCGACCAGCGCGCGCCCGGCGGTAGCCCTTGGACGAACAGACGCATCTCGTCGCCCTCGGGGTCGGTCGCCTCGATGCGCAGCTCGAGCAGCTCGCCCTCGGCCACCTGCTGTGGCCCGGGATCGGAGATGCGAGGTGGGGCGTCGCCCGCGACCAGCTCGAGCGGGTTGGAGTGCTCGATCCCCTGCTCGACCACGACGTTCACCTTCTTGCCCGGAAGCGCGGGCATCGAGGCGACGAGCTGGCTCGGGGAGACGACGCGCGTGGGGACCGGGCTGCCGTCGATGAGCACGCGGGCGTTTCCCGAAAAGTGCGCGCCCAAGGCCGCCATCGTGAAGGCTTTGCCCGGGTGGAACACGGGGGGGGCGAGCGAGCCGAGGACGGGCTTGTTCTCGGCGCGAGGAACGGCGCACCGCACGGCAGACGATTTGGAGGGCCGGCCCTTGTGGTTCGCGGCGATGCGGTAGCAGTAGAGCCTGCCGTTGGTCACCGGGGCGTGGATGAGCGGCGGCGCCTGCAGCCGCTCGACGTGCGCCGGCGCCCAGGGGTCGATGTCCGGTTGGTTGTCCCAGTAGACGTCGTAGCTGCCGGCGCCGTCGGCGAGGCGCCAGTCCACCTGAACTCTGCCGGCGCCCGGCGCGACCACGACGCCTTCGACCTCGGGCTTCATCCCGCAGCTACAGCCTGCGGCAAGGCAGACGGCGAGCAGCGCCGAGGAGGTGACGGGATGTCGAGCGTGCATGGCCCTCGAGAAGCGCTCCTGCACTCGAGTTGGCCAGGGACGCTTGCCCGGTGAAGCGGCCAGATGGGGCGACAGTCGAGAGTCGAGGGTGAGTGCGCGGGAGTTGCTCGGGCCCTCGGGTGACTGGCCGAGGTCGGCCGGCTTCCGACAGGCGCTGGCCCTGTTGATGGCCTGTGGATCGACTCGCGGAGGGTCGAGCTCCAGACCGAGCGAGTGCTCGCTCTCTCGGCGGGCGTGCTGCTATGCGCCAGCCCGCAGGCCGTGCGGGCCTCGGCCTACTTGCGGCCGAGCAGCTTCTTGATGCCGCCGAACAGCCCCTTGTCCTTCGGCTCTTCGTCGGGAAGCGGGGCCGCGGCGAGCATCTCGCGGCGCACCTCTTCTGGCGCGTCGGCGGTCGCCAGCATCAGCGCGATGCGCTCGCCCTCTTCGGTCCGCAGGAAGAGCGAGAGCACGCCGTCTCGCGAGATGGAGAAGACGAGGTTCACCTCGGTTCGCACCTCGTTCTGCAGGCGCAGCGCGCCGAGGTATTCGTTCTCGTCGGCCAGCGCGCGCTCGCCCTGATAGATGGCGAGCTCGAGCCCTTCGCCGGGTCGCGCTGGCAGCACGCAGGTCTTCTCGCAGGGAAGCGGGGTGTTGGCGTCGAGCACCTTCGAAAAGCGCCCGTCGGCGAGCGCGATGCCGATGGGCGAGGAGAGCACCTCGGTGAAGCGCAGGGCGAAGACGCTCGGGTCGTCGTCGCGAATCGCCCGGCCGACGATGGCCGCGCCGATGGCGACCGCGTTTTGCGGATCGACCTCGCGCGGGACGCTTCGGCCGAGCATCGCCTCGAGCGAGGCGTGCACGAGCGGCGTCAGGCTCTGGCCGCCCACGAGCACCACCTCGTCGATCGCTGAGGGATGAAGCTGCTTCGCATCGAGGACGGCTTGGGTGACGAAGAGCGTGCGCTCGACGAGATCGCCGGTGAGCCGCTCGAAGGTGTCGCGGTCGAGCACGATGTTGAGATCGACCGGGGCGCTGCCGTGGTGGGCGACCCAGGGGACGTGGACGCGCGTCTCGTTCTTTTCGGACAGGGCGATCTTCGCGGTCTCGGCCGCGTCGCGGATCCGCTGGCGCGTCATCGGATCCTCGACCGGGCCGCCGCCAGTCGTCTCGCGGAAGCGCTCCTCGAGCCTGTCGGCGATGCGCAGGTCGAAGTCGAGGCCGCCGAGGAAGTTGTCGCCTCCGGCGGCGATGACGGTGAACTCGTCGCCGGTCACCTCGATGGCCGAGGCGTCGAAGGTCCCGCCGCCCAGGTCGTAGACGAGCAGGCGCTTGCGAGCCAGGCCCCGGCCGTGGCCGTAGGCGATGCCAACGGCGGCCGGCTCGGTGAGCACGCGCTCGACCGTAAGGCCCGCGAGCTGCGCGGCCTGGCGGATGGCGTGGTGCTGGGTGTCGTTGAAGTAGGCGGGCACGCAGACGACCGCGCGGGTCACCGGCCGGCCGAGGGTCTCGGAGGCGCGGCTGCGGGTCTCGGCGAGCAGGTAGGCGGCGATCTCGACGGGCGAGAGGACCGACTGCCCGAGCTTGATGGTGGCGTTGCCCTCTTCGTCGGCGCCGATTTCGTAGGGGAAGCGCGCGGCCATCTCGCGCACCTTGGGGGCGCGGGCGCGGCGTCCGAGCAGGCGCTTGGTCCCGAAGACGGTGCTGCGCGGATCGACGAGCTGGTGGGCCTTCGCGCGGGTGCCGAGCAGCATGCGGCCCCGCTCGTCCAGCGCCAGGTACGCGGGCAGGGCGGTGCTGCTTCCCTCGAGCGGCAAGAGCTTGACCTGGCCGCCGTGGTGCACGGCCGCGCGGCAGATCGTGGTGCCCAGGTCGATGCCGAGGACGGGCTCGGGGCCCGAGGGCGAGGTCTGCACCTGCATCGCCGCGAAGATTGCCTGCCGGCGCCGCCGGCGTTCGTCCGCGGCGTCAGGGGTCGAGACGAGCGGAGCTTGCGCGGGGCGCGGGGCTTCGGGGATGCCCTGCCGCACCGCGGTCGCCCGGTCGATGAGCTTGCGGCTGTGCGAGTCGAGGTCGATGAAGCGAAGGACCATGCCCGGCCGGCCCTCGCCGCCGGGCGGCGTCGAGCGCACGACTTTGCCCTCGCCGGCGAGCACCGTTGTGCCGTCGGCGAGCACGAACTGGAAGGCGAGCAGGGCGCCCTGGGGCTTGGGGTTCTTCGTGGAGACGAAGACGCCTCCTTGCGACAAGCTCGGGCCGAACCTGACGAGGAACTCCTCCTCGGTCGAATAGGAAAGCTTGAGTCTCAGCGGGATGGGCGTCACGGTTCTAGAAGACGAGGGGCCGTCCAGGCCGCCGAAAAAGCATCCTCCGAGTGGGCTCCGGCTATCTCTGTGGACTGGCGATGCACCTCCAGTTCATACACCGACAGAGTCGCTCGGTCGATTCTGCCGCCCAGGCGAACAAGCGCTCGGGCCTCGGCCGAAGGGTTCGCTGCGGCGGCCGAGGTAGCGAGGTCCGACATCTCGGCGGACCGGGTGGCCGCGCGGCAGACGAGGGCGGGATGGCCGCTTTTGTGGAGCACTACTTAAGCGGCCGTCTCGCTCTCTCTCTCGTCGCGCCGCCATGCCCCAAGTCGTTCACTTGCGGCGGCGTGTCGTTTCAGGGCGAGGACGAACGGCGAAAGGGCCGGGCGTCGCTCACGGGTAGTCGTGCCGCCCTCGGCCTGCTATGAGCGACAGGCACCGGGCTCGCGGGCGCTTCGGCGCGAGCCGCCCGGGCCCGGTAGCGAGCCCTCTACCTCATCCAAGGAGCGACCGATGAAGCCGATGGTCTTCCTCGTCCCAGGATTCTTTGGGTTCAAGGAGTTCGGCGGCCTCAACTACTTCAACGGCGTCAAGCCGCTGCTCGAGCACGAGCTGTCCGAGCTCGGGGTGGACGCGGAGGTCGTCGAGCTGCACACCCTTCCGACCAGCTCGATCCGGCGGCGCGCCGCGGACCTCCTCGAGACGGTCGCGCGGTTGGGCGCGCTCGAGGCGAGCGACCTCGTTCTCGTCGGTCACTCGACCGGCGGCCTCGACGCGCGCATGGCCGCGACCCCAGGCGTGCAGCTCGTCGAGGGCGATCTCGAGGAGCGGATCGGCCGCAAGCTGCGCAGCGTCCTCACCGTCGCGACCCCGCACTATGGCACGCCCATCGCGCTGTTCTTCAACGGCCTGCAGGGGCGCAACATCCTCTTCGCGCTCGCCAGCTCCTCGGCGTCGCGGCCGGGCCGGTACGCGATGGCGCTCGGCGCTCAGGCGCTCTCGCTCCTCGCGCGGATCGACGACCTGTTCGGACAGCGCAACACCGGCCTGGACTTCCTGGCCGCGCGGCTGCTGCGCGACGTCAAGGCGAACGCCGACAGCGAGATCTGGGACTTTATCCAGTCGGTCGCCCGCGACCAGGGCGCGCTCGTCCAGCTCACCCCCGAGGCGATGGACATCTTCAACGCCGCGGTGACCGATCGCCCGGGCGTGCGCTACTCGTGCGTGGTCGGGGCCGCGCCGCCGCCGCCCCGAAGCTTCGTGCGCTCGAAGATCCGCTCGGTCTACACGCCGCTTTCGATGGGGCTTTATTCGCTGACCTACCTGCTGGCGAGCCGCTTCCACGAGGCCTACCCCTATCCGAAGCCGACTGGCGACCAGGCGGCGATGTTCGAGCGGGCGCTCGGCGCGCCATGCACCTCGCGGAGCAACGACGGCATCGTGCCGACGCTCAGCGCGCTGTGGGGCGAGCTGCTCTACGTCGCCGAGGCCGACCACCTCGACGTCGTCGGGCAGTTCGACGGCGCGGGCGGCGCGCAGGACTACGCGGGATGGCTCGCGAGCGGCAGCCACTTCGGGCAGCGGGAGTTCGAGAGCCTCTGGGGCGCGGTGGCGAGGGAGGTGGCGCTGAGTCTGGAAAGCGCGGGGGCGCGAGCGCAGGCTGCGGGCGCCTGATACTTCGAGGAGAGAGGCGCCCGATGGACATCAAGGAAGAGTTTGTCAACGAGAAGTGCCTGGCCGTCGTCGGCGTCTCGCGCACCCACGGCTTCGGGAACGCGGTGCTCAAGGAGCTTCGCGCCAAGGGCTATGGGGTCTTCCCGGTCAACGCCAAGGCCGAAACCGTCGAGGGCGAGCGCTGCTCCCAGAGTCTCGACGAGCTGGCGAAGACCGTGGGAGGCGTCGTCACCGTCGTGCCGCCGGAGCAGACCAAGAAGATAGTCGAAGACTGCGCGGCTGGGGAATCTCGCGCGTTTGGATGCAGCAGGGTTCGCAGTCTCCCGCGGCCATCAAGCTCTGCGAGGAGAAGGGGATTCGCGCGGTCCACGGCGCCTGCATCCTGATGTACGCGCAGCCTACCGGCATCCATAGGCTCCACGCGTTCGTCTGGAAGCTACTCGGGAAGCTGTGACAGCAGCGGCGCCGCGCCTTCGGTGCCCATAGGCCTGCGGCCGCTGGAGCCGCGCCGCCGGATACGCCCCGCGTCGCTTGCTTCCTCGTCCGTCGCGCGGCCTCGGCGGCCGGGGCGGCGGGGCTCCCCGTGCCCCCCCGGGGGGCTGGGCCGGGCGATCAGCTCGCCGACGGCAGCACGTAGAGCACGATTGCGAGGAAGTGCAGGATGCTGCCCGCGAGACAGAAGACGTGCCAGACCGCGTGCATGTAGCGAACCCGCTTCAGCACGTAGAAGACGGTGCCGACCGTGTAGGTGATTCCGCCGGCGACGAGCAGCCAGAGCCCCGGCATCGGGAGAACGACGATCAGGGTTTGGATCTTGAAGATGATGAGCCAGCCAATCGCGATGTAGCCGACTGCGGTGATCCACTTCGGCCGGTAGACCCAGAATGCCTCGACGCCGATGCCGATGACGGCGATTCCCCAGACCAGCCCGAACAGCCACCAGCCGCTTTCGGCGCGAAGCGTGACCAGGGTGAAGGGCGTGTAGGTGCCGGCGATCAGCAGGTAGATCGCCGAGTGGTCGATGACCTTGAGGACGCGCTTCACGTGCGGCATCGGGATGCCGTGGTAGAGCGTCGAGGCCGAGTAGAGCAGGATGAGCGCGATTCCGTAGACGATCGAGCTCGCGACGTGGAAGCCGTTGCCGTAGATGCTCGAGAAGATGACGAGCATGGTCAGCGCGGCTATCGAGAGCGCGACGCCTATTCCGTGCGTGACCGCGTTGGCTATCTCTTCGCCAAGCGAATAGGCGACCGGGCTCGCCTCCGCCTTCGTCTCAGGGGTCGCGGGCGCTGCTTTCTCGAGAGTGTTCTGGGCTTCCATGTCCATCCTCACGAGCTGGGCCTTGTGCCGTGGTGACGGGTGCGCCTAACCCGCGCGAGCGGGGATGGGCAAGTGGGCCGCCAGGTCGGGCGAGAGAACCGTCGGACGGGAGTCGCTCTTCGGCGGCGCCCGCGGCGGGCGCATCAGGCGCAGGGAGCGTCAAGCCGCGCTCGGCGAGCTCCTGTTCGAGCGTGAGCCATCCGGTCGTGCCGTACGGCGGCCTTGGCGACGGCTTGATCTCCCAGCCCTCCTTGCGCGCGACCTTTTCGAGATCGGGGTGCGGGTGGACCGCCCAGGCGACGTCGCGCGCCAGGCGCATCATCGCCTCGTCGAGGCGGGCGTTTCCGGCGACGAACTGGATGGGGCCGCCCCAGAGGCTGATCACCTTCTCTGCCTTGCCCTCGCCGGCGCAGCTGATGCCGCTGTGGCGACCGGTGAGCACGCCGTTCGCATCGACCTCGAAGTCCATGCCGACGATCTTCTGGACCGGCAGCCGGTCGAGCAGCGGGAAGAGGAAGTCGGTCGGCGAGCCGGTAACGACCCAAATCTCGAAGCCACGGGCGGCCAGGTAGCGCAGCACCTCGACCGGCTCCTCGATGTAGTCGAGCTTCATGAACTCGTTCCAGTAGGCGTTCACGTGGCGCGTCAGGTCCTCGGCACGCATGCCTTCGTAGAACGTGAGCAGGTACCGGCAGCCGGCCGGCGCGTCCTCGGCGTAGATGCGCTTGTACTCGGCCCACCTGTGTCCGGTGCGGATTCGGCCGGTGCCGAGCATCCAGATGGTGCAGTCGTCGGCGATGTCGTTCTCCCAGAGCGTGCCGTCGGCGTCGAAGAGGGCGAGCCGGGGCTCGTCGAGCATCTGGATGCGGTCGAGGAAGCTGGGGAGCGCCAAGGTGTCTTTCTCCGGGAGTTTGGGGGCGCGACAGACTAGCCGAGCCGGAGCCGGGCTGCCACGTGGCCTCGCGGCACGGTCGCGGGTCGCTTCGGGCGCCGCCTCTCGCGGGCGGGCTCGAGGCCGGTCGGCCGGCCGGCTGAGCCTTGAGCTGCTGACCGGGCGCTTTCCCCCTGCGCCGGCCACGCGCCAAGACGGGGTTGTAACCGCTCATCGCCTCGCACGTCCTGTCAGGCAGCGACTCGACGCAACCCCGGAGGGCGCGATGGATAGCGGCCTGCGAAGCCTCGGCGGAGATCTCGAGAGCTATCCCGTTCTCGAGCTCGTCCCGCTGCTCGCCGAGCGCCGGGCGACCGGTCTGCTCACCCTCGAGCGCGGCGCGCTCCGTCGCTCGTTCGACCTGTTGGACGGCGCGGTGGTGCGGGCGTCGAGCTCGGAGCCGCGCGAGTACCTCGGGCAGATGATGGTCGACTACGGCATGGTCTCGAGCCACGAGGCGGCCAGCGCCTTCTGGGACCAGGAGGACAAGCGCGTGCTGCTCGGCAAGGTGTTGCCGATGCGCGGCGCGCTCGACGAGCCGCGCGTGCGCGAGGCGCTGCTGCTCAAGATCCGAGAGAGCCTGCTCGACTGCTATCGCTGGACGCACGGCACCTACTGCTTCGAGCCAGGCGAGGTCGCCGAGGCGCAGGGGCTCGAGGTCGCGGTGCGGCTCACCGAGCTGCACCGCGAGGCGCTGCACCGGGCGCGCGAGTGGCGGCGGTTTCGCGGGCTCTTCCCTTCGCCCGAGGCGAAGCTGCTCGCCGTGGACGGCCAGCACAAGCACGCGATCCAGCCAGACGAGGAGATCATCGTCGAGCTCGCGCGAGAAGGGCTGACGGTCCGCAAGGCGCTCGACGCCTTCCGCGACGGCGAGTACCGCGCCTACCGCCGCCTCGCCGGGCTCGTCGACAAGGGGTTCTTGACGGTCGTGCAGGCGCAAGACGTGCCTCCGAGCGACCGCGAGCTGGCGCGCGACAGGCTCGAGCTCGCCAAGCGGCTGCTTGCGATGGGCAGGCCGGCCGAGGCGGTGACCCTGGCGACCATGGCCTCGGCGGGCATGCCCTCGCGCGTCGCGGCGCGCGTGCTGCGCGACGCGCGCGTGGAGCTGGCCCTCCGGCTCGCGGACGAGCTGCTCTCCATCGAAGGCGTTCCGCGCGTCGGCCCGGACGCGCACGAGCTCGACCGGCTCGATCTGCTGCCGGCCGAGCGCTACCTGCTCCTTCGAATCGAGCAGACGCACAACCTGCGGCAGACCGTGCGCGAGGCGCCGATGGGCGAGCTCGAGGCGCTGCGGTTGCTCCAGCGGCTCGTGGAGGAGGGCGTCGTCGTCTTCCGCGAGGACCGCTCCGAGAAGCGCGCTGTCGCCAGGTAGCGACTCGTCGGCGTCATAGCCGGGCCGCCAGCAGCTCGGCGCCCCAGCCCACCAGGTACGCGGCCAGCGCGGCGGCGAGGGCGATACCCACCATCTGCAGCGCCTCCTTCCAGACCGGCCTCTGGACGTACCGCGCGCGGGCGCCGCCGACGATGGCGAGCGTGAGTATCGACATGCCGAGCGCCACCAGGAACAGGTGCGGGCCCGGCGGCAGCGGCGTCAGGAAGGCGAAGAGCGGCACGGCGCCCGAGACGACGAACGCGAGGAAGGTCGCGGTCCCGTGGCGCCAGGGCTTTTCGAGCTTGATGGACACGTGCGTCTGCTCGAGCTCCGAGCGAAGGGCGAGGTAGTTGCTCGTTCCCATCGAGATGCCGTCGGCGAGCAGGTTGGCCAGGCCCAGGATGATGCCGACCTCGCGGGAGAACGACGCGCCGGAGGTCCCCGCGATGACCGCCAGAGTGGTGATCACCCCGTCGTTCGCTCCGTAGACGATGTCCCGCAAGTAGTGGCCGAACCCGGTAGGCGGGCGGCCTTCCTTGTCCGGGCTCCTGTCGGCTTCAGCCACCGCCGGGTCTCCTCGTAGGCCCCGACGAGAAAGGTGAAGTGGGGCAAAGCAAGGGGGAAGGCGAGCTTGAGGAAGGAGCGAGCGAGATGCGCTGCGAAGGGGGCCCGCCTGCTGTGGCGTCAGTGGGCCAGGAGATCGCCGACCGAAACCTCGAACCCGGCAAGCACGGAGCTCAGGGCACGGCCGCCAGGTCCGGTCACCGTCCCCTCGTCGAACCGCCCACCGACGAGGTGAAAGACCGTTACCTCGCGGGACCGCCAGTCTACGAGCCAGTACTCGCGGACTCCGTTGCGCTCGTAGATGGCCTTCTTCTTACCGCGGTCGCGCGAGGCGGTCGACTCCGAGGCAATCTCGACGACGAGGTCCGGCACGACTTCAAGAAAGCGGCCAGGCGAGGCGGTCGTCTGCGACCACCGCTCGCCCGAAACGAAGCTGACGTGGGGCTCTACGGTGTCTCCGGACGGCAGCTCGAACCCTTGGCTGGAGCCGAATACCTCGCCAAGTCGATGGTCGGCGGCATGGTTACCGATCAGCCTCAGCAGTTGGCCTTCGATCCAGCCGTGCGGGTGACTTGCCTGAGGTGTCATCACGACCCTGCCGTTGAGGAGCTCGTAGCGATTGTCGTCCCAGTGCGCTCGTTTCTCGACCCAGCCGGCGAACTCCGACTGGCCCATCGACTGAGTGGACTCGAAACTCAACTCGCGCATGGCTCAAAAGTATAGCCGCGCGGCGACGGGAGGCCCGACGGGTCGCAGCTCGAGGGCGCGATCATGGCCGTCTTTCGGGTCATCGGTGCCGCCCACCGAGCACAGCCTCGCAGAGGCGCTCGAATGTGCGTCGCGCACGCACCGCAGATCGACGGCCCTGCGCCCGGAGGCCGCTCGGCTGGCATCGACCTGCCGGGCAACACCGGCGGAAGGTCGTCAGCAACACGGGCGCCGAGGAGCGCTTCGGCCTCACCGTCCGCGCGCGACGCGGTGAACCTGGCCTCCAGGCTCGAAGGCTCGACCATGGCGCCTCCTGGCTCGTCGGTAAGCGCACGCGGGGCGCGGTGGGGGCACGCTTTCGCTTTCCCGAGGTCGCAGCTCGATCAGGTCAAGGGCGAGAGCCAGCCTGTCGTGATCTACGAGCTGCCCGGCGACGGCGAGCACTTGATGGCGACATGCGGTCAGATCGAGATCTCCGAGCGTGGCGTCGAGCGGAGGAGGGCAGGAGGATTCGCCGAGGCGCGCGCGGCCTTCAACACGCTGCTCGAGGCGCCCCCCCGGCGTTCCAGTCGCCAGGCTCTACCACCAGCGGATCGGCGAGCTATGCGGGTCCTGCCCGACCACGCTCGAAGGGCGCCACCGGGCACGTGGCCGAGAAGCGGGCACGCGCCAGCGAGTCCCCGGGTCTCGTCGGCGCCTCCGCGGGGAGGCACATCAAAGAGGAAGCCGGCACCCCGCATTTCTCCTGCCGATCCGAGGCGGAGCCAAGTGCGCGGCCCACTGGACAACAATGGCGGCGCCGGAATATCGAAGGGATTCGAGCGAAGCACCTTCGTTTGCCCCCAGCGCTCGGGGGCCATCACAGGGGAGACACAGGAGACTCGGCTGTGCCCGGTCGCTCGGCCGGCGCCTCATGGCTATCGCTACCCGGACGAAAAGATGTCCGCCGAGCCCTGGCTTGGTGCCCCCCCTGGAGCCTCGATGCCCTCCGAACTGAGCTACATCGCGCTGATCTTCGCGCTCTTCGTGCTTCCGAAGGTGCTGCAGCGCTTCAAGATCCCGTCGGCGATCACCAGCCTCGCCATCGGTCTCGTCTGCGGCCTGGGCTTCGGCGCGTTCGTGGGCGATCCCACGGTCAAGTTGCTTGCCACCTTCGGCATCGTCGCGCTGTTCGTCTTCGCCGGGCTCGACGCGGACCTGGAGGCTCTCAGGCGCGGCGCTTCGCTGCTCGTCCAGCACCTGAGCATCCGTCTCGCGATGCTCGCGGGCGTCACCTTCATCACCCAGAAGGCGCTCGGCCTCGAGCTGCGGCCGGCTCTCGTCGTGGCGCTGGCGCTGTTGACGCCCTCGACCGGCTTCATCCTCGAGTCGTTGCACTGCTTTCAGCTCAGGCCTGCCGAAGTCTTCTGGGTCAAGGCGAAGGCCATCGGCACCGAAATCCTCGCCCTGCTCGCGCTCTTCGTCGTCCTGCAGTCGGGATCGGTCCTGCAGCTCGGCCTGTCTGCCGTGGCGCTTATCGGGATGGTCGTGGGGCTGCCCTTTGTCTTTCGCCTCTATGCCGACAGGGTCGCGCCCTTTGCTCCGAAGTCGGAGTTTGCCTTCGTCATGATGGTCGCGGTCCTGGCCGCCTACGCGACCCGCGAGCTGGGCACCTATTACCTCGTCGGCGCCTTCATCGTCGGAATGGTCGCCGAGCGGTTCTGCAAGCAGGCCCCGTCGTTCTCTTCGGAGAGCATGCTGCACGCGATGGAGGTCTTCGCCTCCTTCTTCGTGCCCTTCTACTTCTTCTCGGCCGGACTCAGGGTGAAGCCGAGCGACCTTAGCTGGAGCTCGCTGCTGCTGGGCGTGCTCTTCCTGCTGACCGCGATGCCGCTGCAAGTCGGAGCGGTGGCGCTCCACCGCAGGCTCGTGCTCAAGGAGCCCTTCCCGCGTGCGGTTCGCGTGGCGCTGTCGCTGTCTCCCACGCTCATCTTCACTTTGGTCCTCGCCGGGATCCTGCGCGAGAGGTACCAGGTGCCCTCCTTCCTCTTCGGCGGTTTGGTGGTGTACGCGGTCGGGTCGACGATGTTGCCGAGCATCCTGCTGCGCACGGCGCCCCCCGACTTCGAAGACCTCCACGTCCCGGAGCTGCAGCCGGCCCCCGAGGCCGGGCTCGCAGAAGTATCCGAGGCGACCGGCGATCTGCAGGGGGCGGTCGCGCCCTCCGCACTGCAGCCCGAGCCGGCGAGCGGCTTGGTCGTGCCGCCGGAGGCCACGGCGGACGCCGCCCCGGCCGAACAAGCTGACTTGGCCCCCGGCAAGCCGAACGCCGCATGACCCGAGGGGCCGCGCAGCCGACGGCGGCCTGAACAGCGCGCGCGTCCTCAGATTCGGAAAGAGCCCATGTGCGCAGCCGTCCTGATCACCCAGTGCCTGCAGCGCGACTTCGTCGGACCGGTGGGCGCGCACGAGCCGTTGCCCAACCGATTGCACGTCGGGCGCCGGGAAGCCTTGCGTCTGCTCGGCGAGGATCCGCAGCGCGGCGCGCTCTCTCAGCTCATGGGATGGGCGCGCGCGAGCGGCGTGGTCGAGGTGGTGCACCTGCTCGACTGGCACGACGCGGCCGACCCGCTGCAGGCCGAGCACCTCGCCACCTTCGGGCCCCACTGCCTCGCCGGCACGCCGGGTGCCGAGCTCGTCTTCGGCCTTGGTCCGGGCGAGCACGTGATCCGGTCCCGTGGGCTCAACGACTTCGAGGGCACGCCGCTCGCGAGGCTGCTTGAGCAGCTCCGCAAGCGCCACGGCGGCGGACCCCTGCGCGTCGGGGTCGTGGGCGTCTGGACCGAGGCCAAGGTGACCTTCCTGCTCTACGACTTGCGGACCCGAGCGGGCCTCGAGCACCTCGCGACGTGCAGCGCGCTCACCGCGAGCGACAAGCGCTCTCAGCACCTCAACGCGCTCGAGCAGCTGCGGCGCGTCCTCGGAGTGAACGTGCTCGACAGCGTCGGCGAATTCGCCGAATGGCTCGCGGGCAGCCGCGCCGTCTTCCGTCCCCCGACGCTCGCGACCACCCGACCTAGGATGCGGCTCGCGGGCGACGCGGAAACGCTCTCCGAGCAGGAGTCCGAGCTGCTCGCCTACCTCTACCGCGACAGCGCGTCCCTGGAACTGCAGCCGCTGTCGGGCGGCTTCTCGGGCGCTCGCGTCTTTCGCGTGGCGAGCACGGACGCGCTCGGCCACGAGCAGGCGCCCACCGTCGCCAAGATTGGCGAACGGCACCTCGTGGGCAAGGAGCGAGCGGCCTTCGAGCGGGTGGAGGAGATCCTGGGGAACGTCGCCCCCGCCATCCGCGGCTTCGCCGACTTTCCCGAGGTCGCCGGCATCAAGTACGCCTTCGCGACGATGCGGCCGGGGCCGGTGCGGCCGTTCAAGAAGCTCTACGAAGGCGGCGCGCCACAGCCGCAGATCGACGAGGTGCTGCGCCGGGTCTTCGAGGAGATACTCGGCCGGTTCTCGGCGGCGGCTCAGTACGAGAAGCTCGACCTTCTCGACTACTACCGCTTTGCCCCCAGGCTCGAGGGTCGGGTCCGCGAGCGCGTCGCGGCCTTGGCCGGCTGCAGCGCCGATGCCGCGGAGATCGAGTTCCCGGGCGGAGCCCGCTTGCCCAATCCGGCGGACCTCTACCGTGAGCTCGCCGACTTGCCCAGGCCTCCGGGCGAGTCCCACTACGTCAGCTTCGTTCACGGGGACCTGAACGGCGCCAACATCCTCATCGATTCGGGCGACAACGTCTGGCTGATCGACTTCGCGCACGCGGCGCGCGGGCACGTGCTGCAGGATCTCGCCAAGCTCGAGAACGACCTGCTCTACATCTTCACGCCGCTGGAGACGGAGGAGGATCTCGCCGCGGCGATACGCCTGAGCGCGGCGCTCGACGCCGTCTCGGATCTCGGCGCGCCGTTGCCCCCGCAGCCCGGGGGGACGGGCTTTCCTCAACTGACGCGGGCCTGGGAGACGTTGCGCACGTTGCGTCGCTTCGTCGCCCGAGCCTGTCGCGAGGATCGCGACCCGTCGCAGATGAGCGTCGCGCTGCTCAGGTACTCGGCGCACACGCTCTTCTTCGACGAGTCGTCGCCACTCCAGAAGCGGTGGGCGCTGGCGGCTTGTTGCCTGCACGCCAAACGCATCCGCGAAACGCTGGGCGCGCGGGTCCTCCTCGCGCATCGGCAAGCTGGCAACTGACTCTCGGAGCGCCTCGGTTCACTCTTTCGCGTTCAAGACGCGCCTTCCGCGCTCAGGAGCGCCGCGTCGGCGAGCCCAGCCGCTGAGCCCGGCGTCCTGTTTCCGGGGCCGAGAAGTGCCGCCGAAGCGGTCATCCTGCGCGCGAGGAGTGGCTCCAAGGCCGGTGCGCCTGCCGTATTGCCGAGTACCGAACAATCGAGCTTGTTGAGACAGCCCAGGAGGGTTGCTTTTGCCTCGCATGTGTTAGAGACCGGATGTTCGGCGGCAAGAGGGGACATGAAATGGGGCGGCGCCTCGAGACTCTCGCGACTTCAAGGAAGGGGACTGCGGCATTGGCCCTCCTTGCGGCGCTACTCACCGGCGGATTGCTCTACCTGGGCTCGGCTTTGCTGGCCACGTGGGACCGCGGCGCTCACAGGAGCTCTGCCGCTCTCATCGAGGCAATGAAGCTCGAGCGCGCCGTGAAGCGGATGGTCGTCGCCGACAGCCTGCCGCTGGAAGCGGACCTCGACCCGGTTGCCGCAGGCGTGTCGGGCCTCGCGATGGAGCTCGGTGCCTCGGCGGACGAGATCGGAGCCGAGATCGTCGGCGACCTCGAGCGGCAGCTCGAAAGCTACGGCCTCGCGCTGAGGGCCAAGGGCGACATCGACGCTCTTCGCGAGGCGGGCGGTCGCCTCGGACAGGCCGCCGAAGTCTTGGTCGCGCACCTCGGCGAGAAGATGCTCGCCGAGGACGAGCGGTCGCATACCGAGCGCAGAGACTGGCACCGCTCGGCCTTGCTGGTGTTGGGGGCAATCGCCGCCGCGTTCTTGTTCTTGTCCCTCCTCCACACCAGGGCCTTCCGCCGCCTCTTCGCGAGGGCGGTCGAGGCGGCTGCGACCGCCGAATTCGAGCGCGGGCGGCTCGAGGCGCTCTTGCGGCACCTGCCGGTGCCGGTCGTCCGCACCTCGGGGAGCGAGCACCGCATCGATTTCGCGAACGAGCCTCTGCGCGCGCTGTGGCGCGGGGAGGCCGCGCTCGGCCGCCCGCTGCGCGAGCTGCACCCCGAGCTGTCCGAGGCCTGGGACCGCGCCTTCTCCGAAGGCGAGGCGATGCTCGGCGGTGAGGTCACCTGGAACGCCGAGCGCGACGGAGCGAGCGAGCCTGTCCATTTGAGCCTGTGGCTCGAGGCGCTGCGAAGTCGCTCGGGCGAGGTCGAGGGCGTGCTCGGCGTCGCCACCGACGTGACCGGCCTCGTCGCGGCGCGAGCGAACGCCGAGCGGCTCCAGTCGCTGTCGGAGAGCCTGTCGCGCTCGCTGACGCTGGCCCAGGTCGTCGAGGTCATCGTCGAGCGGTGCCTGGTCGCCTTCGGTGCACAGGCGGGCTATCTCGCGGTGCCGACGCCCGACGGCGCTTCGCTCCGCGTCGAGAACGCGGTCGGGTCTTGGCCCGAGATGGCCGCCGAGGCCGCGATGAGGCTCGAAGCGCCGCTGCCGCCGTGCGAGGCGGCGCGCAGCGGGAACCTGCTGCTGGTGCGCTCGTTCGAGGAGCTCGCCGAGCGCTTCCCCGACTTCGCCGAGAGGGTCCCCGTCGACAGCCCAATCCGCGCGGCCGCCTGCATTCCGCTGGTCATCGACGGGCGCAGCCTCGGGGTGGTGACGCTCGCCTTCTATCGGCCCCGCCGCTTCGACGACCCCGAGCGCGCGCTGATGCTCACCGCCGGCCGGCTGTGCGCCCAGGCGCTCGAGCGGGCAAGCCTCTACGAAGCCGAAAAGCGCGCGCACACCGAGCTTCAGAAGGCCATCGACGCCCGCGACGAGTTCCTCTCGGTCGCCTCGCACGAGCTGAGGACGCCGCTCACCGTCGTGCAGCTGCAGATGCAGCGGGCCATCCGCTTCTGGCACGGCGGGGCCATGGAGCGGATGTGGGGCGCGCTCACCTCGGCCGAGCGCTCGGTCCGACGGCTCGGTCGGTTGGTGGACAACTTGCTCGACTTCTCGCAGGTGCGCGCCAACCGCATGCTGCTCGAGCTCGAGCCGGTCGAGCTCGGAGAGGCGGTGCGCGAGGTGGCCGAACGCTTCTGCGAAGAGCTCGCGCGCTCGGGCAGCGAGCTCGAGATCAGGGTCGACTCCCCGGTGGTCGGCCTGTGGGATCGGCTGCGCATCGAACAGGTCGCGAGCAACCTGCTCTCGAACGCGATCAAGTTCGGCGGCGGCAAGCCCATCCGCGTCGAGGCCGCGCAGCACGGCGAGACCGCCCGCCTCACGGTGCGCGACGGGGGCCTGGGGATTCTGCCCGAGGACCAGGAGCGCATCTTCCGCCGCTTCGAGCGGGCGGTCTCCGCGCGCCACTTCGGCGGCCTGGGCTTGGGCTTGTGGGCGACGCGCCAGAGCGTCGAGGCGCTCGGCGGGACCATCGAGGTGAAGAGCGAGCCGGGCGTCAGCTCGACCTTCGTCGTCACTCTGCCCTGCGGCGGCCCGGCCGCCAGCCTCGCGCCCGGCGGACCGCCGCCCTGGTGCTCGCCGCCCGCTGCGCATGGGCCTGGCCGCCCGACAGGATAGACTCTTCCTCCATGGCCGAGCCCAACACCGCGCTCTACGACTTTGCGCTCGCGATTCACGGGGACGTCGACTTCGAGCAGATCGTCGAGCAGATCTGCGAGCTTCAAGAGCGGTTTGCCCGCTCACCGCCGAGCGTCGAGTTGTACGGCCGCTCGCAGACCGGCGAGATCATCGTCCTCTACCGCTTCCCGTTCGCGGCCTACTCGGCGGCGCTGCGCCAGAAGATGCAGAAAGAGGCAGCGCGCCTCAAGGGCCGGCTCATCGAGCCGGAGCTGCTGTCGAGCGACGACCGGGCGCGCTTTTACGCGCAGCGGCTGCGCGGGGACGACCAGCGCGCCGACGCGACGGGCGACCCGCGCGCGGCCGTCGAGGCTTTCCGCGAAGGCATGGGCCTGTCCCCGGGCACGCCCATCTTCCAGGTGCAGTACGCGTCGCCCGAGGCCATCGCCGAGGCGTACGCGCGCTGTGTGGTCGAGGGCTCGCTGTTCGTCCCCACGCGCCGGTTGCCCGAGCTCGGCTCGAGCGTCAGGCTTCTGCTGAGCGCGCCGGCCGCCGGTCCGTTGCCGGCGTCCGGCCACGTCCTCGAGGTCGCGCCCGCGCCCGATGCGGGCTTCCTCGCGCTCATCTCGCCGGGCGAGGAGCTCAAGGCGTTCATCGCAAAGTGCTCGGCCCGGGCGCGGCAGGGGAGGTCGCGGCGCCGCGGCGGCCGGCGCCGGCACACGCGCATCGACACCTGCCTCGACGTGGAGCTCGGCGACTACGGCGAGCTGTCGCGCGAGTTCGTCGCCAACATCTCGAGGGGAGGGCTGTTCGTCCGCACCTCGCGCCCGCCGCCGCTTCGGGCGCGGGTGCGCCTGAGGCTCAAGCTGCCCGACGGCCAGCTCGCCGAAACCAGCGCCGAGGTGGTCCACGTCATCTCGAGCAGCGAGGCGAAAGCGCGAGGCTGCTCGCCGGGCGCCGGCGTGGCCTTCGAGGCCGACTCGGCGTTCATCGAGCAGATAGAGCGCCTGTTCGCCAACCATCAGGCACGCCGGCCGCGCGTGCTCGTCGTCGATGACGACCGCTTCTTTCGCATGGTGCTCGCCGAGGCGCTGGCCGAGGCGAACATGGAGGTGGAGACCGCCGGCGACGGCCGGGAGGCGCTCGAGGCGCTCGCGCACCGCTTGTTCGAGATCGACGCGCTGGTGCTCGACCTGCAGATGCCCAACCTCGACGGCTACTGCCTCATCGACCGCATCCGGCGGCTCGGAGGCGAGCTGAACCTGGCCATCGTGGTCCTCTCGGCGGCCGCCGAGGAGGAGATCGCCGACTTGCGCGATCACGGGGGTGTGAGCGACGCGATCCGCAAGGGAACGCCGTTGGAGGAGATCGTCCGGCGCGTCGCGCGGCTCGTCGATCCGGACGAGCGGCCGGCCGGCCAGTTTGCGGAAGGCGCGTAGGAGGGGGCCTCGGGGGCTCGGCCGCCAGCTTCTCCGGCGACGATTCGGGGGTCGCGAGCGCGGCCGGGCGGCGTCGATCGGGGCTGAAACCGAAG
>JBMNNX010000022.1:0-39982 GCA_050942745.1 Myxococcales bacterium
AGAAAAATGGCTCGCCGAACCCGACGTCGATCTGCATCGCGACGCGCGCCTTGCCGAGCAGCCCGACGAAGCGGACGCGCACGCCCTCGTAGTCTGCGTCCTCCTTGATGCGCTCGGTCTTCACCGTCGTAGGGTCGAACACCATGCCGTCGGGCTCGACGTCGGCGGTGCAGACCTCGCGGACAACTCGCTCGAGGTTCTCGAGCGAGTTGTCGAGTCGACCGAGGAAGTCGAGGTCCTTCGTCGCGCGCGCCAGCGGCGCGTCCCACACGTGAAGCATCAGCGCGCCCTTGAGGACGAAGCGCGCGCGGTGTGGAGTCATCGACAGCCGATACAGGAACCGCTCCATCGCGTAGTACTGCAAGAGTTCCTGGAACGGCCGTTTGGTGGCGCGCGCTTGGTTCTGGAGACGGGCCTGCACCGAGGCCGCGAGGTTCGACACGTTCTTGACCGTCACTGCATCGCCTCCAGGTAGGGGCGCATCGCGCGCTCGACGTGGCGCATGCGGGCGTACTTCAGGAGGACGTCGAGCTTCTTCTTGCGGCGCTCGCGCCAGAACCGCAGGGCCTCCAGCACGACGTCCATACCCAGCTGGTTGCGGTAGCGGAAGCAGTCGACGAGCGTCTTCTCGGGGTCGTAGATGCGGACGGGCACGCCATCGAGCTCGTGCGTCTCGATACCCTCGTGGAACGCCGGCCCCGAGAACCAGAAGAAGCGGGTCGGCGGGTAGTCGAGGCGCGGCTTCCGTGTCCCGCGCTCGAGCGCGACGTCGATGGTGTGCGGCACCTGCGTTGTCAGCTCGTGGAACGAGAGCGCCGAGATCAGGCAGAGCACGCCCTGCGGCACGCGCTTCGCCACCGTCACGAGGTCCGGGTGGGCGAGCGGCTCGAGCAAGGAGAGCCGATACACGCCTCGAGAAACGGCCTCGACGACGCCGGCGTCGCGCATGGCGTAGAGCGTCTTCCGGTTGATGCCGAGCCGCAGCGCCTCAGCCATGCGGAGGCCGCCGCCATGCTGGCGGAACAGCTCGACCTCGCGCTCATAGCCCCGGGACGCCACGGAGACATAATGCCTTCAAACGTTTCGCAAGTGAAGGCGTTTTGTCTCCAGACCCCGGAGAGCGGGCTCGATGCGGGACTTGCGCCGGGCGGCGACAGACGGCCCCCGCTTTCGCCGCGGGACGGTGCGAACGCCGGAGAGCGTCCCGGGTTGCTCGATCGAAGTGCCTGAAGTCTCGGCCTCCACGTTCGCCGGGACCGTGCGAGCCGAGCGAACCCGTCCCGCAGAGAGCGCCGCGAACGGGTTCGCGAGCGGCATCGAATGCGGAGCCATTTCTCTCTCGTCGCCAACAAGGGGCGAGGGTCGGTAAACAGAAGCCCCCAAGGAGCGATCCGAGGGGGCTTCGCCGTTTCTCCCCAGAACTCCGGGCGTTTCGCGCGCTGCGCGTGCTGCGACGGTGCTCTCGCCCGTGCTCGCAGAGAGCGCCGAGCGAGCTCGATGAGCGCCGCCTGGGACAGCTCTCCCGCTCTCTCTCCTGTCCCGTGGGGAGAGAGAAGCCGAGAGGCGTTTAACTGCGTACCCGGCGATCAACAGTCGGCCCCGTTGGTCAACAGCTTCGGCGCCCGCGACGGGGCCGAGCCTGTTGATCATCGGGGCGACGGCTCGCGACGCGCGACGAACGGTGCCCGCCTTGGTGCGTGGAGAACTGGTCGCGTGAGGTTCGTGGGCGTACTCGCGGGCGTCGGCGGGCCTATCAACCTACGTTCACCGCGCTCGGCGGCGTGGGTATGCGCGATGACATCGGCAGCGGTCGCAGGTGCTCACTAATTTCTCCTCTCCGGCCGCGTTCATTGGTCAGGGAAGCGCGTGACCTGACCACGTGGTGTTCCGTATGCCGAGCTCACTCCTCTGCAAGAAGCTGCGCCGCCGCGGCTGCACGATGCTGGGGATTCCTGCTCTGCAGCGCGAACAGGCCGTAAGCCAGCGGCGCAGCCGCAGCGAGCTCCGCGCAGCGTTCGGCGAGGTGCGGGAGCAGAACGCCACCGGCCTCGATGTAGGCGGCCACGGTGGCCTCGAACGCGGCAGGTCCCATCATGTGCTGATAGGTGAAGTCGACGGCCGGGTCTCCCACCTTCGCCGTCGTCCAGTCGAGCACTCCGACGATGCGCGAGGGTCCGTCGACCAGCACGTGGGCGGCGTATAGCTCCCCGTGGGTGAACGCGGTGCGCTCAGGCCAGAGCCTGTCGTTGCTGAACCAGGCCTCCCAACGCGCTTGGAGCGGATGCGCGATCTCGAACGCGGCGCGCACTCTCTCGAAGTCGGCGCGCCACTGCGACCGCACCTCGGACATCGACATCACCGGCACGCCGGCCTCCCTGGCGGCGTCGACGTCAAAGGCCTGTAGCTCGGCGATAAGCCGCCCCAGCGCTGTCGCGAACTCGGGGGACGAAGGATCGAAGTGCCAGACGGGCTGGCTGCTCCCGTCGAGGGTCAACCCTGGTTCACCAGGAAGCCGCCGATACGCCACGAGCTCATCGCTGCACACCAGCCAGATCGGCACCGCCACCGAGAGCCGGGGCCGAACGAATTCCAGGATTCGCCCCTCGTCGGAGAGCTTGGCCGCAGCGTCGCGACTTCGAGGTACCCGAAGCACCCAGTCCTCCCCATCGGCGGCTCGCACGAAGGCGACGCGGTAGTCGAGCCCCGCCTCGTTGATGCGCACGGCGCCGGCATCCACTACGAGGCCGTGGCGAGCGGCCAACTCGACGAGTTGCACCGAGGCAGGGGCGCGCGCGCGACCTTTGGCAGGGGTACGCCTGCCATCGGGACCGCGCCTGGGCGACTCAAGCACGGAAGGCTCGGGGACCGTGAGCGAAGAGGGTGCCGTGACCTCGGCGAGCCGCCTCCGCAATCGCTCGACGAGCGCAGGCGCGGCGCGCACCGTCACGGTGAGGCTCTCGCCGTAGGACTCGGCGAGCACTCTCACCTGATCGCGCAGTTCTGCAAAGAGTGACTGGCGGTCATAGGACACCTCGAAAGTGGCGGTTTCGAGCCCCATGTCGAAGGAGTCGATCAACCGCTGTCGAAGCGCTGCCACGTCGCCAGACGAGAACGCGGAGAGCTGGATCGCTTCGGGAAGCTCGTCACGGAGCGCACGCCGAACGTCCTCGGAGACCCGGTCGATCTTGTTGAGCACCACGAGATGCGGGAGCGAGCCTGCGCCGATCTCCTTCACCGTTTGGCGCGTGACCTCGAGCTGCCGGCGGCTCTCGGAGTCAGCGGCATCGACGACGAACAGGAGGAGCGACGCTTCGTGTACCTCGTCGAGAGTCGAGTTGAAAGAAGCGAGCAGCGGATGCGGGAGCCGCTCGATGAACCCGACGGTGTCGGCGATGAGGATCGGCGGTGAGGTCGGAGGAACCAGCGTGCGCACCGTGGTATCGAGCGTGGCGAAGAGCTTGTCCTCGACCAGCACATCGCTGCCGGTGAGCGCTCGCATGAGCGAGGACTTTCCAGCATTGGTGTACCCGACGAGCGCGACCCTCTGCGCCGACGCCCGTCGCTGTCGGCGCACCGCCGCCCCATCCTGAAGCCCGGCGAGCTCGCGTCGCAGCTCGGCGATCCGATTCCGGGTACGCTGCTTGGCGAGGGCGACATTGGTATTCCCGCGCGAAGCGCGTCCGCCACCTCCCTCGCGATCGCCGAGCGAGACATCCTCCCGAATCCGGGGAAGCTCGTAGGTGAGACGGGCGAGCTCGACCTCGAGCATCGCCTCACGTGTGCGCGCGCGCCCTTCGAAGACCCGAAGGATGACGGCGGTCCGATCGAGAACCTCTGCAGCAGTGGCCTGCTCGAGGCTGCGCTGCTGGCCGGGCGAAAGCTCGTCATCGACCACCACGAGCCCGATGGCACCGGCGCGCGGTGCAGAACCGCTGGGTATCGGAACCCGTGAGACTTTGCCGCTTCCGCCGGTGAGGCCGGCCAACTCGCGCAGCTTGCCCTCGCCGACGTAAGTTGCGGTCGGATGCTGCCGCTTCTGGACGAGCCGGGCGTGCACGCGAATGCCGAGCCCACGCAGCAACTGTTCGAGCTCGTTCAGCGAGCGCTCGGCCGCGGCATCAGAGCGATTGGGGCATTGAACGGAGACCAGCACCGCATGGCGTGGGGCTTTGTGGCGAAGAGACGTAGACAAGTGAACCTCCTGCTGGCGCATGACGAGCGCAGGAGATCCGAGGCGAGGAGCCTAGTGGCAGACGCGTCGAGGTATATGTATTCGCGTTACCGGAGCAGGCGCGCCGCGCCCCGGATCTCCCGACGGTCGACAATCCAAAATTGACCGGGAGACGGGGACGGAAGGCAGCGCCCCCGCGGGTCGATCACGATGAATCGTGCCGATGCGGGAACCGCTGCCGGCGCTAGCGCAGGCGGATGAAGAACGCGAATGACATGGGTAAGAATATACTGCTGCGGCGCGGAGGTCGCAAGCGCCCTGCGAGAAGTTGCGGCTCAGTGAACGCGTTCACGCGCCCGTGGCGCCCGCGTTCGTGAAGAGCGCGGCCGCGTCGCGCGCGCCGAGATGCGCGAGGTAGTGACCGATGGCCCCCCGGAAGAACTCCATGCGGTTCTTGATGCCCTTCGCGCGCCAGGCCTCGTCCATCTTGTCGGCGACGTCGGCCTCGAGCCGCAGCGGGAGAATCTTCACCTCAAGCGGCTCGCCATCGCGCGCGCGGGTCTTGCGCGGCCCGACGTTGATGCGGCCCTTCTCGGCCTCGCGGATCTTCCAGGTGAGGTAACGGCGGTCGTCGCTGCCCGTCGAGCGACCGACGACCTCGAGGTACTTCGCGTGCAGCTCCTCGATCGTCATCGACGCGAACCGACCGCGCGGCCTCGGCGGCGTGCTCTCGGCGAGCGTCGTCTCGGGCTCGGGCGCCGACGTCGCGCGCGCGCTGGTGCGCGTCGGGCGCTGCGGCTCTTCGGCGGGTGCGGGCTCGACGGCGGGCGCGGCCAACGCCTCCTCGATGCGCCGGACGAGGAACTTCTTGTTCGGGCTCTTGGTGGTCTCCCCCGTCGCCTCCTTGAAGCGCTCCCACAGCGCCGGCAGCCCGAGGGCTGCGAGGTTCTCCTTCTTGGCCTTCGTCTTCGCGGTCTTGGTCTTCGTGCTCATGACTGCTCTCCTCGTCGGGCGCTGGGTACACGTCGCCCTTCACGCGCGCGCCCGTGGCTCGCGTGGTGGGCTTGCGCTCCGTGATGGAGCGCGTCGTCGTTCATGTCGTCAGCGCTTCAGGCTCGCGAAGCACGCGAGGTCGATGGCGCGCGGGTCGCTCGACACGAAACTGAAGCGTCCCTCTGCTGCGAGCCAGGGCTGCACCTCGACGCGGTCGTCGGCGGTCACGCCGCCCGCGCGCTCGAGGTCTTCCTCGTCGCGGATGTACTGCCCGTCCCGGTCCGGGTCGTAGTCGGCGCGCAGCGCATTCTTCAGCACAGCGACGATGCGCACCTTGTGGCCGCGCAGGTAGGCGTGCTCGGTGCCGTCGTAGGTCGTCGTGGTGCCGAGCGTCGTCATCGCTCCTCCTTGGCGGCGGCAAGCCCCGCGCGGTACGCGGCCTCGAGCGCGGCCTTTACCGACCAGACCGCGACGTCGTGTAAGTCGAGCGAGTCGCTCTTGCGTGTCTCGAGCGTGCCGATGTGGAGCGTCGCCTTCGCGATGGCGGCGAGCAGCTCGTCGACCGTCGGCTCCTTCTTGCCGGGGCGCTTCTTGTTCGTGGTCTGCATCGTCGTCCTCCGCGTTGATCGCCTCGCCATACAGGCTTCCGTTCGCGCCCCCAGCAAGGTCATTCCGTGAAGATTCGACCTCGCTGGGAACGGCGCGCGCTCAACGCGTGGCCACGCTCCACGCGGTCTTCGAGCCGTAGCGGAGCTGTTCCCCCTCGACGAGAAAGACGTCGCTCTTGGCGGTGCCACGCTCGAGGCGGGGCTCGTCGTCGCGATCGCCGTCCTCGTCGCGATCGGCGCGGAGCATCTCTTCGCGCGTCGTCACGCCTGCGAGGCCCAGCTCGAACGGCCAGTTCTGCTGCATCATCACGAGGACCTCGGCGTCCGGGTCCTGCTCCTCCAGCAACTCGATCAGCTCGCTCACCTTCATGTCGTCGTCTCCGTCGGGGTGGTTCATGCGGTGCGCCCCGTTCGCGACGACATACAGGCTTCCTTCTGGCGACCTTCCAAGGCGAAGAAGCGAGAAATATGCTGGCGCGCGGAACCCGCGTTACCTCGCGAGAACTCCGCGCGTGGTCCTCACGCCGCCTTGTCGCGCATGTCCTCGATGGCGTCCTTGAGCGCGACGAGCGCGGCCTCGACCTTGGTCACGGCCTCCGTCTGCGCGCGGCCCATCTCGGCCACCTTGTCGAACAGCTCGCGGAGCTGGGCGTCCTTCTTCTCGTTCACCCTCCAGAATGCCCACGCCAAGACGGCGACGAGCCCGTAGGGCCCGGTCGCCTGAAGCCACGTCGCAACGCTGGTGAAGTCCTGCATCTCGTTCTCCTCGGGTCATGCCACGGCGTGCGTGGGCAGTAGGTCTCGGACGTCAGCGCGGCGCACGCCGGTCGCGCGCTTCACCGCCTCCTCGAACGCGACGCCCTCTGCGAGCCCGGCCTCGATGCGCAGCCACGCGTACAAGACGAGCATCGAGCCGTCGGCGTGCCCGAAGTACTGGTGCGCAAGCACTCCCGGCAGGGGTGCCTTCGCGGCCGCGTCGACGAGGCCGAGCGCGAAGCGTCCGTCGCTGAGCCCCGGCCACACGCGCGGCACCGCGATGCCGGGCGCGGGCGCGCTCGTCGCCCAGCGCACGAGTGCGGCGACGGCCTCAGCCTGCGCGGGCGTCGGCAGCACGTACTCGCCCTTGTGCGCCCACGGAGCCTTGATGACGCGGTTCCACGGCAGGCCGGGCTTCAGGTTGCTCGGGTAGTACGGGTTCACGACCTCGACGCCGAACGACGCGCCGTTGTGCTGGCTCGCGTGCCACAAGATGTCCGTCGCGAGATCGCCGTGCTGCGTGAGTGCTCCGTCAGCGTCCATCACGAGGTGGACGCTGAGCCCGCGCTTCTTCAAGACCGCGATGGTCGAGTCGACACTGCGCGTGACGGTCTCGTGGATGACGAGCTCGACCGCGCGAGCTCGCTTGCCCCTCGAGGGGAAGCGATGAACGCCGTCGTCCGCGAACGTGCGTACGGTGAGCCCGTCGACGGGGCACGTCGCGACACCGCTGACGATGAGGCCGCCGCTCATTGGTCGGGGTCCTTCCCCTGGAGCTGCTCGACGGCGCGCGCCGGCAGCTTGAGACCCTTGCCGAAGAAGCGCTGCTTGGCCTCCACCTCGATGGGCCGAGTGAAGACCTTGTCCGCCTTGTCTCGCAGCTTCGCGACGACGCGGCCCTTCTTCACCAGCTCGGAGTGCAGCTCATCGACGAGCAGCCGATGCAGGTGCCCCGAGCTGCCGACCACGGGATGCTCTTGCTCCTCCACCGGCGAGCGAAGGAGGAACTCGCGCGAGCGGCACGTCGGGCACTCGGGGAGCGCCACGACGCTGTCCTCGACCTGTTCGTCTCGCTCGATCCCGACCTCGATGCCGGCGAGCGGGACGTGGTTCTCGCCATCACACTTGGCGCAGCGCTGGACGAGCTCGGTCTCGGTGATCTCTTGAATGGCCATGAGCTCCTCCTCACGCGATCGCGGTGTACGAGCCGAACCAGTACGCGGTGGCCGCTCCAGCGAGCGACTGGTACGAGAAGAAGCCGAAGCCATCTCGGTCGGCGTAGCCGGTGCTCGGCGTGCCCGCGAAGCCGCCGCTCGCGCTGTTGACGCTGAGCGTGATCGACGACGGCGCCGCCGGGAATCGGTTGCGGAAGGTGACGCCGCCCCCGCCTGCGACGGTGCGTGTCCCGTTGAAGCTGTTGGTCCACTCCATCCCGATGCGCCCGACCTCGCGCACCGTTCCGGTCAGCTCGAACGCGGAGTTGACGGTGCTGCTCATCGGCAGGCGCCAGGTGCGCGTCCAGGTGGTGAAGGTCGCTGCGAACGAGTCCTCGTGGAGGAACTCGATCTCGTTGCGGGCGAAGCGAAACGCCCCGCAGAAGGTGCCGGACGCGTCACGCACCCACTGGGTCCCATCCCACGAGGCGTTCAGCGTGAACCAGATGGAGCCGGTGTCCGAGTAGATGCGAAGGCGCGTCGAGGCAGTGCCGGACGCGTTCGCGTCGAGGATGAGGGCCTTCGTCCCGCCGAGCGATGGGATGTGGATGGTGCGGTGCTGGCCGGCGTTCGCCTCGTTGCCCTTGAAGTGGTCGTCCTCGAAGGCGTCGAGGATCTCCGCGAGCGCGGCCTCGACATTCGCGGCGTTCAGGTTTGCGCCCGCGTCAGCGACCGAGATGGCGCTCGCGGCGTGCGCGCCGCTGGCCTGGTTGGCGTGGCCGTTAAGCCCGCCAAGCAGAGCTGCCAGCGCGGCGCGCACCGTGCCCGCGCCGATGGCCGTGGGTGCGCCCGCGATGGCGTCGACGCCGACGAGCCCCGCGCCCGGCGACGCAGCTCCGGTCGCGACGAGGTCCGTCACGATCTCCTGGAGCTGCGCCTGCACGTTGGTCGCGGCGACGTTGTTGTGCGGCGTCGCCGCGATGGCCGCTGCGTTGTGCGCACCGGTCGGCGCGCTCACGTGCGTGTTCAGGAAGCCGAGGAGCTGCGCGAGCTGGCTCTTCACGGAGCCCGCCGGCAGCGCATTGGGTGCGCCAGCCGCCGCATCGGCGCCAACGCGCGAAGCGCCAGAGCTGCCCACCGCTCCGGTCGCAAGGTCGTCGATCAGCTCGTCGACGGCGGCCTGCACGTTGCCCGCGCCTACGAACCCGTGTGGCGCGTAGTCGATCGCGGTCGCCGCATGGCGCCGGGCCACCGCCGTGAAGTGGTCGCGCAGCTCGGCGTCGGTCTCGTCGAGCGCGGCCTGGACCGTCGCGGCGAGCGGCTGGAGGATGCTCCATGTCCCGGTGGTCACAGCCACCGAAGTGCCCTGCGCGAAGATGAACGCCTGCCGGCGCGAGGTGTCGATATCGGCGACGAGAATCTGCGTCTGCCCAGGGCGGCGGCGCACGTCGCAGAGGAGCAGCTCATCGGCCTGGAGCGCGGGCTTCGGAGCGACGCCGATGGAGCCCTCGGGCGCCTGCCGCACCACGAGCTCGAACGACTCGTCGCGCCGGAAGAACACCTGCTGAGAGTTGCCGTCCGTCCGGGGGTCGGAGAGCTGTCGCTTGAAGCGCAGGAAGATGCCCAGCCAGCGCTCGTTGCCGGCCGTGGCGACATCGGTCGGGATGCCCACCAAGTCGACGGCGCAGTCCACGGTCTGCCCCGTCCCGAAGAACATGCGCTGACCGAGGTTGTCGTAGGCCCGCCCGGGTGCGGTGAGGTCCACCGTCAGGTCCGGCACCGGCGCGTGCGGCGCGGGGACGGCACCCGAGACGACGCCGTAGATGTTCAGGTCGGCGGCGAGGTCCCGGTCGGCCTTCTCGAGCAAGGCGAACGCGAGGTCGAGCTCGGCCTCGGTGACGCGCTGGCGGAAGTAGAAATCGACCCTGTCCGACATGGCTTTGCCTCGGAGCGCGGCGCGCATGGCACCCGATGTAGGCAAAGCCCGCAACAGCGGGTTCCGGGGACACCGCCGGTTCGGTAGCTCGCATGCCGCTGGCTTTCACGGCCGTCGCGGTCGAAGCTCTTGCCCAGGGGCGCAAGGCCGAGCAGAACCACGGTGCCCCACGCTGCAGGGCTATTCGTCGAGGACCTCCTCGAGCGCGCCCGGGCCTTCGGAAAGGGCCGTTCTTTAGAAGCGCGATCTCCGGGCGTGGGAACCGCGCTACAATTTGTGCAGGTGCGCCGCATGCGGTGCCTGGGAAGGCGAGATGCCCCTACGGATCCGACGATCTCTCCGGCTGGCCCCGGGGGTGAAGCTCAACCTGAGCAAGAGCGGCGTAAGCGTCTCCGTGGGACGCCCCGGCGCGACCGTCAACTTCTCGAAGCGGGGCGTCTACGGAACGGCCGGGCTGCCGGGGACCGGCATCAGCATCCGCGAGCGACTCGACTCGCCGACCCAAGGCGGCCACCGGAGCAGGCATCGCGAGAGCGATGCCGAGCCGTATTACGCGACGCTGCCCGCGGAGTCGTCTGCGGAGCCGGCGCCGGCGCATCCGAAGCCTGCACGAGTTCTCGCTTTGCTCGCCGCATGGGCGGCTACGGCAGGGCTTCGCTACATCGCTGGCGGGAGCAGCGAGTGGGTTCGCACCGACGACTGGTTCACGTGGGCGAGCACCATGTACGCGATCGCGGTCGTGTGGACCCTGCTGAAGAGGAGGTGATCGCATGGGGAAGTCCAGTCGAGAGAAGACAGAGGACACGCTGATCCTGATGATCGTCCTGTTTCTGCTCTTCGGGATCGTCCTCTTGCTCACCATCCCGCAGCGCAACTGGAACCAGTCGTTGCTCTGCAAGACTCTGGGGTTCATCGGCGCGACGGTGGCGGTGGCGTCCGGTGTGTGGCTTCTCATCGCGCAGAACGCGGCCGACAGCCACAACGCGCTGGTCGCGCTGGGCGTCGGCGTGGTCGCCTATGTCGCGAGCTTCTTTGTGGCCGAGTGGATACCCGACGCTCAAGCGTGAGGTGGAATCGTGTCGAAGGCACACCCCAGAGGCGAAGTTGGATCGATTGTCGAGTTGGTCGAGGCTCTTGATCGAGGCGAGGTTCCGACGACCTTGTCGAACCGCTCGATGGGCACCGACCTTGATGAGGCGCTTCTCGAAGCGATCCTGAACGGGGACCGCGCAGCCGTGGACCGATTGCTCGTCGAGGGCGCCGACGTCAACGCAAAGGTCTGCACCATGGCGATCTGGGCGTCAGGCGACGAATTCGACACGCCCCTGATCGTGGCGGCAGAATGTGGCGACCTGGAGATGGTGAAGCACCTTCTCGGGAAAGGTGCAGATGCCAGCGTCGAACGCGAAATACGGGAGGACGTTGGGTACGACGACTACAGGTTCGAGGGCACGGGCGAGTACGAGTCGGCAGCTGACGTGGCCTCGAAGGCGGGCCATCCGACCGTTGCTGAACTACTGCGCCAACGCGAACGGTAGTTGCCGTCCCCCTGCCGCTTCCGCTTTAGCCGGCTCCGCGCGGCTTCTTGTTTTGTTCGCCCATCATGCTGTGTGGTCCGGTCCCAGTTCCTGAGCCTCGTGCCCCTCGAACTCACTTGGTGCCTTCCGCTCGTCCAATGACAGTGGCTCGGCGGGCCATCTCCGCATCCTCGTAGAGCTGTTTGGCCCGGGGAATTGCCTCCCGCTTTAGGTCGTCGATTAGCTTCGTCCGCTTCAGGGCGAGGGCCTTCTTCCTCGGGTTCATGATTTCGGTGAAGAGCCACAGGACGGAGATGCCGAAGACAAACAGGTAGCCAATTGCCGATATGACGGGCGGCCTTTCGTGGAAGAGAAATACGACACCTCCGAGAGCAATAATAAAGACGAAAGCCACTCGCGCGGAGTTCATCGCGGATGCATCTGCGAATTCCACGGGCGAGCCGGCCTGCTGCATCACCTCCCTGCTTATGGCTTCGACGATGTGCGCATTGGGCCCGCTCGGCGAGTCGAAATCGAACGGGTGCTCGTCGAAGGCGGATTCCGCGCTGGGCGCAATAGGCGGAAAGCCGGTTCCTACGCTCGCGGTTTCCTCACCAATCGGAAAAGCTTGCCTTACGGACGCTTCAGCCAGTGCAGGCCGCGTCAACTGGACCGGAGGCGGCGCCCACGTCCCGGATATCTCGCCGACAAATCGCTCCGTCCAGTACGGGTACTTGAGCATGAACTTCAGCATCACGCTCCCCCACTTGGAGTCGCGAAGGTCTGGAGGCAAGCGCGCGGTGGTCGCTTGGTCAACGTCGCCCCAAGATGCCACGAAGCCGTTCCCCATCATGAGTTCCTTGATGAGGTTCCTCAACGTCTTTACTTCGTCGTCGGGACCAGCGTCACCATCAACCGTTTCGCCTCCGAGCGCCTTCCAAATTTGACTGCCTCGGCGGGGATGTTTGAGCATGAGCTCGAGCACCCGCTTTAGGCTGTCGATGTATCCAATTCCCTCGCGGCAATGCCATTCGAGAAGATCCCGAAGCTCTGACTCCTCGGGAGTCAGATTGGCGCGCGAATCTTCGGCGAAATGTTCTGCAAGCTTTTCGAATCCCTCGACTTGGCCGGGATACCTTCCATTCAATTCATCGAAGCGGCTATGTTCCTCGTCATCAAACTCTTCACCCTTGCGCTTTTTGCCGACAAGCTTCAGCAGGTCGAGAAGTTCGTAATCCCGTCGCTTCTTGGGGTCCTTCATCTCCTCAGCGACTTCGTCCTGAAGACTCTTCAGATGTTGCTCGAGGCAAGCCGTGACATCATCGGCTGTCAGCCCGGATACCCCCTCCTGCTCGACGTACTGGCCCTTTCTCCACTTGACCGCACCACCGAGGCCTTCGATCGCTGCCTCGGGCTCAATCGATTCGAAATTCAAGTCTTCGACGTCACTTCGCTCAGCCTCGGCCGCGATGATGCAGGAGAGGACATCCTTGCCGGTTTCAGCATCAGTTCTCTCTTCGTACACGTCGAGGCGAACCGTTTCCACTGTCGGAAGGAGCGCAAGCACTTCTGTGATGTGGCGAAGCGCAAGGCCTGGCACCACCCGCCGATATTGCTCGGCAAGTTCCGTTGCATTCTTATCGCGGTAGGTCACACCGGCCTTTACGCGGCGTGCTTTCTGGGTTGGTAGCTCTGATGCAGGAGGCGCCGTCAAGACGAGCGAAACGGTCTTCGAATCCTCGACGGTGGCAATGGGCAACACCGTCGTGATCGGCAGATCCTGGAGTGGAAGAAATGCATCCAACATGCTCTGCATGGCATCCGCGTCGCCAGACAGCGCAGCTCGGGCACATGCAACGCGCTCCGCTTGTTCCTTGTCGAACTGCTCGCGCGCGTCCTGCTCGTTCGCAGCGTGCTTGGCCCGCCGGCCGAACTCTGCAGCCTCATATTCCTTGCGCGCTGTTGATGCAGCCCGTTGATGAGCCAACTCCAGTTCAGCCGCGCGATTGCGCTCATGCTGCTGCTTGTCATCCGAAAGCGTGAGCTCTCGGAGCCCCCAGAATGCTGCCACGAGGAAAGCTGGGACGGCGACAACCCAAGCCGAGTTGAACGCTCCGATTACTCCGGCAATCACCCCAATAACGCCGAGAGCGCGCAGCGCGAAGATGTACTCTGGCTCCGCAAACGCCGGGAACTCGAATTCCGCGTTAACGCGGTGGCGCGCCGACACGATAATTGCCGCATTCGGCCCACGCGGGACCTCGTAGTCGAAGGGCCGCTCATCGAAAGGAGTTCCCTCGTACTCTTCGGGACTCGTGAGCCCCTTCAACCGATCTACGGCGTCTGACGGTGCATGCTCCGGGACAGCAAGAACTGCCAGCGCCTCCTCGCGCTCGCTCCACTCGGCAAACTCCGCGTCAGCGCGCTCACCAGCCTCTTCTTGAATACGCTGGCGCTCGTCGCGTTCTCGTTGGCGTTCGCGTCGCCGTCGACTCTTCTCCCGCTCTCGTTCACGCGCGTACATGTGGCGTAGCTCGGCGCGCCGGGTCTTCTCTGCCTCTCCGATCGATCGGACGATCTTGTCGAAGGTTGTCAAGCGGCGGGGCATCTTGAGTCCTCCGTTCGATTTCAAGAGAAGACGTTCCCAGCACGGCACCTGGAGGGAGGCGCGCACGGGCGCGGTCCGGGTGGCCTCCGTGGCGCGTCTTTCATCGCCGTCCTCCGACCGTGGGCTGACGAAGCCGCTCGTCGCGTGCCCTTGACGGCAGCGCGATCGAGCGCCTGCATTTTACAGGATCCCCGAAGGAGGGTGTTGACATACTCGATTCCCCGCGAACCGCGACGCTCTTCTTTCGGAAGACGTGCGACGTGCGCTTCCTGCACAAGTGGCCGAGTGGCTCCTGTACCCGATGGACGCCGAAGACGGGCTCATTGGGTACTTCTCCCGCTTCTTCCTCAACGACTTTCCCGGCTTCAACCTCTTCGCTCGCAAGGCAAAGCCCTAATCCGCTTCAGTGCAGGTCCGTGGTCTCGCCCAGGTCGCTGAGGCCCAGCTCCCAATGGTTCGGGAGCACCGGCGGCAGTGGCTCGACGAGGTCCACGAAGTGCGTGTGCGCGGGCTTCAGGTACTCGACGATGGCGCGTAGCTGCTCGCGCTCACGGTCGGTGAGGATGCGCGCGACCTCGACGTTGAAAGCGTAGCGCGCGAAGCGGTCGGAGGGGCCGAGCACCCAGTCGACGCCGAGCAGCGACTCGCCGAGATAGAGCGTGTCGGCGTTGAAGGGCGTGATGGCCGAGATGTCGATGCCGAGGAAGAAGCGGATCGCGTTCTGGATGCCCTTGGCCGTGCCCTTCTGCCGGTACATCTCGACGAGCACCGACGCGAGGCGCCGCTTGCCCATCGCGTCGAGCTCGAACGGGAACGGGTTGCCGAGGTCGCGCAGGATGAGGTCGACGAAGGCCTCGGGCGCGCGCTCGAGGTCGAAGATGTCGGGCCAGCGATCGACGTCGGCGAGCAGGAGGTCCGTCACCTCCTGCAGGCACGCGATGAAGCGGAACAGGTCGCCGGTGTGGTCGTCGCGGCGGTTGTGCTTCGGAAGCATGCGCCACAGGTCGAAGCGCCTCGTGAGCGGTCGCGCGGGGCGGAAGCCCGTGAAGCTCGCGCGGTCGTAGGGGCCGAGGACTGCGTTGCCGAAGAGATCCGTCACGCCGACGGCCACGACCTCGTGAAGCACGTCGGGCGTCATCTCGGTGTCGAGTGTGAGGAGGACGATACTCCCCTCGACGTTCACACCGGCGACGGTGACTGAGACGGCCGGCGCGCCCTTCGGCGTGAGGAGGAAGCTCGCCCCGCTCGGGACCAGCACGGGCTCGTCGAATCCCACGCGCACGGTCCTCTGCGCGAGCGCCTGTGCGCCGACGACACGCGGCGCAGTCCGATCCTCGACGACGAACGAGTACACCTCGTCGAGCGAGGCCGCGCCTCCCACGGTCTGAGCGAGCACGCGCACGTGGACCGTTGCCAGGCTCGCGAGCGGAACCACCGGATGCAGCACGACGCGCAGCGTGTCGGTGGTCTGCGTGACGCTGGCCAGCGGACCCGCGAAGGCCGGGGCAAGCTCGGGCACGGCGCTGCCGTCGAACGCGAGGGCGCCGTCGATCCACACGCGCGCGGTCGAGCGCTCCACGCCGTCCGGCCCGGTGTCGACCAGCTCGAGGGCGAGCGTCGCGTCGATGGGCACGCCGCTCTCGCCGGGGCTCGGGTCACGGTTCACGAGCACGAGCCTCGGCGTCGCTGCGACGAGCGCGACCGAGTCGACGTACAGCGCGGGCAGCTCGAGGGTGCTCATGCCGGGCTCCTCACGCAATCACCAGCTCGAGCCGCACCCCGGTGGTGTGCAGGCCCGAGAGCTTCGAGACGTTCGCGGCGAGGTCGGTGACGAGACGCTCGCGGCCGGGCTTGGCGCGCATGGATGCGAGCTTGGTGCCATCGACGATGATGCTGGCCTCCCACGCGAGCCCCGGAGGGGTCGACGCGGGCACGCGCAACCGCAGGAGCGCGCGCACCAGCATCACGCCGGTGAGGTCCGTCTGCTGCGTGACCTCGGCGTGGTCGCCGGGCGCGAGCTCGAAGAGGCGCCCGGGCTCGGCATCGCCGAGGACAAAGGCGTAGTCGCCGCCCGTCGCCTTCGACGTCGCGAGGCGCCCCTGTCCGCGCCCGAGACGGCTGGTGAACGCGGTCAGCGCCATCGCTCACACCTGCCGGAACAGCTCGAGGTGGTCGAAGTACGCGCGCCGCGTGACGTCCTTCACGGAGAAGCCGAAGCCGCCGCGCCCCGACGTGAGCGGCTGCGAGCCGGAGTTGATGCCGAGGTGGTCGTCGATGAACTCCACCATGCCGGACACGGGCTGCCAGTCAGGCGGCGTGCCGAGCGCGTGCAGCGCGAGGTCGTTCTGGAAGACCTTGAGGACGACGTCGCCGTTGGTGTTCACGATGACGTCGAGGCGCAGGTGGAGCCAGGTCGCCTGCGCGAACGACGCCGCCGACTTGAGCAGCACGCCGGGCCCGTCGGCCGTGGGCAGGCCGACCGTCACGGCGCCCTTTCGGAGCACAATGCGGTGCGGATCGTCGTCGGAGAGGCCGAGCAGGTACGCGCTGTCGTTGACCGAGTTGCCCTGGCAGCAGAGGAACAAGAACGGCGAGAAGCCGGTGGGGCCGCCGCCCGGGCCACGCTGCACGACGCCTCGAATGGAGCCGCCCTTGGCCATCGGAGCGAAGCTGGCGAGGTTGGCGAAGAGGCCCACCGCTCCCTCGACGGCAGAGAGCGAGTTGAAGGCGTAGAGGAAGCTGCCGCCGCCCGGTGGGCGCGCGATGCCCGCGGTCACGCCCCGGTCCACCGTTGCGATGTCGAGCCCGTCGTTGAGGTACGTCCAGTCTGCTTCGGCCATGGCTTGCTCCTCACTGCGTCGTCGCGGGCGTCCACCCGTTGTTGAAGTCCTCGACGGTTTGCGCGCCCGCGTCGAACATCGCGGTGCTCGAGGTGACGGCCGCCCACGTCCAGGCGTAGAGCTGGTTGCTGCGCCACTGGTCCTCGAAGTCCTCGCGCGGCTCGCCGTCGAAAACGCCCGTCGCGGCGGTGACGTCGGCCCACTCGCGCGCGTAGGGGACGTTGCTCCACCCCGTCTCGCACTCCTCGGCGGCGAGCCCGTCGAAGGTCGCGGTGACGAGCTGCGCGGGCGGCAGGTCGTAGAGGTAGACGACGTTGGCCCAGCCGCTCTCGAACTCCTCGTAGCCCTTGAGCGCGCTGTCGAAGAACGCGAGAACGACGACCACGTCGTCGATGGAGTCGAGCAACTCGAACCACCGCTCGAAGTCCTCCCATGCATCCTCGGGCGCGGTGCCGAAGCCCGCGATCTCCTCGAGGCTCGTCACCGCCGAGAGCGCCCAGTGCTCGGCCTCGCCGGGGAGCGCGCCCGCGTCCTCGAAGCTGGGGTTGAGGATCGCCATCAGAGCAGCTCCCCCGTGTCGCCATTCACCAGCGTCACGGTCCGCAGAACCGGGAACTCGCGCACGTTGAGGCGCACGTCGGCGGGCAGCCCGTTGAGCGTCAGGTCGAGACGCGCGTCGCCCATCTTCCGCACGCCCGGCGTGTCGCGGATGACGTTGAAGAGGTCCGACCAGGCGATCTCGCCGACCGGGTTGCCCTCGGCGTCCTTGATGTTGAACCCGAAGTCGACGAGCGGGTTCGGCGTCCCGTCGGGCTCGTTCACGCGGAAGTACGCGGCGAGGTTTGCGCGCACGCGGTCGCGCACGTCGTTCGGCGCGTAGCCTTGGCGCAGGAAAATGCGCGCGGCGACGTCGACGGTCTTGTAGACCGGGTCCTGCACGCTGACCTGGAACGTGAGCGTGCAGGGGTAGACCTCGGTCACCTGCTGGAGCACGAGGTTCTTGAGCGCTGGCGTGGGGATCGCGCCGGGCGCCTGGGACTGCGGGATGACGTAGAGGATGCCGGTGTTCTCTGCGATGCTCGGATCCTCGTTCGACGTGAGCATCAGCGAGCGGGCGACGCCGGAGAGACGGCGTGCGTTGATCTCGAAGTCATCGCGGGCGACGGTCCTCGTCAGCGCGCGCAGGCTCTCGGGCGCGAGTAGCTTCGCGGAGGCGACGGTCTGCCGGTCTGCGCCGCCCGTGGCGGGTGCGGGGTTCCGCACGCTGACCTGCACCGCGTTGCCGTACGCGTCCTTGAAGGCGCCCTCGATGACAGCGATGCGCTCGGCGTCGACGTTGCCCGCGCTGCCGCCGCCCGTCTTGTAGGTGACCGAGACGGTGCCGCTCGGTGGCATGCCGCTCACACCGTTGCCGAAGCGCAGCGTCGCGCGGTCGTTCTGGTCGACGGCGACCACGAAGTGCCGGTCGTTCGGGCGCGAGTCGAGGAAGCTGTCGACCTCGGTGAACGCACCCTGCGGCGTCGAGACGACGGCCGAGTCGTCGAGGTACGGGGCGAAGTCGAGATGCAGCTCGAGGTCGGCGAGCCCGCGCGCGTCGAAGAGCTGCGTGTGCGCCTTCGAGTTCTCGACCAGCACGAGCACGCGCGGCGGATCGGCGGCGGCCGCGATGACCGCGGGCGCGAGGAGCTGGAAGCGCACCGGCTCGGTGACCTCCTGCGTGCGCAGCACCGTGCCGGCCGGGAAGGTCACGCTGGCTACCGGCACACGGGCGAGCTGGAGCCAGACCTCGGCGGTCGCCGCCTGGGCGCCGTGCAGCCGGTAGCTGAGCATCTTCGCCAGGGCCATCACGCTCTTGCGCTGCGTGGCCGTGACGAGCCGCGACTCCCGGGCGAGGTTGTCCTGGTAGAACGTCAGGACGTCGCCGACGTAGGCGTAGAGCTCGACGAGCAGGTTGCCGAAGCTGGCGACGTCGAAGTCGGTCCAGTCCGGGAACACGCTCTTGATGAGCGCGATCAACCGCGCCCGAAGGGCGTCGAAGTCTTTGTCGGTGTAGTCGACGGACTCGGGCAGCGTGGCCACGACGGGATGCCTCCGGGGAGGCAAAGCCCCGGAGAACCAGCCCTCGGGGACGGGCTCACCGCTCGATCGACACGGCCACTGCCGCGTTGGTCTCGCGCTCGCGGACGCGCACCCGCAGCGTCAGGGCCGGACCGTCCTGCTCGACGGCGAGGCTCACGAGGGTCGCGCCCGGGACCCAGCGCTTGAGGGCGTCGCGCACGTAGACCCGGGCCAGCTCCTTGAGGGCGGCGTCGTTGCGCTGGTGGCGCAGGAGTGCCTGCCCCGCGCCGAAGTTGGTGCGCCAGGGCAGCTCCCCCGACGAGCGCGCCGTGGCGCCCTCCGTGAGCAGGGCTTGGCGGACCTTCGACGCGAGCAGCGCCTCGCCGCTGCCCACCGCGAAGTCGCGCTTCTTGTCGCGCCGGAACGGGATGAGGAGGTTCTGTGCTTCGCGGCTCATGGGGTTGTCCTCACGGCACCGGGATGGCGCTGCGCACGTCCTGAAGCGCCTTCACGATGGCGTCGATCGGCGGCACCACCTCGTCGAGCGGACGTCCGGCGAGGTTCGAGAGGTCGGGCACCTCGGGCGCGCCGATCATGCCGAGGAAGATGTTGACGATGCCGATGAGCTTCCCAAGGCTCGCGAGCGCCTTGCCGACATTTGCAGCCTCCGTCGCGACGTTCGCCTGCGCGCAGCTCGTGATGGCCATCAGCCCCGCGTCCTCGAGCTCGGTGGCGCGATCGATGGCACCGAGGATCTGCTGCATCTGCTGCTGCAGGTGCAGGAGCTGATCGCGCGCCTGCCTCAGCGTGTCGATGACCAGGTCGATGATCCCGATGATGGTGTACGGCAGAGAAAGCTGCGGGATGAGCTTCAAGAGCTTCGACACCTTCTCGGCCAGCTCGGGGATGCACGCGGCGAGCGCGGTGGGGTCCGGCGGCGGCCCGAGCGAGTCCGGGATGGCCTTCACGCAGTTGAAGACCGCCACCACGGTGTCGATGATGTCGAACACGGGCATCAGCGGGGTGAGCGCGGGCTGGATGGCCTCCATCAGGTTGAACTGCTGGATGCTCACGCCGCCCGGTAGCGTGATGACCGGCGGATCGCCGAGCTCAGGGATTTCGAGGCAGATCGGGAGGGCCACGTTCGTCTCCTTCAGATGGGGGCGGCGATGGGCCGGACGACGCGGCCGCCGATGGTGATCTGCGTGCCCTCGATGCTGATGGCGCCGACCGCGCGCAGCGTGAGCGCCGTCGTCGCCTGCAGCGTCACGGTGTTCTCCTCGGCGTCGAAGACGAGGTGGTCGCCGGTCTTCCTGTTGGTGAGCCGAAGCTTCCGCCCGCCGCTCGTCTCATCGAGCTCGACGCGAAAGGTCTGCGTGGCGAGCACGCGGTTGTCGGGCGGGTTCTTCTGCGCCTCCTCGGGCACCTCGCTCTCTCCGTTCGGCTTCCCCCAGTGCGCGCTGAGGTAGTACGGCGCGTCGACGTTGCCCTGGTTGAAGAACACGGCGACCTCGGCGCCCTCCTCGGGCACCGCAAAGAAGCCACGGTCCTTCGAGCCGCCGCCGCTCGTCCCCAGCGGCCACGCCCACGCGCTCTCGGGCTCGAGCACGCCCGGGATGCAGACGCGCACACGACCGAGCTGCTCCTCGTCGTCGCGCTTCGTCACGTAGCCCACGTACATGCCGAGGAGCCGCGAGTCGTGCGTGTGGATGTCGTCGTCGAAGGTGCTCATCGCGTGGCTCCTCAGTACATGCGGCTGACGCCGGCCTCCGGGTCCTCGACGCCGACGACGTTGCCGTCGTGCCGGTACTCGACGACGGTGCGGCCCGTCTCCGGGTCGACCCGCTCGAGCGCGGTCACCGTGCTCGTGCCCGTCGCCGGTGTCGTGCGGTTCGGCTCGCCGCCCTGCGGCTGGCCTCGTGCGTTCGGGCCCGCGCCTCGGCGAGCGCCGGTTCCGTCGCGCGTGAGCTTCAGGTCGACGACGTAGCCCGACGACGAGATGACGTGCTTCGCCTCGGTCACGTAGTACTTGCCCGAGAGCAGGCTCGAGATGCCGCGCACCTCGACGACCTGCTTTGCGCGCAGCGTCGGGTCGCCCACCACATGCAGCGCGAGCTTCACCGTTTCGCGTTCGGCGCGGCGGAAGCGCGCGGCCGACTCGCGCTCGGCGGCAGCGGGCGTCGGCGCGGAGGTCGGATGCACGCTGGTCGTCGCGTTGCGCTCCTGAAGCGAGGTCTCGCCGGTCTCGCGGTCGACCACCTCAAGGACGTCGCTCAGCGTCGCGCGCTCGACCGTGGCGCTCGTCGCCGCCGACTCCACCGTGGTCTTGGCGAGCGGATCGCGCCCACGCACTTCGACGCGGCCGGCGCGTCGCTGGAGGTCGCTCTCAACGCTGACCGAGATGATGTCGCCACGCCCCGGGTCGGAGAACCAGGTCAGCACGTGCTTCGGCGCGCTGGCCTGATCGCGCGAGCGCCAGTGAAAGCCCGTGTCGTCGACGAAGTACTCGTACTCCTCGCGCGCGGCGAGACGCCGCAGGAAGCGCGCATCGGTCTCGGCGCTCTGGCTGATGGTGTCGAGCACCTCGCCTGTGTCCTCGACGTCAAGGAACTCGCCCTGGTAGCCGTGCTCGGCGGCGATCTCCCGCACGACGTCGGCGCGTGACTTGTTCGCCCAGGAGCGTGTCTTCGCCTCGCGGTTCATCAAGACGCTCGTGGCCTGGCCCTCGATGGTCAGCGTCTGGAAGCCCTTGAGCTTCTTCACGACCACCCGGCGCGGCGGCGCCATGTTGGCGGGGTAGCCCCAGGAGACCTCGAGCGTCGCGCCGCCCACCAGCTCCGCACGCTCGAACAGCGCGAGGTCGAAGTTGTCGAGCTGGAGCGAGACCTGGTCGGCCTTCTTCTCGGCGTCCTCGTAGGTGAAGGCGATGATGCGCCCAGCGAGGTCGAGCGGCTCGCCGCTTGGTGCGCGTTCGTTGTCGAGCAGCGTGATGCGCACGCCGGGCCCGCTGCGGTCGACGATGGTCATGCGTCGAACCTCCGGCGCTGCTCACTGAGGATGACGTCGGTCAGCACGCGGAGGCTGGGCACGACGAGGCGCCTGCCCACGTCGAGCTCCAAGGTCGGGTCCACGATGGGGTCGGGCTGGAAGTCGGCGAGGACCCACCAGAAGCCGCAGGCACGCGGCAGCGGCGCGAAGTAGCGGCCGGCGAGGCCTTCGAGTGAGTCGCCCTGCGCGACGACGTGGACGCGGGTGTCCGTGTGCTCCTTGAAGCGGTACGGCTCGCGCTCGCTGAGGAAGCGGCGCCCCATCTCGTCGGGCACGCCGAGCGCGAAGGAGTGCCGAGAACCGGTGCGAGGAGCCATGCCCAGGCAAAGCCGCGCGCCCCGGCCCCTCGGGGACTACAGCTCGGCCTCGCGCAGCTCCTCGCTGGTCACGCGGGTGTCGAGGATCTCCTCGAACGTCACGCTGGCCGCGTAGACGAGCACGGTTCCATCGACCGCGAGCTGCTTGTAGGTGAACTCGACGCTGGCGACGACGCACTCGACGGTGACGACCTCGGGCCAGATGAAGAGCACGCGCGGTGGCGCGGTCGCGGCGACGTCCTCGGTACCCTCGGGTGGCACGGTGAGCGCGCGCAGGAAGGCCCTAAACTCGAGGATGTTCACATCGCCCGGCTGCTCGGCGGCGAAGTAGCGGTCCAGGTAGAACTCGACGCCCGAGAGCTGCCGGTTCGCCGTGCTCTGGAACTGGAGCACCTGATGCGAGAGCCCCGGCACGGCGAGGCGGTTCCAGTTCACCTGCAGCTTCTCGGAGAGCTGCGTCGGGTTGAAGAGGCACTCCATCGACTCGCCGCTCGTGACGTTCACGAGGACGCAGCGCGGTGGTCGGGCGATGGCTCCGTCGAACGACACGTTTGACCTCCTCAGTACGCCGGGACCGGCGAGAACGAGCGGGTGGCCGTGTCGCGGTCCGCTCGATGGACCGCGGTGGCGAGCGTGGTGCCGTCCACCTGGAGGTTGACCGTGATGGGCGGCGACGCGGGCGGCGTGGCCGGCGTCATCGGGAAGGACGCGGGCACGGCGGGCGTCATCGCCGCGACGGCAGGCATCGTGGAGGTGGCCGCGTCGAGCGCGGTCAGCGTCGAACCAGCGGGCGCCACGGTCACGCCAGCCGTGACCTCGTCGACGCCCTCGAGCAGACCGCGCTCGATGTCCTGGCGCAGGCTGCGGATCGCGTCAGCCCCGCCCAGGTCGGCGCCGAAGACGCCGGCGATGGTGTCGATGACGCCCGCGATGGTCTCGACGAAACCGAGCAGGAGCTGCGCGAGGAAGTTGATGGTGTTGAGCACCACCTTCTTGAAGCCCACCCACACCTGCGCCCAATTGCCGGTGACGAGGCCACCGAGGATGTCGACCACGCCGCCAATGAAGCCCACCACCGAGCGGAACGCCGCGATGATGACCGCGAGGCGGTTCACGACGAACGACACCATCACACCGATCGCTCCAGCGATGCCGGCGGCGACGTAGCCGATGACCGTGCCGAGGAACTCGGCCACCGAGCGCAACGCATCGAGTGAGCCGCCCGCCTGGCCGCTGGCGCTCGACGTGAAGCCGAACATCGCGCCGAGCTTGCCGAGCTCCTGGAAGACGAGGGAGACCGCGTTCTTCACCGCGTCGAACACAGGCTGAAGCGGCGCCATCGCCGAGCGGAAGGTGTTGATGGCGCTCGTGACGACGTCGATGACGAACGTGAGCGCGCCGACGAAGACCTCTACGAGCACGCCTGCGATCTGTCCGAGGATGCGGCCGAACGCGGCGAAGTCGTCGGACGGGATGCCCGCCGCTGCATTGGCCGACTCGCCCGCGACGAGGCCCAGCGCCTGGCCGAGCCTGGTGAGCGCGCCGACGAACGCCTCGAACACGGGCGCGGCGGCCTCGATGGCGGCGCTGAAGCCCTCGCCGATGCCCTGGAAGAAGCGCTGGATGCGGAAGGCGATCTGGTAGACGCGGATGAGAAACGTCTTGAGCCCCGCGTTCTCAGCGCGGTTCAGCTCCTCGCGCACCGCGCCGGAGAAGCCGCCCTGCTCGAAGAGCTGCACGAGCCCTCGGAAGGCGAGCTTGATGCGGTCCCACACGCGCGCGAAGAAGTCGGCGATGCCGCCGACGTTGCTTCGGAACGCGACGACGAAGCCCGCCACCACCGCCGCGAGCACGCCGAAGATGAGGATGGCCGGAAGGATGGTGGCCATCAGCCCGCCGAGCGTGATGCCCGCCGCCTTGAGCCCGATGAGGAGGAGGGCGAAGCCCGCCTTGGCAGCGATGACCGCGCCGACCAGCGCGACGACGGCGCCCGCCCCGACCACGAAGGCCGCGAAGGCTCGCTTCACAGGTGCCGGGAGCTGCCGGAACACGTTGAGCACCGCGTTCACGACCTCGACGACGATCGTCACGAGCGGCTTGAAGACCTGCGCGAACGGCTCGCCCGCGACGATGGCGAGGGTCTCGAGCGAGCCCGCGAGAAGCTGCTTCTGCCCCTCGAAGGTGTTGAGCATCTGCTCGCGGAAGCGCGCGGCCGTGCCCCCTGCGTTCTCGAACTGATCGCGCAGGTACGCGATGGCCGCTGCGCCGCGCAGCGTCTCACCGGAGTTCGTGCGTACGCCGTTCGTGACCTGCGTGAGGATGGCGTTCACGCCGCCGAGCGCCTCGCGTCCGAACGTCGAGAGCAGGAACGCCGACCGCTGCGCCTCGCTCATCCGGTCGAGCTGAGGAGCGAGGTCGCCGAGGATGTCGAGGAAGCTGCGGAAGCGGTTCTGCGAGTCCGTCACCGAGACGCCAACGCCGCGCAGCGCCTGCTGGACACGCGGATCGGCCATGCGTTCCATCGCGACGGCGACGGCAGTGGAGGCCCGCTCGACGCCGGGCACGACGTTCTTCACGAGGCCCAGCGAGATGAGCGTTTCGGACAGCGACTGGTGGAGAGCCTGGGCGCCGCGCGAGGCCGTGCCGAGGGCCAGCGGGAGCTCGCTCGCATCGAGAGCGAACACGTTGACCGCCTGCAGCATGCGGTCGACGGAGATGGAGGCCTCGTCGATGGAGAGGCCAAACGCCTTCATGGCCTGCGAAGCCAGCCCCGCTGCCTGCGACGGCGTGAGCTGGCCGAGGGAGCCCGCCGCGAGGTCGAGCACGGGGTTCAGGAGGCGGACCGACTCGGTGACGTTGAAGCCGGCGGCGGCCAGGTCCTGCAGCGCCTGCGTCGCCTGCGTTGGCGAGAACTGCGTGGCGAGGCCCGCTTCGATGGCGGCGTCGTGGAGCCGAGTCAGCTCCTCGGCTGTCGCGCCCGCGATAGCGCCTGCGGAGGCGACGGCCTGCTCGAACCGGCCTGCTGCGTTGGCGAGCGAGAACGCGGCGCCCACCGTCGCGGCGCCGGCCGTGAACACGGCGAGCCCCACGCCGAGCTGCTGGAACGCGCTCTGGATGTTCTCGGTGCCGAGCCCAACCCGGCGGTCGAGACTCATGAAGTTGCGCTCGAGGTTTCCGATGGCCCCCGACGCGAGGTCGCGCGCGGTGAAGACGAAGCCGAGGCCGAGGTTGTTGAGCGCCACGGGTCACTTCCTCCCTCGACCGTTGCGCGCGGCCTTCTCCAGCTCCTTCGCCTCCCGCGCGCGCTGGCTGCCGATCCGCTCGATGAGCCAGTCGCGATCGGTGGTCGGCAGGTCGAGGGCGTCCTCCAGCGTCACCGCGAGGCCCGAGCCTCCGTGCTGCTGCCAGCAGAGCTGGAAGAGGCCCTCGCGCCACGTCTCCATGTTCACGTCGGGGAAGAGCTGCTCCGGGCCTTCCGCCTCGCGGTCCTGTCCTTGCCCGGCAGGAAGAACCCCTTGTCGAAAGGGAGCTCCACCTCCTGTGTCTGGAAGCACTCGGGGCACTCGATCTCGATGGTGGTGTCGACGCCGCAGTCGACGCGGTCGAACTCGTCGACGAGGAAGTCGGCATCGCGCATCGTCAGGTCCTCGAGGAAGCGGCGCTTGTCCTTCTCGGACACGCCCTCGACCTCGAGCACGCGCCAGCCGAGCATGGCCGAGAGGATGCGGTCGCCCGCGGAGCGGCGGAGCTGGGGGAGACGCCGCTCGTCGGCGCCGGTGAAGAGCCGGAACCACACGCGCACGCCCGCGTCGGGCAGCGTGGTCTCGAACCGGTTGCCGGCGGTGAACGCCGCGCGGCTCTCGTCGCCGAGGCGGCGCACGGGCAGCTCGCCGAGGTCGAGCTCCCACTCGAAGCGCGCGCGGCAGCCGTCGTTCTGGCAGCCGAGGGCGAAGGCGTACTCCGGACCGTAGGTCAGCGCGCGGACCTGGAGCAGCGCGTAGAAGCGGTCGCCCTGGAGCACCGCGCCCCAGTCGATGCCCTTGTCGCCGAAGTCGTAGGGCCCGGGGTCGAGCGTCTCCTCCCAGCACGCCCCGAGCAGCTCATCGACCTGCCCGCCGCTCTTGGCGAGCTTGCGGTCGGCGAGGATCCGCTCCTCGCGGACCTTCATGCCGCGGACGCGGCCGGTGAGCCCCGAGGGGCAGGTGATGACGTGGGACATGCGCGCGCCTCCGATGCGACGGGTCGTCGGAGGACGGCGCTCGACGGCGCGGCCTCCATCGGAGTAGAGCCGGAGGCGCGGGTACGTGGGACGATGCGGGTCGAACGTGTACCCTCGTGCAGGCCTCGCCGCGGCACCTGCCGCACCGTTCTCCTCAGCAAGGGTCGCCGATGCCATCGAACGCAAACAGCCAGGTCCTTCGACCGCTTCTCTCGGATGTCGCTGATCTCGTCGGCGCTCACCAAACCGGCAAGACGGGAAACAAGGGGCGACAGTGGCATCTGTCCGGCGTCAACCGCGCGATCGTCGTCATGGCCGTGTCAGCATGGGAGGCGTACGTCGAACACGTCGTTGTTGAAGCCGTTGACGCGATGAAGCCCAGTACGGCACCCATGGGGCCTTGGCCGTCCCTCAAGGCGTCGGTCAGCGCAGCGAAGGGCCGGTTCAACACTCCAAACTCACAGAACGTTCGAGGTTTCGTCCGTGATTCGATCGGACTGGACGACGTAACAAAGGCCTGGTCGTGGCAGGCGACGAAGCCCGCCGCAGCCGTGCAGCGGCTTGATGCCACTCTCAAACTGCGACACCAGATCGCGCACGGCGTCCACCCCCGGCCTGTCGTGCAGCACAGCACCGCGAAGGGACTGCCCGTCCTGGTCCAGAAACTCGCGGACTGCACCGACGGAGCGATCCGAGACTACTTGGTCTCGTCGCTCGGAGTGACGGTCGGCTGGTAACTTTGACAACTGGGGCTGCTACTGCACCAGCTCGAAGAAGTCGTAGGTCAGCGTCACCGACTCGATGACGTTCTCGTCGCTCTCGTTGTCCCAGTCGCCGGCGACGAACTTCACCGGCCAGGCGCGCGACAGCGTCCACCGCCGCAGCGTCGTGCCGTCGCGGTCCTGCTGCACGATGTCGAGGTTGCGCTTGTAGTTGACGTCGGTGAGGCCAAGGCCGCTCGAGGTGATCGCCACGTCCTGGAACCAGTCGAAGAGGTCGCGGTCCTGGGTGGCGCCGCGCTCGAGCGTAACGTCGGCGAAGGTCAGGCGGCCCGGGCTCTTGTTCGGGATGAGCGAGCCTCCCTCGAAGTACTGGACGTTCGCGACCTCGACCGAGAGCTCGCTGCACTTCTGGAAGCCCGCGTGGACGATGTCGTCGATCTCGACGATGAACTTGAACTTCTTGTGGAAGCTGCGGGGGTTGCCGATGACGGTCATGGGTCGTCCTCCTTACGCGCCCGCAGCCGCCAGCTCGGCCTCGAGGGCCCGCGTGTCCTGGCTGATGCGGAGGATGATGAACTCGGCGGGCTTGTTCGTGGCGAGCCCCACTCGAGCGACGAGCTTGCCAGCGAAGATCACCGTCGGCGTGTTGAGCGTGTTCGAGACGTCGACGAAGAACGCCTTGTCGGGCTCGCGGCTGCGGAAGGCGCCATTGTTCATTTGCGTGAGCAGGAACGCGGTGATGGTCCGGCGAACCTGGGCCCGCAGGCCCTCGGTGTTGTTCTTGTGCCGCGCGAATTGCAGCCCCTGCTTGAGCGAGCGCTCGATGAAGCTCACGCCACGGCGCTCGGCGACGTAGGGGAAGTTGCCGTCGCCCTTGAGCGTGCGTGAGCCGTCGATGTAGCGCGGCAGACCGGGGCCGGTCGTCAGCGGGTTGATGCGCTTCGGGTAGACGAGGTCGCGCTTGCGCTCCTCGAGCACCTCGTCGGTCTCGAAGCCGAGTACGCCGAACATGCGCCCCTTGTCGATGCCGGCCGGAGGGTCGTACATGCCGCCCGGGCGTCCGCCGTCGGTCCGCGAGAAGACGCCGGCGATGATGCCCGATGGCGCCACGACGAGCTGGTCGCTCGACCCGAACACGCTGCGCGAGGGGTTGAGCACCTTCACGCGCGGCCAGTAGATCGCGGCGTGCTCGCTGAGGTTCCCGAGCGCGGCGGTGTTCAGCACGTAGTCGACGATGCCCGTTGCGCCGAGTCCCGTCGGCGGGTCGAGGATGGCGAACACCAGGCCCTCTCGCGGGCCCTCGCAGTAGGCGACCATCGCGTTGTGCACCGCCGCGGTGGCGCGCCCGGGGACCAGCAGGAGGCTCAGGTCCTGGATGGTGTCGAGCGCGCGGAGGCCGGTCTTGCCGACCTCCGAGCCGATGAAGTCGTTGTCGGTCAGGCCCGTGAGGCCGTCGTCGCCAGCGGCGAGCCCGGCCGTCTGCACGCCGAGCGCGGGCGCGCCGGGCAGCGCGAGGTCGGTGACGCGCACGAGCGCCGAGCCGCCCCGCGGCGCGTTGATCACCGCCGCGACGTGGCGGGCGGCGCCGGGGGTCATCGTCAGGTCCGCGAAGACCTCGCGGTAGACGCCGTCCTCGACGACCGCGACGTCGAAGGTCCCGGCCTCCCCGCTCGTGGGCGGGCGCACCTCGACCTCCAGGCGGTTCGCGTAGGCGCCCGGGTCCTTGCCCTCGACCAGGAGCGCCGCCGCGGCGACGCCGTCGCTGCCGGTGTAGGCGGCGTTGTCGAGGCCGAGCCGCTCGTCGAGGGTGGACGCGGGCTGCACCTGCAGCGAGGCCAGCGCGCCGGTGCTCACGGTGCGGAGCCGGAGCGCGCCGGCGACGACGTCCACGACGAGCCCGGGGATCGCGGCCGCGACGATGCCCGCGAGCACGTCGGGCGTGACCTCGGCGGACATCGCGACGTTGCCGCCGCCGAGCACCTCGCCGGCCGGGAACGCCAGGACCACGTTCGCGTCGCCGCCCGTGACCTCGAGCCCGACGTCGGTGCCGCCGAGGTCGGTGCGGATCCGCAGCTGCCCCGCGTCCACGCTGACGCTCACCAGCGAGAGCTGCGCGTTCATGCGCGCGGCCACCTCCTCGACGCTCTGATCGGCGGCGTCGAAGGTGACGGTCTGGTCCATGCCCATCACGCGCAGCTCGAGCGCCTCGCCGCCGGCGAAGCCGGTCGGGAACACGCCCGCGCTCACGAGCTCGGCGCGCGTCGCGACGACGGTCGCGGTCACCGGCGCCCCGCCGTCGACGGCCACGACGAGGGTGTCACCGTCCTGGACGAACACGCGGCCCACCGGCGCGCCGATCAGCTCGGCCGGGGTCGGGACCGCGGCGTCGGCCAGCAGCGTCGCCGAGCCGCGGAGGGCGGTCTGGCTGAGCGGGTCCTGCACGTCGCCGTAGTGGGCGGTGCGCACGACCCAGAGCTGGGTGCCGCCGTTCTCGAAGAAGCCCATCGCGGCGAGCGCGAGGTCGGCGTCCGGCGTGAAGCCGCCGAAGGTCGCCTCGAACTCCTCGAGCGACGAGCAGAGCACGGGGACGCCGATCGGGCCGCGCTCGGTGAGGCCGACCGCGCCGGCGACGGAGGTGGGCACCGAGGGGATCCCGCGGACGCGCGGCTCCTCCTCGACGACGACGACCTTGGACGAAAGCAGCTGGGCGCTCATCGGGACTCTCCTCGCTTGCGGCGAGCCGGCTTCGACGGCGGGGCGTCGGGCTCGCGCGGCTCGTTCGAGCTGGGCTTGGTGGGGGTGTGGCGGACCTCGAGGTCGCCGCGCCGCGCGAGCGCTCGCACCTCGGCGGCGCCGAGCAGCTCGTCGGGCAGGTCGGTGAGGGCCTGGCCCGAAGGCAGCGTGATCGAGCCGGCGACGCGCCGCGGTGGCCGCCCCGGGAGCGTCACGCAGGAGCAGCGCGCGGCCGTGCACACCTCGGCGTGCGGCAGGTTCAGCGCGAGGCAGCGGCCGCTGCGGTTGATCAGGGTGAGGCTCATGCGGCACCCCCGTGGGCGACGGTGGAGAGCTCCGCGCCGCCCTCGGCGACCGCCTTGCCGAGGTCCATCGGCAGGCCCTCGTCGAGGTCGAAGCCGCGGACGACGAAGCCGCAGGTGAAGACCCGCACGTCGCCCTGGCCGTGGAGGTTGGTGCGGAAGTCGCCCTCCGGGTCCATCTCCCAGCGCACGTGGCCGAGCTCCGGCCGCGCCGCGTCGCGCGGGAGCATGAGCCACCGGTTGCGGTTCAGGAACGACGCGACCGAGGCCATGAGGTTGAGGAGCTCGGCCGTGCGGTCGGACGCGGCGGTCAGCGCGAAGGCGAGGTCGACGGTGAAGGCCGGGCGGCGGCGCCGGAGCTCGGGTCCGAGGACTCCGGCCACGACGTCCTCGTGCGGCACGTTCGTCGCGTAGAACCGGCTGTCGCGGACGGTCGGGCCCGACAGCACGAGCGCGGGCAGCTTCGCGAGCGGCACCACGCGCAGCTGGTCGTCGGGGGTGTCGTCGTAGTCGAGCGCCACGGTCATCGTGGTGTTCTCGGCGACCTGCGCCTTGAGCATCCGCAGCAGCGCGCGGACCAGGCGCGTGACGGTCGCCTCCGCGACGAGCGGGCCGCGGACGAAGCGGTAGGCGCTCGGCAGCGTGGCGAGCTCGCCCGGCACCGGGACGCCGGCCGCGTCGAGGTTCTCGACGACGACCGGGACGAGCGCCTCGGGGTGCGCGGGCGTGCGGACGTCGGCGATCGACACGCCGGCCTCGACGCGGACCGAGACGACCTCGGCCGGGGCCGCGCCGAAGCGCACCGCGAGCTGCGGCGCGAAGTCGAGGCCGACGAGCCGCACGAGGTCCCCGCCGCTGGTCGGGCCGCTCGCGGGCGTGACGCTGCTCAGGGTCGGCGCCGCCATCACACCCCTCCCATGCCGCTGTGCGCGGCCACGCGGGCGAGGAAGCGCCGCTGCGCGCCCGGCTTGAAGCGCTCGAAGGCGGGCCGCAGGAAGGGCCGCGCCGGCACCTGCACCACGACCACGCCCGCGCCGCCGCCCCCGCCGGCGCAGATGGGCTCGCCGGCCTCGCGGAGCACCGCGAAGACGAAGCGGCGCATGGCGTCGGTCATCGGGATCACGATCGGCGCCGAGCCGAACTCTTGGATTTCGGCGACGTTGGCGAGGCTCTGCCCGTCCTTGCCGCGGGCGGTGCGGGGCACGCCGACGAACGCCTCGTCGCCGCGGACGATGGTGGCGACGCCGTTGCGCAGATCGGCCCGGACGATGAGCGACTTGCTCCCGCCGAAGCCCTTGAGGCGGCGCGCCGCCAGCGTGGTCTCCTTGGGCGGCGCCAGCGGGGAGCCGCCGGGCGCCTGGCGGGTGAGCCCCTGGACGATCTCGCGGCGCAGCGCCTCGGCCTCCTGCCGCAGCGCGAGGCCGATCGCGGCCTTCAGGCGGAGCGGCCCCGCGGCGAGCAGCGCCCGGGCCCGGCGCCAGTCGCCGGTCTTGGTCACCGCCGTCACGCCGCACCTCGGTGCTCGAGCTCCGGCGCGTGCTCGCGCAGCCAGGCGATCGCGAACTTGGCGGCGGGTGTGATGATGCCGCCGGCCTTCACCGTGCGCGCAGCGGCGATGAGCGTGGTCTCGGCGACGTCGATGTCGGCGTCGCGTACGCCGTAGCTGCGCAGGCGCTCGGCGAGCTCGCGCGGGCTCGGGAGCTGGCCCGTGTGCCAGTGGTGCAGCTCGAGGTTGCAGCGGTAGGCGTCGGCCTCGTAGGCGGCGCGCGCCGCCGGGCTCGCGAGGTAGCGCAGCGAGAAGGTCACCGCCCCGTCGCGCACGAGCTGCTCGACGTGCTGGTGCTCGTGCACGCAGATCACGAGCTGGCTCCAGAGGCTGTGCCGCGGGGTCGGCGTGCCCGGCGTGAAGGGCACGTAGATGCGGCGCCCGATGGTGGTCGTGAAGCGCTCGAGGAACGTGGCCTGGTCGAGCACGCCGATGCGCTCGAGGAACCAGCCGACGAGCTTCATCTCGGCCGCGCTCGACTTGTCGACGATGCGCGTGCCGTAGCGGGCGCGCATGGCGTCCCAGAGCGCGGTGACGTGCGCGGGGGTGGGCTTGGCGGCCATGGTCACTCCCCCTCCGCCGGGCAGGCGTCGGCCGCGGGCAGGCAGGCGTGCCCGTCCGGGCCGAGCTCGTCGGCGAGCACGGGGCAGCACACCCAGAGGGGCTCCTCGGCGCCGGAGACCGCGGCGCAATCCTCCGCGAGGTCCCACTGGCCGTCCGCGTCGCAGACCTCGACCAGCGTGCCGGTGCAGCGCGTCTCGTTCGGGGTGCAGACGGCGAAGGGGCCGCACGCGGTGAGCGTGGCGGCGCAGGTGATGGTGGCGAGCAGGTGCTTCATTCGACCCTCGTGGGCGCGAGCTGCCGCGCCTCGAAGGTCACGAGCAGCAGGTTGCGATGGGGGCGGCTTCGGCCCAGCCCGAACCCGCGCGGCTGTGCCTGGGTCACGTAGAGCCCGGGCGGCGTGCGGATGGTCTGGACGAGCAATCCTCCAAGGTCATAGAGCCCGGCGAGCCGATCGTTGGGACGGATGAGCGCGTCTCCGGTGGTCGCGTCGACCAGGCCGAGCCGCTCGAGGTCGCGGAAGTGGAACACGAGGCTCAGGTCCGAGCGGGGCGAGTCGCCGCTGGCGAGCAGGCGCAGGTCCTCGAAGACCTTGGGCTCGACCTGGCACGGCACGCGGATGGGCGGCAGCTCGACGCGCTCGCGCTCGGCGACGCCGTCCCCGTCGCGGTCGACGAGCACCGGCTCCTTGAAGTCGAGGTCGAAGCCCGAGGCGAGCGGGCCCGGGCCGTCCGGATCGCCCGCGGCCATCGCCGCCGTGTCCAGGCGGCGGAGCTCGGCCAGGAACGGGAAGATGAGCCGGCCGCGCATCAGGCCGCCCCCAGCGGCGCCGGGCGCCGGTAGCGGAGCAGGACGGCGTCGAGCTCGGGGTCGCCGAAAGGGCCCGCGGAGGCGCCGGGCGCCGCGAGCTTGTAGCTCTGGTCGCGGGTGCGCTCCTCGACGACGCGCCAGCGGTTGCGGGCGTCGAAGGCCGCGTCGTCGGCGAGCGGGGCGAGCCAGCGCAGCACGAGCAGCGTGCAGGCCCGGCGGATCGGCGCGGGGACGCGGCCCTCGGGCGTCCCGTCCGGCTCGGTGTAGCCGAAGCGGCCGGCGGCGACGACGTTGCCGCGCCCGCGGGGGAACACGCCGTAGCGTCGGGTGAGGCGCGGCGCGTCGAAGCCAGGCTGGACCGGCGCGCCGACGACGACGAGGTCGGCCGGATCGAGCGAGGCAGGCGCGCCGCCCACGACGAGCGCGTCGAGCCGGATGGGTGGGACGGGGAGCTCCAGCGAGGGCGCGCCGCGGCCGTCGAGCACGAGCTGGGCGTCGCGGGGCTCGAAGAACCAGCCCGTGACGCGGTCGATCTCGGCGGTGGCGGCGTCGATGAGCGCGGCGAGGCGCGCTTCGTCGGCCTGCGCGACCGTCACGCCCTCGGCGCGCAGCTCGGCGACGGTCGCGTACACGGCCGCGCCTACTTCGAGCGGGCGCCGCGGCGGCCCCCGCCGCCCGGCGGCTCGAGGTCGTCGGTGGTCACCGCGGGCGCCTCGGGGGTCGCGACGGAGGCCTCGGTGGCCTTCTTGCGCGTGGTCGCGGCGGCCTCGTGCTCGGCGTCGAGCGCCTGGGCCTCGGCCTCGGTGCACACGTCGAAGGCGAGCGGCGCGTGCTTGTCGCCCGGTACCTGCCGCACGCCGCGGAGGTACTCGGCGACCTCCTTGTCGACGCGGTACCAGCCGCGCTCCTCGTGGAACTTGATGCCGCGGTACGTGAAGCGGCGCAGCACGCAGCCGCGGCGCGGGTCGTAGGGCTTGAGTCGAACCAGCAGGGTCTGCATCGGTCAGTCCTCCCTTGCAGCTCAGAGCTGGACGTTGATGGCCTTGGCGACCCCGGGCTCCTCGGCGAACTTCACGTCGAAGCGGAGCGTGGCCACGATCTTGAGCGTGCCCTCCGAGATGTCGCGCGCCGACTCGACGCGGATGTTCCGCCAGATGCCGACGTGGATGTTCTTCGGGTTGCACAGCAGGATGACCGTCTGGTCGCTGCCGGCGCCGAGGTTCTCGGGGAAGAGCGGGATGGGCTGGAGCGGGACGCCCGAGTAGAGCACCGGGGTGTCGCCCTCGAGCAGCCGGTCGCCGACCGCCGTCGCCCGCTCGGCGAGCGTGTTCCGGTAGTCGAGGTCGGCGTCGACGCTCGTCATGAAGCGCATCGCCTTCTTGTCGCGCAGGTGCTCGGACGGGATCGTCTTGAGCATGTCGCGCAGGAGGTTCTTCGAGATGGCGGCGCCGCCGGCGTCGACGACGTTGCTCGTGGCCTGCTTGAGCGCGCCGTCCATCACCGCGAGGAAGGGATCGGCCGACAGCGTGTCGCCGTTGATCAGCACCTCCTCCATGTCGCGGCTGATGGCCTCGGCCATCATCTCCATGATCGTCTGGCGCAGCTCGCCGCGCTCGATGCTGTCCTCGAGCACCTCGTCGGAGAGGCGGACCTCGGCCTTGAAGAGCTTGGCGTCGAGCTCGACCTGCGAGAGGTCCGGGCGCGCCCGGTCGGCGAGCGGCAGTGCGGTCGCCTCGGCGCCGGGCCGGAGCACGCGGCTGCCGAACTTGATCTTCGAGAGCTGCTGCTTCGGCGACTGCATCGGGACGACGGTCGCCAGCCGCATCAGCGGCGAGTCCTTGATGAGCAGGCGCATGAACTTCTGCGCCTGCGCCGGCTTGAGGATGCCTCCGCCGGCGGTGAGATCCGCGAGGGCCAGGTCGGCCTTCTGCAGGATGGTGCGGTTGTCGGTGTAGCTCATGGGCGGGGGCTCCTTACAGGTCGTGGAAGGAGACCGCCTTGTCGACGCTCTCCCGGTCCATCGGGTGGTTGAGGTCCATCGGCCACCCGACCTCCTCGGGCTCGGCCTTGCGCACGCGCTCGGTGCTCGGCGCGCTGTTGGGCAGGCCGAACTGCTTCTCGACCCGGGCCAGGCGCTGCTGCTGCTCCTTCACCGTCTCGGCGAGGGCGCGGAACGACTCGGTCATCGCGGCGAGGCTCGCCGTGAGCTCCTGCGGCAGCGCGGGCGCCTTCGGGGGCTCGAGCGGCGGGGGCTCCGGTGCGGGCGTGGGGTTCGCGGCGGTCAGGTTGGCGAGCTGCGCGAGGGCGTCCCGCGCCGCGGCGAGGTGCGCCTCGAAGGTGGGCTCGCTGTTGTCCTCACCGTCCGCTGCGTCGCCGACCTCGGCGCTCGCCTCGGCAGGCGCGACGCCAGCCCTCGCGAGCAGCGCCTCCGCGGTCGCCTTGAGCTCGGCCGCGAGCGGCGCGAGCCGGGCGTCGGCCGCGTCGGCGCCGAGCGAGCCGAGCAGCTCCACCGTGCCCGTCAGCCCCTCGAGGGCCGCGACGGCGTGGGTAAGCAGCGGGTCGGCGCCGGCGGTGGGCGCCCCCTCGGGAGCGGTGCCGGTCTCCTCGACGTCGGCCTGATCGTTCAGGTCGCCGGGCTCGTCGGCGGCGTCGTTGTCGGTCTGGGTGTCGGCCATGGGCGTGTCCCTCTTCACGATGAGAAAGCGGTGCTCGTTGGCCGCGCGGTCCACGAGCGAGACCTCCTCGACGACGATGTCGAGCAGGCGGTTGACGGGGCCGTCGGCCTTGCGTCGCTGGGTCATGCGGCCTCCGAGTCGGCGGCCGGCGGCTCGCCCTCGGGCGCGTCATCGGCCGGCTCGGCGCGCGCGGGCTCGGGCACGCGGCGTGCGGAGCCGCCGATCGAGAAGCCGGTCAGCTCACCCGCGCGCACGCGCTCCCAGAGCTCGTCCGACTGCACGCGCACGGCGAGCAGCCACGTGCCCTTGGGCACCGCCACGTCGCCGACCTGCAGATCGACCGGCGCGAGGTAGCTCTCGAGCACCTTGACCTGGTCGTTGACCCGGAGCTGGTGCATCAGCCCGAGCCCGCCGAACTCCTCCATGAAGCGGTGGGCGGCCTGGCGGACCTCCTCGTGGGAGTACACGTCGCCCTGCGCGTCGACGCGCTCGGGGACGAGGACCACGCCGAGCACGTAGCGCTCGTCGTCGGGGTCGAGGTCCTTGAGGAGCGGGCAGACCTTCTCGATAGGCGGCGCGGACGGCGTCTCGGCCGCGGGCTCCCAGTCCTCGAGCCAGGCGTGGGCGTCCGTGTGCTTCTCGACGAACTTGTAGTTCGCGACGAGCAGCTGGGTGAGCACCGAGGGCCCGCCGACGCCGCGCATCGCCCCGATGGTCCGCGGCGTGCGGATGCGCTTGATGTGGAAGCCGGCGTCCTTGAGGAGCCCGGGGAGCTTCCCCCGGACGCCGTAGGTCATGAGCCACTTGCCCTCGAGCGCCTTGAGCACCTCGAAGAAGCGCTCCTCGTCGAACTCGGACTCGCCGACGTCGACGTTGTAGCCGGGGTACGGCGGGTCGAGGAAGAAGACCGTGTCGGCCCCGTCGTAGCGGCGGACCACCGGCGCGTAGTCGCCCGAGTAGACCTTCACCTTCGCGAGCCGCGGCGCATGCTGCTCGAGCCGGGCGATGGTCTTCGCCTCGATGCCCTGCACGTTCGGGCTGAAGGTGCGCCCGCGCATCTTCCCGTACGAGAAGTGCGTCAGGTACAGGAAGCGGTGCAGCTGCTCGAGCTCGCCGCGGGGCTGCGCGTCGAGGAGCTTCTTGAAGGTCGCCTCGTCGCCGGTCCACGACATGGACCGCAGCGCCGCGAGTTTCTTTGGCGTGAGCTTCTGGATGGTCTGGTACGCCTTGGCGATCTCGGCGTCGGCGTCGTTGATGACCTCGACCTCGGCGGGCTCCTTCTCGAAGAGCACCGCGGCCGAGCCGGCGAAGGGCTCGACGTACACGCGGTGCTTCGGCAGCAGCTTCACGAGCCGCGGCGCGAGCCGCTTCTTGCCCGCGGGCGAGCCCCAGATGGTCTTCTCCACCGGCGCGGGCGCCAGCGTGCCGAGCAGCTCGCGGGCGCGGCTGAGAGCGGCCTGGACGCGATCAGCCATGGCGCAGCCCCTCGGGATCGCGGCCCCACGTCGGCTCGTTCGCGTCGCCCGCGGCCATGTCGCGCGGCCAGCCGTCCTCGGGCTGGTGCGGGACCCGCTTCTCGGCCGCGGTCGCCGACGGCGGCGTGGGCTCGACCGCGGCGCGGATCGCGGCGGCGAGCTCCGCCAGGGCGCGCGCCGAGTCGGCGGGCCCGGGCGCGTCGCCGGCCGCGGCGAGCTTGTCCACCAGCGCGGTGAGCCGGCCGCCGAGCGCCTTGATCGACGCCGCGACCTCGCGGGCCGTCGGTGCGGTGGCTTTGGACGATGTGCTCATGCGCTGCTCCCGTGCGGTGGCGGTTCGGGGCCGGGGGCCTCCACGGGAGTAGAGCTACGCGACCCACCGAGTGGGACACGACGGGCGGCAGGGTGTACTTGTGGTGCAGTAGGCGGCAGCCTTGACCGAGACGAACGAGGCCCCATGGCGCAGCAGCTTGTTTCCCAGCAGACGCGACAGGCGTTCCGCGAGACCTTGGTGGGCTTCGTCCTCCGCGAGATCAGCGACTTCTTCGACGCGGCCGGCGTGCCGTTGGGCGAGCTGCCGGCTGGCCGGCAGATCAGCGGTCAACGCCGGACCCTTGTGGAGGAGTACTACGCCGGTGTGGACTGGACCGACTGGTCCGATGTCAGACGCGTGATCGCTGCCTATGAAGCGATCCTCATCGACCTCTCGACGCGGAGCGCCGATCCCTTCGGGGGCCAGGACTGGGCCCGAACCGAGTCTGAGAAGCTCGTGCGATTGCTACGTCGAGACGGGTTCGTGTGGGAGGGCGATCGCCTGCTTCCAGAGCACGGAACGAACCTCCTCCTGCCGAAGGTCACCGGGTCCGAGCACTTCGACGGAGCCACACTCCGCGAGCACCTGCGCCGCATCGAGGACGGCATCCTACAAGACCCAGCGCTTGCGATCGGGTCGGCGAAGGAGTTGGTCGAGACCATCTCGAAGATGGTCCTGCACCACTACGGCGAGCCGACCGAGAAGGCTCGCGAGAGTCTCCCGCAGCTTGTCGGCCGCGCCCTGGAGTGCCTCGACCTGAAGGCGGAGAAGGTTCCCGACGCAGCCCGCGCAGCAGACGCCAGCCGCAAGGTGCTCGGCTCGCTGGCGGGTATCGCTGGCGGTATGGCGGAGATCCGAAACAGCTTCGGGACCGGGCATGGGCGGCACACCGCCAACGGCATCACGGCGCGTCACGCTCACCTCATGGTCGGGGCATCGGCGACCTTGTGCCACTTCATGATGGCGACGTACGAGGACCGAATTCAGCGCGAGCCAAAGACGTAGTCCGACGCCTCTACACGTCGGGCAGCGTCGTGGTGCGGCAGAGGCCGTGGTACGGCGGGAAGCTGACGCCGAGGTCCATGAGCTCGCGGTTGCTGACGCTCCGGCCGTGGTCGCCGCGGTCGTCCCGCGCGCCGAAGCCCGAGCGCGTGACCTCGACGATCGGGGTCCGCACGCCGCCGCGGTCGACGTAGAGCACGCGGTGGCCGGTGGCCGCGTCCGTCGCCTCGCGCACCCACGGCTGCGCCTGCTTCACGTCCTCGGGGGCGTCGAGCCGGTCGAGGGCGTCGAAGCGCCGCAGCGCGTCGCCGACCTCGAAGACCTTGCCGTGCAGGTAGCGGCAGATCTCGGTGGTCCGCTCGTCGAGGACGGCCTCGATGAGGTAGCGCGCGATGCCGGCCTCGGCGTAGCTGCTCAGCTGCGCGTAGCTGCGCCCGTTGCCGACGAAGGCGCCAGCCACGACGTCCCAGTAGAACGCGGACCGCCCGGCGAGGGCGTCCTGCGCCGCGGCCTGGAGCGCGGCGGAGAGGTCGTCGCGGCCGAGCCCCGCCTCGAGGCCCTCGGCGACGATGCGGCGCGCCTCCGCGCCGAAGCCCTCGACCCGGCGGCCGAGCTCGTCGGTGACGAAGTTCACCTGCGTCCGGGTCACGTGCGCGGCGATGCGCCGGTCGACCGCGTTGAGCTCCGCGCCGATGGCGAGCCCCTGCACGCGGCGCCCGTGGCTGCGGGTCGCCGAGATGACCTCGTCAGCGGCCGGGCCGAGGGTGGCCTGGATGCGCGCGGGGATGAGCGCCGTCGCGCGGCCGGCCGCGTTCATGGCCTCGGAGACCAGGCGCCGCCGCTGCGCGGGCGTCGTCCGCCGCCAGTCGATGTCGAGCACGCGCACGGCCTCCCGGACTGCGTCGCGCTCGGGCCGCGACGCCTGGCGCCGCAGCTCGGCCGCGAGCGACGCGACCGCGCGATCGAAGCCGCGCGGGGTGCCGAGGTCCATCGCCTTCGCGACGGGCTCGTGGAGCAGCTCGGCGGCGAGGGCGTCCGCCACCCGCCGCGCCCGGGCCACGACGGCGAGCGCGTCAGCGGTATCGCACGTTCCGCACATCGGGCCCCTCCTCGAGCTCCGCGACCGAGTCGTTCACGTGGAGCGTCACGTTGCAGACCACGGCTTTCGGGCGAAGCCCGAAAACGGGGCGCGAGCGCGAAGCGCGAGTCCGAAGGACGGCACTCGCGAAGCGAGGCCGCAACACGCAGCGGACCGGCGCCGAGAAGCTCACCCGCTCGCCGTCCTCGCCCTCGGTGATCACCTGGCCCTGGTGCTGGTGGAACACGGCGTTGACGAAGCCGCAGCGCGGGCAGCACAGGTGGTAGGCGATGAGGAGCTGCCGGCGGTCCTGGGAGACGCGGCGCAGCTCGCCGCGGTCCAGGCGGCACGGCCGCTTGGTGACGACGCGGAGCGGGTGGCTCATCGGGCACCTCCGACGAGGGTGGGCGTCCGGGCGCGCGCGCGGACCTCGACGCCGTCGGCGGTCGGCCGCATCAGCACGTCGTGCGAGGCGGCGCACCGATCGCAGAGCGCGAACACGAGCTGCCCGTCGCGCCACAGAGTGGTGGCCTCGTCGAG
>JBMNNX010000269.1:0-8951 GCA_050942745.1 Myxococcales bacterium
AGGAGGGATCGAACCGCAAATCGAAGCCCGCCTCGAGCGCGCGCAGCAGGTAGTCGGTCTCCTCGCCCGAGCCCCACGGCGTCCCCGCGCCCACGCCCAGGGTCTCGTCGAAGCCTCCGATCGTCCGGGCGACCTTCGCTCGCAGGAAGACCGAGAAAGAGATTGCCCTGCGCCAGACGTTCCAGCGGTCGATCCTGCCAGGGCGGTCGTCCCAGCGAGCCGCGGAGGGGCGGCCCTGCTCGTCGATCGAGATGCCCGAGACGCCATCGGCCTCCGGGTGGGCCTCGAACCAGGCGCAGACCCGCGCGAGGAGCCCGGGCGGATACCAGCAGTCGTCATCGGGGAAGGCGACGAGGTCGCCCGAGAGCAGCTCGAGCCCCGCGTTGCGCCCCTTGGACAGCCCCGGCGCGGAGCGCAGGTGGCGCAGCGCCATCCGCTCGCGGTAGGGGGCGAGGATGGGCGCGAGCCGCTCGTCGCGGTTCTGATCGACGACGACGAGCTCGTAGTCGGCGCCCTCCTGAGTCTGCAGCGAGGCGAGGAAGCGGCCGATTTCCTCGGTGCCGCCCAAGGTCGAGAGGACGAGCGTCAGCTTCATTGAAGGCTCCCGTGGTCGAAGGCTCACTGCGGCGCCGCGCTGCGAGGCGCGACGGGCGAGGGGCGCGGCTGGAAGAAGCGGCGGGCTCCCAACCAGGCGAGGAAGGGGACAGCGACCGCCGGCGCGGTCACCCAGAGCGGTGCCGAGCTGCTCCAGTGCCAGGCGGCCAGCGAGCAGGCCGAAGCGGCGAGGCAGGCCGCGATGAGCCGCCCTTCGCCCGGCTCGCTCAGGCCTCCGGCGCGGCGCCGGACGTAGAGCACGGCGAAGAGGACGAGATCGGTCGCCAGCAGCGCGGCCGCGGCGCCGAGCACGCCGAGCTTGCGGCCGGCGAGGATGGTCAGCGCGAGCTTGAGGGCGCCCGCTCCGCCACGCAGCAACGCCGCCTCCCAGTGGCGGCCCATGGCGAGCAGCATGTGGGCGGCGACGAGGTTCGAGTAGAAGACCGGCGCGGCGACGGCGAGCAGCGACAGGACCGGCCCGGTCAGCTCGTAGCCGGCCCCGTAGAGCAGGCGCGCGACCGCGGGGGCGATGACCGCCGCGACGGCTGCGGCCGGGGCTCCGAGCAGCAGGCAGACGCGGTTGACGCGGGTGAAGAAGGGGGCGAGCGACGCCGCGTCGCCGGCGCGGCCGAGCTGGGCGGCGATGGGGAAGAGCCCGGCGGCGACGACCAGGGGCAGCCCTTGCGAGGCTTCGAGGATCTTGGAGGCGGCCGCGTACTGGCCTATCTGCGAGTCGCCGAGCCCGAGCGCCGCGAGCACCACCGCGTCCATGTAGAAGTAGACGCTCAGCGTGAAGGCGGTGATCCCCACGGGGACCGAGTCGACGAGCATCCGCGCCATCCGCCGCGGCTCCCAGGAGAGGCCGAAGGCGAAGCCGATGCGCCGGCGCCAGGCCTCGCCGATGAGCAGCGCCAGCAGGTTGGCCCCGGTGACCGCCGCCATCACCGCGAGCAGCGGCGCCCCGGCGAGCACTGCGCCGATGCCGGCGAGGGCGACGACGACGCGGGTCGTCACCCGCAGCCCGGCGTCGTGGCCCATCTTCTCGAAGGCGCTCAACAGGCAGCCCTGGCAGTCGAGCAGGGTGTTGAGGCCCGCGAAGCAGGCCATCAGCGCGATCTCGGCGAGGCGCGACGGATCGGTCAGCCGCCAGGCAAGAAGCACTGAGATCACCGCCACCAGCCCGACCATCAAGAGCCTCAGCGGCAGGAAGGCGCGCGCGAAGGAGGGCGCGTTGTCGCGGTCGCGCGCCACCTCGCGTGTCAGGTAGGTGTTGAGCCCCAGCTCGCCCGACAGCGCGATGAGGCCGGCGAAGGCGTAGGCGTAGCTGTAGCGGCCGAAACCCTCGGTCCCCAGGCCGCGCGCGAGCACCAGGTTAAAGGCGAAGCTGATGAGGCGCGAGCCGACCTCGCCGACCATCTTCCTGGAGATGTTCCTCCGAACGCGCTCGCGCATACGCTCCCAGCTTCCGCGCGCCCGGGGCGCGCCGCCGGCTTTATAGCCCACATCGCAGTCTCGGGGGCGATGCCGGGCCCCCCTGCGCGCGCTCGCTCTGCCCCCTTGCGGCCTTTCGACTGTCTGGTACAAGACGCCGCATGCGTGTCGCCCTTGTCCACGATTGGCTACTCGGAATGCGCGGTGGCGAGCGGGTCTTCGAGGCCTTCTGCGAGCTTTTTCCGCAGGCCGACGTCTTCACCCTCGTCCACATGAAGGGCGCCTGCTCGCCGACGATCGAGCGGATGCGCATCCACACCAGCTTCATCGACCGGCTGCCGCGGGCTCACGAGCACTACCGGCACTACCTGCCGCTGTTCCCTCACGCTATCGAGGGGTTTGACTTCACCGACTACGACCTGGTGCTCTCCTCGTCGCACTGCGTCGCCAAGGGCGTCATCACCCCGACCGCCTCGACGCACGTCTGCTATGTGCACACGCCGATGCGCTACATCTGGGACTACTACCAGGAGTACTTCGGCGAGGGCCGCGCCGGCGCGCTCACCCGCCTTGGCGCGCGAGTCTTTTCTCCCTTGCTGCGCACGTGGGACGAGGCCTCGGCCAACCGCGTCGATGTCTACATCGCCAATAGCCACAACGTCGCCGCGCGCGTCGCCAAGCGCTATCGCCGCGAGGCCGAGGTCATCCACCCGCCGGTCGATCTCGAGCGCTTCACCCCGCGGCCCGTCGAGGAGATCGGTGACTACTACCTCATGGTCACCGCCTTCGCGCCCTACAAGAAGATCGACGTCGCCATCGAGGCCTTCCGGCGCATGAACAAGCCGCTGCGCATCGTCGGCTGGGGCCAGGACTGGAAGCGCCTCCAGGCGCTGGCCGCACCTCCGGTCGAGCTCCTCGGGCCGCTGCCGGATCCGGAGGTCGCCGAGCTCTACTCGCGCTGCCGCGCGCTCATCTTTCCCGGCGAGGAGGACGCGGGGATCACGCCGCTCGAGGCGCAGGCCTCGGGTCGCCCGGTCATCGCGCTCGCCCGCGGCGGCGCGCTCGAGACGGTCGTTGGCTTCGGCGAGCCCGCCGGGCGCGCGCCGACCGGCATCTTCTTCGACGAGCCGTCGGTGCCGGCGCTCACCGCCGCGGTCGAGCGCTTCGAGTCGTGCTTCGGTCAGTTCACACCGGAGGACGCGCGCCAGAACGCCGAGCGCTTCGGCCGTGCCCAGTTCAAGGCGCGCATCGCGGCGAGCCTGGAGCGAGCTCTGAAAATCAAGGGGCTGATGCGCCACTCTGACGCCGATGTCGCGGCCGCGGTCCACTGACGCCGCACCATCGCGCCGGGCAGAGGGCGGGGCTCGAGAGAAAACCGATGTTCGATCAACACCTTGTCAGCGCGAACTGCGGCCGCGGGCCCGTCGGCGCTGGCGGCCCCGGCGAGTCGATGGCGGTACGACAGTTGCTTACCGCACCTCGCGCGGGGAGAGGGGCTGAGCGCCCATGATCAAGAGAATTCGTCTGCTGACCCCGGTCTTCGTCGCCATCGACGTGGCTCTCGTGGTCGCCGCGCTGCACACCGGCGACTTCCTGCGAAAGAGCTTGCCGTACGGAATGGGGCTCGCCCCGGACGCGAGCTGGCTGACCCCGCAGGTCGACCTGGCTGCCGCCGTCGTCTGGCTTGTCGCCTTCTTCTTCGTCGGCGCCCATCAAGCGAGGCGCATCCACGAGAGCGGCGCGTGGCGCGCCCTGGTCGTCGGCGACCTGCTCGGCTTTCTCTTCTTCCTCGCCGCGCTCTTCTTCCTGAAGGTCTACGACTTCTCACGCCTGCTGGCCGCCTACGCGCTCGCGGCGAGCCTGGTCTTCCTGCTCGGCCGGCACTGGCTGACCACCTTCGTCCTCGGCCGCCTCGCGCGGCCGCTCGCGCGCCGGGTGCTGCTCATCGGCGGCGGCGAGGTCGGCCCCTGGGTCGCGCGGCGCCTCCAGGCGACGCCGTGGGGAATGCGGCTGGTCGGCGTGGTCGCCACCGACGACGGCCTGGAGGGCTTCGAGCGGCTCGGCTGGCTCAAGCAGGTCGCCGAGCTGGTGCGCCGCCACGGCATCGACCAGGTCATCGTCGCCCTGCCGGCCGAGCAGCACGCCCTCGTCGAAGAGGTGATCATGCGGCTGCAGGCCGAGCCGGTGCGCATCCACCTCGTCCCCGACGTGCTCGAGCTCACGATGATCCGCGCCACCGTCGAGGACTTCTTCGGCGTGCCGCTGGTCGGGCTGCGCGAGCCGCCCATCGACGACGCGGGCCGGCTCGCCAAGCGGCTGTTCGATCTCGTGGTCGGCGGCGTGGTCACGCTGTGCGCCGCGCCGGTGATGGGCGCTTGCGCGCTGGCCATCAAGCTCTACGACGGCGGCCCGGTCTTCTTCCGGCAGAAGCGCATCGGCGAGAACGGCATGCCCTTCGACATGCTCAAGTTCCGCTCGATGGTCGTGGACGCCGAGGCCCGGCTCAAGGCGCTCGGCATCGACCGCTCGAAGCTCGACAAGGACAACCCGGTCTTCAAGCTGCAGAAAGACCCGCGCGTCACGCCGGTCGGCCGCTTCCTCAGGCGCTGGAGCCTCGACGAGCTGCCGCAGCTGCTCAATGTGCTCAAGGGCGACATGAGCCTGGTCGGCCCGCGGCCCGAGGAGGCGAAGGTCGTCGCCTGCTACAGCAGCTTCCACCGCAAGCGCCTGGCCGTGAAGCCGGGAATCACCGGGCCGATGCAGGTGAACGGCCGCGGCGACCTGCCGCTGAAGCAGCGGCTCAACCTCGAGCTCGCCTACATCGAAGGCTGGACGCTCTGGATGGATCTCAAGATCCTCGCCAAGACCATCCCGGTGGTGATCTCCGGCAAGGGCGCGTACTAGAGGCGCCGGGCCGCTCGGCGATTCGCCGGGTCGGGCTCTCTTCGTGGCGCCGACCGCCGCCGCTTCGACCGGCCGCAAGCCGAGGCGCGTTCGACTTCTCGGCTAGGCGTCCCGGCCTTTACCCGCCTGGCGATGGAGCGCGAGCAGGCGCGCGGCGGCCTCGGCAATGGAGGTTCTTGTCAGAAATGCCTCAAGGTTCTCCCGAATGCTCTGGTGCTTAACGTGTTGAGGGAGCCGTTCTCCGGGACAGGTCCCGCCGGGCGCCTTCGCGGCGAGCGCCTGGCCGGGCGCGCATTCGCTTCAAGCAGGGCAGGGAGCGGCTGTCCACGGGGCGGCGGCCCGGCGCAGCCTGGGGCCGGGGCGACAACAGGCTGGTTCGACGCTGCCGCCGCGTACGTGCTGACAGGAAGGAATTGGAGAGCGGCACTCCGCGCAGGCGAGTGCCCACGACGACGACCATGACGAACACCCAGCCATTTCCTCCTTCTCTCGTTCAGGCGATCGATCTGGCGGTCCGCAAGCTCGAGGAGGGCGGAGTCATCGTCTATCCGACCGAGACCTTCTACGGGCTTGGCGCCGTGGTCGCCAACACGGCGGCGCTCAAGCGGCTCGCAGAGATCAAGGGCCGCGAGGGCAACAAGCCGATGCCGGTCATCGTGCCGGACGAGGAGACCGCGCTGCGCATGTGGTCGAAGGTCCCGGACGTCGCCCGCGTGCTGATGCACCGCTTCTGGCCCGGTCCCCTGACCATCGTGCTGCCTGCGCGCCCCGGGTTGCCGTTCGAGGTCGCGCACACCGGCGAAATCGGCCTTCGGATCTCTTCGCACCCGGTCGCGCGGGAGATCGCGCGCCGCGTCGGTCCCATCGCCGCCAGCTCCGCGAACCTCGCGGGCTCGCGCGAGCGCACCCGCGTCTCGGAGATCGACCGCGCGCTGATCGAGGCCGTCGACGCGGTCGTCGACGCCGGCCAGACCCCCGGCGGCCCCGCTTCGACGGTGCTGCGGCTGACCGACGGGAGGCCTCAGATCCTGCGCGAAGGGACGATCCAACGGGCGCTCATCGAGGCCTGTTTCGTCGGTTCGTAGGCACTTCTGCTGGCCCCTCGCTCGCCTTTGGCTACAATGCGGCTCGCACACCGGCTGCACTCAAGGTTCACATGGCGAACGGGCGAGATCAGATTCTCGAGGGGGGCCTGCTCGATGTCGGGCCCAGTCTGCAGCCCGGTGAGACGCTCGACTCGGTCTGCCGAGGCCAGGTCCAGCTCATCCAGCGGAGCGCCGGTTACCGCTTCTCGGTCGACGCCCTCCTGCTCGCCGCGTTTGCCAACAGGCCGCGCGGCAAGGTCGTCGATCTGGGGACGGGCTGCGGAATCGTGGCGGTGCTGCTGGCCAAGCGGGGCGCTCGTTCGGTGGTAGGCGTCGAGCTGCAGCCGGGCCTCGCGCAGCTCGCCCTTCGCAACGTCTCGCTGAACCGCTGCGACGAGCAGGTGCACATCGTCAACGCGGACCTCCGCGACCTGCGCGCGACGCTTCCGAGCGGAGGGTTCGACCTCGCCGTCTCCAATCCGCCATACATCGCCAGGCGCGCGGGCCATCTCAATCCGGATGGCGAGAAGGCGGTCGCGCGACACGAAGTCTGCTGCGCCCTCGACGACGTGACGCGGGCCGCGCGCTACCTGCTGCACGACGGCGGCGGGCTGCGGCTCATCTTCCCGTCGTCGCGGCTCGTCGAGCTGCTGCGCTCGTTGGCGTCCGCGGGCCTTGAGCCGAAGCGGATGCGCCTGGTGCACACCGTGGTCAATCGGCCCGCCAAGCTCGTGCTGCTCGAGGCGATAAAGGCGGCCCGCGTCGATCTCGAGGTGCAGCCGCCGCTCTACTTGCACGACGAGTCGGGGGCCTACACGCCCGAGGTCGAGCGCATCCTCGCCGATGCGACCGCGTGCATGGATGTCTGCGAGCCGATCGCCGAGGGCTGAAGCAGCGAAGGCCGTGGCCCCGCGCCATACGAGTGCCAGGCCGCGCCCGTGGCGCGTGCGGACGTTCGGGGCGCTCGGCGGCCGATACAGGGAGAGACGAAGATGAGCCAGGAGAGCCCGGCCACCGCCGCGTCGGAGGCGAGCAGGCGTCCGCTTCACGCGATGTTCACCAAGGTCCCGCGCCGCTACGACCTGGTGAATCGGACCATCAGCCTCGGCATGGACGAGCGCTGGCGGGAAGCGGCGGCGCGCGCCTGCCTCGAAGGCGCGCCTCGCCGAGTCCTCGACCTGTGCTGCGGCACCGGAGATCTCGCGGTGAGGCTCAAGCGCTCCGGCGGCGCCGCCGTCGCGGTCGCCGGGCTCGACTACAGCCGCCCGATGCTCGAGATCGCGCGGCGGAAGGCCGCCGAGCGCGGGCTGCAAATCGACTTCGTCCACGCCGACGCCGCCGCGATGCCCTTCCCGGACGGCCACTTCGACCGCGTCGGCATCTCCTTCGCCTTCCGCAACCTCACCTTCAAGAACCCGATGACGCCGAAGTACCTCGCCGAGACGCTGCGGATCCTGCGCCCGGGCGGCCGGCTCGTCATCGTCGAGAGCTCGCAGCCGCGCCAGCCGGTCATCCGCGGCCTCTACCACCTTTATATGCGGGCCTTCGTCGCCGGCGTGGGCGGGCTCCTCTCGGGCGAGCGCGCCGCGTATCGCTACCTCGGAGAGTCTGCTGCCCGCTTCTACGGGCCCGACGAGGTCGCGCGCATCTTGAAGGAGACCGGCTTCGCCGAGGTGCGCTCGGAGGCACTGCTCTTCGGCGCGGTGCGCCTCTTCGTCGCCACCAAAGCCGGTTGAGTGGAGAGGCGCTCTCGAGCCTTGCGGCCAAGGCTGGGAAGCCGCTAGCTTCCGGCCCCTCGCGACAAGGAGCCGGTCATGTCTCAAGCGAACGCTCTCGCCGGCTACGCCGGTGTTGCCCGAGCCCCGTTTCTCCTGCTCCCCGTGACTCTCGTCGCCAACGGCGCGGCTGCGCAGGCGTACGCGGGCGGCTTCTCTTGGTTGCACACCATCCTCGCGGCCATCGGCCTCGTCGCCGCGCACGCCGCGGTCAACGTGAAGAACGAGGTCGTCGACTTCGAGACCGGCCTCGACCTCGCGACGGTCCGCACCCCCTTCAGCGGCGGGAGCGGGACTCTACCCGCCGGAGTCTTGTCGGTCGGGAAGGCCAAGGGCTTCTTCTGGTTCAACCTGCTCGTCGCCGCGCTTGTCGCGGTGGCCCTGGTCGCGCAGGTCGGTTGGCCGCTCGTGCCGATCATCGCCGCGGGCCTCTTCTTCACCGTCTGCTATTCGCCGTACCTGACGCGCAGCGGCACCGGCGAAATTGCCGCGGGGCTCGGGCTGGGGCTTCTCCCGGTGCTCGGCGCCGCGGTGGCGCAGGACGGGGCCGTGACGTCGGTCGCCATCGCGGCGGGCGTGCCCGGCTTCTTCATGACCTTCAACCTCCTGCTCCTCAACGAGTTCCCCGACGAAGGGGCCGATCGCGCTGGCGGGCGCCGCAACCTCGTCCTGCTGCTAGGCCGGCGCGGCGCCGCGCGGGTCTACCTTCTCGCCGCAGGGCTCTGCGCCCTGAGCATCGCGGCGAGCGTGGCGCTGGGGTTGCTGCCGTGGACCTGCCTCGTCGCGATGGCTCCGGCGCTGGCGCTCGTACCGGCGATTCGTTGGGCGCTGGGCGACACGGCCGCCGCGGTGCCGCTGCCCGCGCTGGCCGGCAACGTGATGTGGAACCTGGGCACCAACGCGCTGCTCGCCGCCGGGTTCGTCGCCGCGCGGTGGCTGTAAACGCGGTTGGCGCGGCGGTAGGGACGCGTGGCAATGCGCGCGTCCCCGCATGCTCCGTGGTTGGTTCGAGCGCACGGCAGTACGCCCGACGAGGGAATCAACGACTGACCTCGCCCATGGCGCGGGCGGGTCGTCGTGCGGTGGCTGCAGACATGGTTGGCGAGCGTGAAGAGGTGGGTAGGGGCGCACGGCAGTGCGCCCGGCGAGGAATCAACGACTG